>JAPWTS010000136.1 GCA_028275925.1 Thermofilales archaeon
GCGTGCCGCCCGACTGCATCGTCGCGGTGCTCGATCGCACTAAGCTAGCCGGCTTCGACCGCGCCGGCGACGGTGGCGGCCAGCCCCCTCAGGGCTCGGGCCGCTTCGCTGGTGGATGAGGCTACGTACCCGGCCAGCTCGCCCCTATCGATTGCATCGGCGAGCTCCGGGTCGAGCGGGATCTCGGCGAGGACTCGGCTTTCGCCGACCTCGAGCCTCCCCAGCGGCCTGTGGACTGCGCCGCAAGCGGGGCACCTGAAGTACGCCATGTTCGCGACGACCCCCAAGAGCTTCAGGTTCAGCTCCCTCGCGAAGCGCTCGGCTTTAGCCACCACGTGCTTCACCAGCAGGCCGGGCGCGACCACGAGGATCGCGTAACCCCCCTTAGCGCCCAGCGCTTGAGCGATCGTGAGGGGCTCGTCGCCGGTGCCCGGGGGCAGGTCCACCACCAGGTAGTCGCGCTCGCCCCACTCCGTCGCGGTCAGCATGTCGATGATCGCCTTCGCCTTGAGCGGACCCCTCCACACGAGCGGCGCCCCCCTGTCCTCCGCCAGCAGCTCGAGAGACATCACGGCCACCCCGCGCACCTCGGGGGGTACGAGCTTATCCCCCCTGACCGCGACCCGTGCTTCCTCCAACCCCAGCATCCAGGGTATGCTGGAGCCGTGGATGTCGGCGTCCAGCACCGCCGCCCTCTTGCCGAGGAGGCTCAAACCCACCGCTAGCGAGGCCGAGACCAGCGATTTCCCGACGCCCCCCTTGCCGCTGAGGACGACCACGACGTGCTTCACCCCGGCCAAGCTCGCCCTCACGGAGGCTTGCACCCGCTCGAGCACAATGGTTCTGAAGCCTCAGGTTTAAAAACCCGCCGTCATACCAGCAGCGCTCTTCCGTTCGAGGAAACTTTGATAAGAGGGTGGGCCGGGGGCCGCCCCGTGGTTAAGCACTACGACTTGGTCGTGTTCGGGACCGGCTCGGCGATGAACATAGTGTCGGCGCTGCTCGAGAGGGGGTACCGGGGGAGGATCGCGGTCATCGAGAACAGCATGGTGGGCGGCATCTGCCTGACGCGCGGCTGCATCCCCTCGAAGATGCTGCTCGAGGTGGCGAAGAACGTGAGGAGGATCCGGGAAGCGCGCAAGCTCGGCATCGAGGCGAGGATCGAGTCCGTTGACTTCGCGGGGGTGATGGAGCGCGTGTGGAGCAGGATCTACAGAGAGAGCAGGGAGATCGAGGAGTCGCTCAAGCGCCACCCCCGCATCGACCTCTACCAGACCACGGGCGTCTTCGTGGGCGACTACACGATCGACGTGGGGGGTAGGGAGATCGAGGGCGACACCATCATCCTCGGCTTGGGCTCGAGACCGGCCGTCCCGAAGGTCCCCGGCATCGACGAGATCGACTACTACACCAACGACAACTTCTTCCGCGACCTGCGCGCGCTGCCGGGGAGGACGGTCGTCGTGGGCGGCGGCTTCGTCGGCTTGGAGCTGGGCTTCTTCCTCGCCATGATGGGCAGCCAGGTCACGGTGCTCCAGAGGAGGGACCGCGTGCTGCCCGAGGAGGAGCCGGAGGTGTCGGAGCTCCTCCAGCGGGACCTCTCCCGCTACATGGACATCCGCACCAACCACGAGGTGGTCGAGTTCAGGCGGAAGGGCGACGTCAAAGTCGTCGTGGCCGAGAACAAGCTGACCGGCGACAACGTGGAGTTCGAGGCGGACGCGGTGCTGGTAGCCTCGGGGAGGGCCTCGAACGCGGACATCACGAGGGTGGAGAAGACGGGGGTCAAGACGGACGAGAAGGGGTGGGTGGTCGTTGACGAGTACTTGAGGACGACGAAGGAGGGCATCTGGGCGCTGGGCGACGCGACGGGGAAGCTGATGTTCAAGCACAAGGCGAACTACGACAGCATCATCGTCTACAGGAACGCGTTCCTCGGCCAGAACGTTAAGGCGGACTACCACGCCGTCCCCCACGCCGTGTTCACCGAGCCCGAGGTTGCCAGCGTCGGCTTGAAGGAGCGGGAGGCGCTGGAGAAGGGCTACGACATCTTGGTCGGCTACGCCGACTACGGCGGCACGGCGAAGGGCGAAGCGATGATGGCTGAAGGCTACTTCGCCAAGGTGATCTTGGACAGGGAGACCTTCCGGATCCTGGGCGCCCACATCGTGGGCCCGGAGGCTTCGATACTGATCCAGGAGGTGGTCACGCTCATGTACACGCACGAGGGGAGCGCGGAGCCGATATACAACGGGATGCACATCCACCCCGCGCTCTCCGAGGTCGTGGAGAGAGCCTTCTACCACCTCCACGAGCCCGGCGAGTGGCGGAGGCACTTGCACGCCCGCTAGCGCGCTACAGGAGCTCGGCCGCCTCCTTCAGCTCGCTGAAGCTCACGCTCAGCGTCACGTAATCGCCCAGCCCCTTCACCTTCGAAACGTCGACGGCCCCCCGCGGCCTCAGGGCTAGGCGAGAGCCTAGAGCTTTCGCAGCATCCCTCTCCAGCCGCACGATCAGCTTAGCAACGCGCCAATCCTCCGAAATTTCCACATCGACAACCTCGCCGACGTAAACTCCATCGTACGTGATGACCTCTTTGCCGAGCAGGGACTTCAAGCTGACCATACGCTCTTTTCTTGTGGTACGGATAAAAACCAGTCGCTCCAATACCTTCCTGCTGCGCGCGCTTTTTATCTCGCGCCGCCCAGCCTTACCCGTGTGTAGGGTTGCGGTCGTCGGCGCCGGGGTGGCCGGCCTCCTCGCCGCGCTCAACATGGATTGCGAGGTCGACGTGTTCGAGGCGGCGAGGCCGGGGTTGCGGGGGAGGAGGTGCACCGGCGTCGTGTCGAGGGCTACGCTCGCCCGGCTGCCCCGCGCCGAGCGCTTCGCGCTGCAGCGCTACTCGGCTCTCGAGGTCGCGGTGCCCGAGCTGGAGCTCCGCCTCTCCCTGCGCTCGCGAACCCCCTTCGCGTGCAAGCTGGA
>JAPWTS010000078.1 GCA_028275925.1 Thermofilales archaeon
AGTTGCAACTGGGAAAGAATTGAAAGAGACCGTAAACCATTTCTATGCGTAACTTCTCTGCTGTTTGCTCCGGGCAGCAACCGGGGAAATAGGGGCTGCGGGCGGTGATGCGCTGTTCGCGCGTCGGGCGCCGCTTTCCGCGAGCCTTTTTAGCGGGGGTCGCGGGGGTTGCGCGTGAGCGTGGAGTGGGCTGAGCTGGCTTACCCGGACTTGGCGGCCGCCGACCGGGAGAGGACGGTGGTGGTGCTGCCCGTGGGCTCGCTGGAGGTCCACGGGCCCCACTTGCCCTTGGGGTTGGACGCGCTCGTCGTCCACAGGGTCGCCGTGGAGGCTGCGAAGCGCTCGCCGCCCGCCGTCGTGCTCCCGCCCCTCTTCTACGCGTACGTGCCCGAGAACCGGCACTTCCCGGGCGCGATCTCGCTGAGCGGCTCCACTTTCCTCAAGCTGCTCGAGGAGGTGTGCGACGAGGTTTACAGGAACGGGTTCAAGCGGATCCTCATCCTCAACGGGCACGGGGGCAACCGGAGGCCCCTCTCCCTCTTCGTGAGGGAGATGCAGGAGAAGGGGAAGCGCTACCTCCTCTACGTCGCGGTCGAGCCGATGGAGGGGCTCGAGAAGGTGATCGAGGAGGTGGCGGAGACGCGGCCGCTGGGCCACGCGTGCGAGATCGAGACGAGCCTCGCCCTCCACCTGCTCCCCCACCTCTGCAGGCTGGAGCGCGTAAAGGGGCCCGCGAGGCTGGGGCCCGAGCGCGTGGTGGAGGGCGCGCAGACGATGGCCGACTGGGTCTGTTACGCGGTGGAAGGCTACATCGGCGACCCGAGGGCCGCGGCGCCGGAGAAGGGGCGCAGAGTCTTCGAGGCCTGGGTGCAGAGAGTGGCCGAGCTGCTCGAGAGGATCCGGAGGGACGAGCTGTACGAGCGGGTCCTCGACGACTTCTACTCGAGAGCCAACTACAGCAGCAGAGCGGGCTCGCAGCGGGCGTAGCCGCCGCGCGGCTCAGGGTTTACGCGTAGGTAAACCTTATATAGGTTTACATAGCAGTCTACCCTAGCATGGGCTACGTGACGGTTTCGGCCAAAATCCCCAAGCGCTTGAAGGAGCTGATGGATAAGTACGGTATCAAGCCGGGACCCATCGTCAGGAGGGCCCTCGAGGAGGAGGTGAGGAAGCGCGTGCTGAGCGAGCTCGAGGAGCGGGCGAGGGAGCTCAGCGCGAAGCTCGCCCACGTGAGCGACGAGGAGATCGCCGCCCTCATCCGCGAGTACAGGGAGGGCAGGTGAGGGTGTACCTATTCGACGCTAGCGCTATCGCGAACTTGGTCAAGCGGGGCTCGCTCAAGCCCCTGAGCGAGGGGGTTACCCTCGACCTAGCCGCGTACGAAGCCCTCAACGCCGTCTGGAAGGAGTGCAGGCTGCGCCGCGTGGACCCCGAAACCGCCAAGAGCTTCGCGGAGGTCCTGAAAGGGGTTTTCAGCGTCATCCCAACCGAGAGCGTCAGAGGGTTTGAGGTGGAGGTACTCGAGCTCGCGCTGAGGGAGGAGCTGACGGTCTACGACGCCGCCTACCTCTACATCGCGGTTAAGAACCGCTTAACCCTGGTCTCCGACGACGAGAAGCTGCTCAAGAAGGCTTCCCGCTACGTGAGAACAGCGAAGACCGCGGACCTGCTGGATCGGAGCCGCTAGGGGATCTCGAAGCTCCCGCCGTCAACGGGGGCGCGAGGGTTTCCGCGCCGCGCGCTTAGCGCTCTCCGCGCAGCTGAAGCGATAGGAGGCCCAGCCGGAGCCCTTCATCGCCTCGACGGCCTTCACCCACGAGCTCGCCTCGCTCTCCGTGATGGTGCCGGTGAACCTGTAGTCGTGCTTCGCGATGTAGGATCGGAGCTCGCCCAGCAACCTCTTCATCTTCTCGAGCTGAACCTCCTTCAACCTGCGCGCCGCCTCCCTCGGAGCCCGGGAGCGTACTTCGAGGTAGTGCCTGTAGCAGAGGAGGGATTTGGGGTTGCTCTCGTAGAGATACAGCAGGTCGGTGGTGGCGAGCCTCGAGGCGAAGGAGGAGACGTACGATTCTTCGATCTTCGCGAGCTCCGAGCACGCGTAGCACGAGGTTTCCAATCGGGCGTCCGCCTCCGCGCTTTCGACGTACTTGAGCAGCAGGTTCTCCACGATGAGGGCGGGAGCTAGCCCCCCGATAAGCGGGTCGCCCCCCGCGATCTCAATAAGCCTCCGGAAGTGGTAGCCGCAGAAGCCGTTCCCCTCGATGATCTTCCCCCTCACGTGGGGGTCGTTAGCGTGCTCGTAGAGCAGCGTCCACAGGAAGTTGCGCTCCGCTTTCTCCACGCACCTGCACACAGGGCACCCGCCCTCACCTATCGCTTCAGCGAGAGCAACGTAGAGGATGTCCCTGCCGCCGGCGCTAGGCTTCCTCGAGAGCACTCTTCAACCGCCCGCGCTGCTTCGCAGCAGGAGCCTCTTATACTTCTCCAGCGTCTCCTCGATGGAGCGCAGTACCTCCGCGTCGCTAACCTCGGGGGCGTCCTCTTCCCTTCGCGAGGCGAGCACGTACTTGTCCATGTAGTGCCTTGTCGTGGAGCGCAGCCTGCTCAGGTACTCGGCCATGTTCCCATCGCTGAAGCCGCACCTCTGCGCCATGTGCTCCAGCGCGCTCACCACGCTGGACAGCGTCATCGCGAGCGCCTTCGCGTCCTCGTAGAGCTCGCTCGACCTGAGCTTGTAGTACAAGTAAGCCGACTCAACCTTGAGGAAATAGTACCTCCTGTCCCAAACCTCTCGATCGTGAACGCTCTTATCGTACTTCTTCTCCAGATCCGAGTACTCGTAACCCTTCCTCAACAGCTCCGCGACCGCTTCCTCAAGGCTGATCCCCTTACCCGCCGCGTAGCCGGCAACGAGATCGTAGACTTCCCCCGGCAACCTGACGACGAGCCTCCTTCTATCCTGAGGCATCCTCCCGCGCGCTCCATTGCAAACCCTGTAAAAACGTTTCTAAAAGGGGCTTGTCTCTGCCGAGCTTTCCTGGGGATCGCAAGGCATTTACACCTTGTTCGCCGGAGGCGGCGGCTCGGAATGATGGATAAAAGGGAAGCTTACAGGGTCATCCTCCTGCTGGGGGTTGTGAGCCTTCTCGGCGACGTGGTCTACGAGGGTTCTCGCGGCACGATACCCGAGTACTTCAGGTACCTCGGGGCGAGCGCGGCCGTGGTCGGCGCCATTACTGGTGTCGGAGACCTGCTCGTGTACTTTTCGAGGTTCCTGGGCGGGTACCTCGCGGATAAGACGAGGGGCTACTGGGCTCTGATATTCCTAGGGTACGGGCTCATCCTCGCGATCCCGCTGATCCCTCTGAGCGAGATCTTGGGTTTGGGCTGGGCGCTCGCTGCGGCGGTGTGGTTGCTGGAGAGGTTCGGTAAAGGGATCAGGACGCCCTCTAGGGACACGATGATCTCCTTTGCGGCCGAGAGCGTTGGCGGCGGGAAGGCTTTCGGGATCCACGAGCTCATGGATCAGGTGGGCGCGACGCTGGGCCCGCTGTTCTTCGCCGCCTCCATAGCTCTCTTCAGGAACTACAGGGACGCGTTCTTCCTTTCAGCCATCCCCTACGCTCTCCTCATGGCGGCGCTAGTCTACACCAAGACTAGAGTGAAGCTCCCCGCGGGGATCGCCAGCCTCGGAAAGCGGGAGAGCTCGGAGCCGAGGAGTTTGAGCAAGCGCGCTAAAGCGTACATAGCTGCTGCCGGCGTCAACGCTTTAGGCCTCTTCCCGGTATCGCTCATACTGTACATCCTCACCGAGACCCCCGAGGTCAACGCGCTGGGCGCCTGGTTCCCGCCGGCGCTCTACGCAGCCGTGCAGCTGGTGGACGCGGTTGCCGCGCTCGCGCTCGGGCTCCTCTACGACAGGTTCAAGCTAAACGTGCTCTTCCTCCCGTTCTCGCTCTCCATCCTGATACCCTTCTTTGCGCTGCAGAGGGGCTTCGCCCCAATCGTGATTTCAGCGCTGCTGTTCGGCCTCGTCCTGGGTTCGCAAGAGTCGGTCTACCGCGCGGCCGTAGGGGATCTGACAGACCCCAGCGTTAGGGCCACTGCCTACGGGTTTTTCGGCGGCGCCCTAGGCCTCGGCGCGATGGCGGCAGGCTACCTGTACGGGTTGATGGTAGACCTGAACGCACCCCTCTGGCTGGGAAGCCTCTACGTCATCGCCACGCAGGCGGCAAGCCTAGCCCTGCTGCTCTACGTTGTGAAAACAAGGTAGCAGCGCGCTGGGCGCGAAAGGGGCTTATACCGCCGCCCCCCGCGCGGAGAGCGCGGATGATGAGTACTCCCCAGACCGAGCGGTGAAGCGAATTCCTTTACCTGACGCGAGATCGAGGAGGGGGTCAGCCAATCAAGCTCTCTTCACGGGCTCCGAACCAGAAACCCTCATCACCGTGGCCTGGGGCGGGCGGCGCTATAAAAGCCGCTCGCCGGCGGCGCTACGCGAGGCCCAGCTCCTCCAGCAGCGCGTCCACGTCCACGACATCGAGCGCCGTCACCTCGCCCGTCTCGCTGTCCCTGAACAGGAGCGCCGGCGCCTTCGTGTCGAGCGGCTCGACCTCTATCTCCGCCCCCTTCGGGTAGGAGAACCTCACGTGCAGAACCCCCCTCACCAGCGAAACCTCGATGACGCTCTCGGGGAGCTTCACCCTCGAAACCTCCTCCAGCCTCTTCAGCAGCGCTTTAACGTCCAAGTCGAGCAGGCTCCGCGCGGCCACTTGCCGAGAGCGCCTCCCCCGCCTTAAAGCTCGCGGAGCTCGATCACAGTTATAAGAGCGCGCGCCCCGCCCGGCGCGTGGGCGGCGGGGGCCCCTTCATCACCGTGGTGGTGCCGACGAAGGACAACGAGAGCACGATCGCTGAGCTGATGGAGTCGCTCGCCCGCCAATCCTACAGGAGCTTCGAGGTGGTGGTGGTCGACAGCTCGAGGGACCGGACGCCGGAGATCGCCTCCCGCTACGGCTTCGCGAGGGTGGTGAGGGTCCCGCCCGTCGGCTTGAACGTCGCGAGGAACGCGGGCGTGAGGGAGGCGAGGGGGGAGGTGGTCGCGTTCACGGACGGCGACTGCCGCGCCAGCCCCGACTGGCTCCAGCGCGTCGCCGAGTTCTTCTCCACACACCCCGACGCCGCGGCTGTCGGCGGCTCGGTGCTGACGGCGAGGGAGCAGGCAGGGAAGATCGTGGCCGACTACTACAACGAGGCGCTTTGGCCGATGATGCCCGTCTACCGCGTCGTCGTCGAGATCGGCGCCCGCAACTTCCACAAGGTCCGCGTCCCGAACGGGAACAACCTCGCGTGCAGGAGGGATGTGCTCCTGCGGAACCCCTTCGACGAGGGGCTGAAGGGGGGCTACGACGAGGTGGAGCTGCTGTGGAGGCTCTGCGCGAGCGGCTTCAAGGTCTACGCGGCGCCCGAGATCAGGGTGGAGCACTTCCACACGAGCAGCCTGCGCAGGATGCTGAAGAGGGGGTTCAGCTACGGGAGGGGCCACTACCTCTTCTACAGGAGGCACCCGAGAGCCCCGCTCGCCCGCTACGGGCTCTGGGGGGCGCTCGCGCTCTGGTGCTACTACGCGCTGCTGCCGCCCCTCGCGCTCCTCGGCCTCTGGCAGCCGCTCGCCCTCCTGCCCGCAGCCTACGCTGCGCTGGCGGCCGCGTACCTCGCGAGGGGGAGAGGGGCGCGCTCGCTCGCCTACCCCCTCCTCGACATCCTTTTCTACTCGGCGATGGCTGCCGGCGCGCTCTACGAGGCCTCCCGGGCGGCGCTATCAAGGATAAAAGGGGGCGCCGCGAAAGCGGGCGCGTGAGGGTGAGGGTTTTCCAGATTGCAGTGGGGCCCGACAAGCGCGCCAACCTGGATAGAGTCCTGCGGCTCCTCGACTCGTCGGACGCGGACCTGAACGTGTTCCCCGAGTACCTCATGGGCGTGGGGCCGAAGGGGGTAGACGCGGAGTACGCGCGCTCGCTCGCCGAGCCCCTCGACGGGGAGTTCGCGTCCTCCCTGCTCGACAAGACGCGGGAGCGCGGCTTCGCGGCCGCCTTCACCGTCTACCTGAGGGAGGGGGAGGACGTGAGCAACGCCGCCGTGCTCGCGGACAGGGGTAGGGTTCTGGCCGTCTACAGGAAAATTCACCTCTTCGACGCCTTCGGCTACAGGGAGTCGAGCGTCTTCAAGCCCGGCTCCGAGCTCGCGGTGGCGAGGCTAGAGAACTTCACGGTGGGGTTGGCGGTGTGCTTCGACCTGCGCTTCCCCGAGCTCTTCAGGGCGATGGCGCGGGCCGGTGCGGACCTCTTCCTCGTCCCCTCCGCCTGGTACAGGGGCCCCTACAAGGTCGAGCAGTGGAAAGGGTTGACCTCGGCCCGCGCCCACGAGAACCTGGCCTACCTGGTGGCGGCGGACCAGGCCGGCGACTGCTTTATAGGGCACAGCGTCGTCGTCAACCCGTGGGGCCACGCGCTGGTCGACCTCGGGGAGGGGGAGAGGGCGCTGACCGCCGAGCTCGACCCGTCCGAGGTGAGGGAGGCGAGGGAGGCGGTGAGGGGCCTCGAGCTGGCGAGGTGGGACCTCTACGCCCGCTGGTACGCGAGAGGCGGATCCCCGTGAGGGCGCTCGCGCTCCTGCTCCTGCTGGCGCTCCTGTCCGCCGCTTGCGCGGCCCCCCAGCTGGCGTTCGTCATGTACGGGCAGGAGCTGTGCCCGGCCTGCGCCAGGCAGAAGGCGGAGCTGGAGGCGCTGAAGTCGGAGGGGTACGCGGTCGTCTACGTCGAGGTGAACGCTTCGACGGCCCCGGAGCTCTTCAGGCTCTACGAGCTGCTCGGGGGCGGCGAGCCCGTCGTGCCGCTCACGCTGATCTGCAGCGGAGGCAGGCTCGTGGCGGCGGCGGTGGGCGTCCACAGCGCGCGCGAGCTGCTGGACCTCGCCGCGAAAGCCGGTGCCGAGGGCGGGGTGCTGGTGATGAGCGCGGAGGGCGCCGTCAAGCGCGTCGCGGACGAGAGCGCGGTGGGGGAGGCGCAGCGCATCGTCGAAGCGAGGCTGGCCGGGGCTTCGCCGGCGCTGGCCCAGCGGCCCCTATCGGTCGGCGAGGTGCTGCCCCTGCTGCTCGCGCTGGCGGTCAGCGACAGCGTCAAGCCGTGCACGTTCATCGTCTTCGCGACCACGCTCCTCGTGGTGGCGGCGCTGAGCGGCAAGCGGGGCCAGCTCGCCTCCTCGCTCGCGTTCGTCGCGGCCGTCTACGCGTGCTACTACGCGCTGGGGGCGGGGCTCGTGGCCGCCGCCTCGGTCCTGCCGCCGCTGTTCATGAAGGCTTTCGCGGCGCTCGGGCTGGCGTTCGGCCTCTACCTCGCGGCCGCCAACGCGCGGGGCAAGTTCAAGTCGCTCGTCCCCGGCGCGGTCATGAGGAGGCTGATGGGCGCCGCCGAGACCGCGCCCGCCAAGCTCCCCGCCTGGCTCGGAGCCGCCGCCGTGGGCGCGCTCTGCGCCCTCCTGCTCACCCCGTGCGGGGGAGGCCCCCTGCTCGTGTCAGCCGCCCTGCTCTCCAGGCTGCCCCAGCCGGAGATGCGCTACCTGCTGCTCGCGCTGTACAACCTCGTGTACGTGGCGCCCCTGCTGGCGATCGCGGCTGC
>JAPWTS010000079.1 GCA_028275925.1 Thermofilales archaeon
CCCGACGGCGGGTACGCGCTGGTGGACGAGGCCGGTTTCGCCTACCCGGCCCAGGCGAGCGGGGGCACCCTCTCGTTCGTCCTCCCCCTCTTGAGGGCCGGCGAGGTCAGGGAGCTGAAGCTGGCGGAGGGGCCGGGCGGGCAGGCGATGAGGCTCGAGGATGCGGGGAGCGAGGTGAGGGTTTACCGGGGCCGGCTCCTCGTGGCCAGCTACAGGTACTCGGGCGCCAGGATGCCCTACGTCTACCCGCTCAACACGCCCGAAGGCCACAGCGTCACCGAGGACTCGCCCCGCGACCACCCCCACCACCACTCGCTCTGGACAGCGCACGGCGACGTTAACGGGGTGGACTTCTGGGCGGGGGGCGGCAGGATCCGGCACGTCCGCTTCGCGCGCCTCGCCGCGGGCCCCGCTTACGCGGAGATCGAGGCGGAGAACTCGTGGGAGGCGGAGGGCGCCCGCCTGCTGCGCGAGCGGAGGAGGATCAGGTTCTGGAACGTGCCCTCCGGCGAGTGGCTGATCGACTACGAGGTCTCGCTGGAGCCCGAGGTCGAGGTGGTGCTGGGGGACACGAAGGAGGCCGGCATCGTGTCGCTCCGCGTCGCCCCCTCGATGACGGTCCTCAGCGGCGGCAGGCTCGAGAACAGCTGGGGCGGGGTCAACGAGCGCGAGGTTTGGGGGAGGAGGGCGGAGTGGTGCGACTACAGCGGCCCCCTCGGCGGCCGCGTTTACGGCGTCGCGGTCTTCGACCACCCCTCCAACCCCCGCTTCCCAACCTACTGGCACGCGAGGGACTACGGGCTGATGACCGCCAACGTGTTCGGGCTCTCCCACTTCACCGGGGCCGGCGGAGGGGAGATGAAGCTCGAGAAAGCGGTCGTGTTCAGGTACAGGCTGTTCGTCCACAGGGGCTGGGCCCGCGAGGCGGGCGTCGCGGGCAGGTACCTCGACTGGCTCTACCCGCCGGAGGTCGAGGTTTCGCGCTAAGCCGGCACCCGCTCGAGGCGGGGCAGGCTGCTCCTGTCCGCGTAGTTGAACGTGTAGAACTTCGGCTTGAGGGCTTTGACGATGTGCTCGAAGGCCTTGAAGGGGTCGCTGCGCTCGCCGCACGTGTAGACGTCCACGGTCGCGTAGCGGTACTCGACCCACGTGTGGACGGCGATGTGGCTCTCCACGACGAGGGCGATCACGGAGACTCCCCCCTTCTCGCCCCCGAACTTCCACGACCTGAGGTCCCAGATCCTCATGTTCCCGAGCTCGGCCGCCTCGGCTACGAGCCTCTTCAGCCTCTCCTCGTCGCCCGCCACCGAGAGGTCGACGTCGTACAGGTTACCGTACACGTGCTTGCCGACTACGCCCCCGCTGCGATCGCCCCCCTCCATCCCTCCCATCCTGCGCGGGGGGCCGCGCCGCTGGGGTATATTAAGCTAGCGCGCCGCGAAACCGTTTTAGCGGGGAGGCGCGCGCCCCTCCCGTGCGGCAGGTACGCGTGCTGGTTTGGGGGGAGTTCGTGCAGGAGCGGACTGAGGAGGCCGTCGCGCGCGTGTACCCTCGCGGGATCCACGAGGCCATCGCCGAGCACCTGAGGAAGCAGCCGGACATGGTTGTGAGGACGGCGACGCTGGACGAGCCGGAGCACGGGTTGAGCGAGAGCGTACTCAAGGACACGGACGTGCTGATCTGGTGGGGCCACGTCGCCCACGACAAGGTCAGCGACCACGTCGTGGAGAGGGTGTGCCGCAGGGTGCTCGAGGGGATGGGGCTCATCGTGCTCCACTCAGCCCACTACTCGAAGCCGTTCAGGAGGCTGATGGGGACGAGCTGCAGCTTGAAGTGGAGGGAGGCCGGAGAGCGCGAGAGGATCTGGGTGGTGGCCCCCTGGCACCCGATCGCCGAGGGCTTGCCCGAACACTTCGAGCTGGAGCACGAGGAGATGTACGGGGAGTACTTCGACATCCCGCCGCCCGACGAGCTCGTGTTCATCAGCTGGTTCGAGGGGGGTGAGGTGTTCAGGAGCGGCTGCTGCTTCTACAGGGGTAGGGGCAGGATCTTCTACTTCAGGCCCGGCCACGAGACGTACCCCACCTACTACAACCCCTACGTGCGCAAGGTGATCGAGAACGCGGTGCGCTGGGCCGCCGCCCCGCGCGGGCCCGAGCCCCGCTACGGCATGGTTGAGCCGCTGGAGAAGCTGGGCAAGCGCTAACCGCCTCTCCTCCTCATCCTCGTTACCAAGACGAGCGCGAGGACCGCGGCGACCGCGCCCCAGCTGATTAGTATCAGGTTCGCGGGCTTGCTCAAGAACTCCAGTATGGGAGCGAAGGGGCTTTCCTCGATCCTCTCCGCCCCCACGGCGACCTTCGGCTCCGGCCACACGAACGGCCTCACGAGGACCCAGTGGAACAGCGCCTTCTGGGTGAAGTTGTAGGCTCCGCCGCACTCCTGCCCCAGCGCGATCACCGTCTCGTTCGTGATCCCCAGCTTCACGTAGTGGCCCAGGATCTTGCTCAAGCCGTCCCCGGTAAGCTGCCAAACCTCGTACCGGACGCCCTCCGCGGCTGCGCCGATCCTGAAGAGGAACGTGTCGTTCGCGTTCCAGATGGGCGAGCCGCCGCCCTCGTCCCACGTGGTCACATCCCAGTAGTACGTCGTGCTGCCCGGCGGGCCGGCGAGCCTGTACCAGGTGAACCTCCCGTACGTGCCCTCCGTTGTGCCGGAGACGCCCCAGCCCCACGCGTGGATGTAGGCGCCTCTGGCGTCGGCTGGGTGGGCGCTCTCGGTCCCGTACTCGCGGAGGTCGAGGCACGCGTCGTGGTCGTAAGCGGTCATCGGGGTGACCAGGGCTTCAACGGCGAGCGGCGGCGTGAACGGCTGGGAGACCACTTGCACGTACTGGCCGGGCGCCATGTACGTCCCCTGTATCAGCAGGCCTTTCCGCGCCTCTATGGTGACGTTGTAGACCTGCGGGGAGGCGAAGGGGGCCCAGAACCTCGTGTCGAGGGTTTTGAAGTCGTCGAAGAAGGTGAAGACCGCCTTCGGGTCGTGCTTGCAGGGCCCGGGCGTCAGCGTGATCGCGATCTGGTCGCCGGCGGCGAGGTAGGGGATCTTCACGTAGACCGCGACGCTCTTCTTATCGAGCGTCTCCGGCACAACCCAGAGGGGGAGGTAGCTGCCCGCCGGGTCGACCGCGCACATCGAAGCCGGGTCGATCCCCTCCGCCGCCAGCCGTTCCCTCTCCACCGTGAAGAAGACCGCGTAGCCCTCCAGCGGGACGTCAGCCGCGTTCTTCACCGCGACGGGGAGCGCGCAGGCTGTAGCGGACAGCAACGCTAGAAGCACGGGCACCAGCTTCAGTCGCGCGCCCACGTTCAAAAGCTCGTAAAAGAAGCTAAAAGCTTTGCGCTACCAAAAGTTTAATCGAGCCCGAGATCCCCCCGAAGGGCTTCGGCGATCGCCGGGGCGATGGGGACCCTGCTGATGGGGCTCAGCACGGTGTCGGTCCCCACGAGGTCGAGGAGCTGCAGCTTGAGCAGCTTCGCGTAAGCGTTGCCCACCAGCACGGGGTGCACGCACGCCACGAGCGCAGCCTCGCAGCCGAGCTGCCTGAGGGCCCTCACCGCCTCGATTATCGTGCCGCCCGTGCTGATGATGTCGTCCACGATCACCGCGACCTTCCCCTTCACGTTCGCCCCGTGCGCCTCAATCCTGACCTCGGTGGCCGACAGCCTCTTCTTCTCCAGGACCGCGTACTCGGTCCCCAGCTCCTCCGCCATCACCCTAGCCCACTGCTCCGCCTCCTCGTCCGGCCCCACGACAACGGCCTTCCCCAGCACCTCCGGGTGGTGGCGCTTGACGTGCTTCGCCAGCTCCCTCACGCCCGTCAGGTTCCTGAAGCTCGCCCCGAAGAGGGCGGAGGGGTCCCTGATCCTGTGTAGGTGCATGTCCACCGTGTAGATCGAGCTCAAGCCGAGCGCCCTGAAGAGCTTCGCCACCGTCGCCACGCTCACCGCCTCACCCGGCTTGAAGCGCTCGTCCTGCCGCGCGTAGGCCATGTACGGCACCACGGCGTGAACCTCCCTGGCGCCGAGGTCCTTGAGCGCGTCCAGCGTGAGCAGGGTTTCCACGAGGGCCTCGTTGGGCCCCCTCTGGAGCGAGTTCACGTAAACGACCCGCTTGCCCTCCACTTCCGCCAGCACCCGCACGTACGTTTCGCCGTCGGGGAAGCGGGAGACCTCGACCTCGCCCAGCTCCGCCCCCAGGAGCGCAGCCAGCTGGGCGGCTACGTGCTCGCCCTGGCTACCGCCGAGGACGAGGAGCCCCCCTCGCATGGGGCTTCGCCCCTAGCGCCGCGATATAAGCGTGCCGCCCGCGGGGAAGCAGCTATATTAGCTGGTGCGCGCTCCCCGGGAGCGTGGCGGAAGCCGGCTTCAGCTTCTTGGGGGATGTCGCGAGCTACGAGGTTGGGGCCAGCTGGGTGGTCTTCGACTGCGGGGGGCCCAAGCTGAGGGTCGCCGCGGTCGCGCCGAAGATCGTGAGGGTTACGCTCGCCCCCGACGGGGTCTTCCGCGAGGAGTCCTACGCGGTCGCGCGCAGGGGAGAGGCGCGGGTCGAGGTGGAGGACCGCGGGGACGCCGTGGAGGTCCGGACGGCCGCGCTGAGGGTCGTCGTGTCGAAGACGCCGTGCCGCCTGGCCTTCTACGACGCGGAGGGCCGTTACGTGTGCGCGAACCACCCGCTGGGGATGGGCTGGGCGCCTTCGAGGTGGGAGGGGCACAAGGTTAAGTGCTGGATGAAGCTCGAGCTCGACGACCGCTTCTACGGGTTGGGCGAGAAGGCGCTGCCGCTGGACCGGCGCCGCGCCCGCGTCACGATGTGGAACACGGACGCGTTCGGCTACAGGCTGGGGACCGACCCCCTGTACATGAGCGTGCCCTTCCTCATCGTGCTGAGGAGGGGGCTGGCGTACGGCGTCTTCTTCGACAACCCCTTCAGGTCGGTGTTCGACTTGGGCCACAGCTCCGAGGAGTGGTACAGCTTCGAGGCGGAGGGCGGGCAGCTCGACTTCTACGTGATCTACGGGCCCTCGGTCAAGGAGGTCGTCGAGGGCTACACCGAGCTGACCGGGCGCACGCCCCTCCCCCCGCTCTGGTCGCTCGGCCACCAGCAGTCCCGCTACAGCTACTACCCGCAGGAGCGCGTGCTGGAGGTGGCTGAGCGGTACAGGAGGGAGGGGCTGCCCTGCGACGCCATCTACCTGGACATCCACTACATGGACGGCTACCGGCTCTTCACGTGGGACAGGAAGCGGTTCCCCGACCCCAGGGGCATGGCGGAGAAGCTGAGGTCGATGGGCTTCAGGCTCGTCGCGATCGTGGACGTCGGCATCAAGCTGGACCCGCTCTACCCGGCGTTCCGGGAGGGCGTGCTCGGCGACTACTTCGTCAAGAAGCCCAACGGCGACCTCTACGTGGGCAGGGTCTGGCCCGGCCTCTGCGCCTTCCCCGACTTCACGAAGCCGGAGGTGAGGGAGTGGTGGGGCAGGCAGCTGAAGGCGCTGGTCGACGAGGGCGTCGAGGGGATCTGGCTGGACATGAACGAGCCCTCGGTCTTCGACGTGCCCACGAAGACGGTGGACGAGGACGCGGTCCACGCCGGCGGGCCGCACGCGAAGGTCCACAACGTCTACGCCCTCCTCGAGGCGCAGGCGACGTACGAGGGGTTGCTCAAGCTCAGGCCGAACAGGAGGCCTTTCATCCTCACGAGAGCGGGCTTCGCGGGCTCGCAGAGGTACGCGGCGAAGTGGACGGGCGACAACACCTCGGACTGGGAGCACCTGTGGCTCCAGATCCCGATGCTGCTGAGCCTGGGTCTCAGCGGCGTGCCCTTCGTCGGAGCCGACGTGGGGGGCTTCTTCGGCAGGCCCACGGCCGAGCTGCTCGTCCGCTGGTACCAGGTCGCCGCGTTCACGCCGCTCTGCCGCAACCACCAGTGCATGGGGAGCTACGACCACGAGCCCTGGTTCCACGGGGGCTTTGCGAGGGAGGCGGTGAGGAGGGTGCTGGAGCTGCGCTACAGGCTGCTCCCCTACATCTACTCGCTGTTCTACGAGCACTACGCTAAGGGGTACCCGGTGATGAGGCCCCTCCTCTTCGAGTTCCCCGACGACGAGGAGACCTACGCGATCGACGACGAGTTCATGCTCGGTCCCTTCCTCCTCGTCGCGCCCGTGCTGAAGGAGGGCGCTCGCAGCCGCGAGGTGTACCTGCCCCGGGGCAGGTGGTACGACTTCTGGAGCGACGAGGCTCGCGAGGGTTCTGCGCGCGTCCGCGCGGAGGCGCCGCTGGACAGGGTCCCGCTCTTCGTGAGAGGCGGCGCAGTGGTGCCGATGTGGCCCCCGATGAGCTACGTTGGCGAGCGCAAGCCCGACCCGCTCTACCTCCACGTTTACCCGGGCGACGGCTCCTTCGCGCTGTACGAGGACGACGGCGAGACGCTCGACTACACGAAAGGGGTTTACGCCCTCACGAAGTTCCAAGTTTCCGAGCGGGATGGCGAGCTGACGTTGAGGAAGAGCCCCAGGGAGGGGGGCTACGAGCCGGGCAGGGAGTTCGTGATCGTAGTGCTCCACGGCGCCGGCAGCGTGGTTAAAGCGCTCAAAGACAGCTCGGAGCTGAAGCCGCTGGCGTCGCCGGAGGAGGAACGGGAGGGCGTAACGCGGGTCGAGGGGAAGCCCGCCGTGAAACTGCGCGAAGCGAAGGAGGGCTGGGAACTGAAAATCCTTATGAAATAAAAACGAATCGATTTTTATTTTCCCCTACGATCTCCTGCGCTTCAGTAGGGCGAACGCTATGACGGCCACCGCGACTACGGCGATGGCGGCGTAGACGACGAGCATGAGCGGTGGGCCGCGGGCTTTCCTCGCCGCGGCCGCCTCCTCCAGGTTCATCGCGGATACCAGGAAGCTCTTGACGGCGTCGCTGCTCTCGCCGCCCTGCAGCATCCTCACCGCCTCGCGCACCCGCGAAAGCCCGACCTCCAGCTCGCCCCGGCTCGAGTAGGGGTGCACGTAGACCAGCAGCCTGACGATCACCCCCTTCGGCATCTGGAAGTTGAAGAAGAGCCAGCTCCTCAGCGAGTACGTGTTGCCGCCCCACTGCCTGTTGTCCTCGGCGTGCACGCTCAACCCGTTGGGCCACGTGTCCCCGAGCACCGCCACCACCAAACCTCTATCGCCGTCGTAGGGGATCACCCAGCCGACGCCGTTGGGGTACGCGCTGCCGTTGATCACCCAGGTGCCCGGTATGTGCTCCTCCCTCAGCTTCACCGAAACCTGGGTGCCGTTGGAGAGGAGGAGCGTAACGTGCTTGCCCGCGAACAGGGAGATCGGCAGGTCGAAGTCCCAGGCCATCCCCGCGAAGCTGGAGTCCGCGTCGGCCGTCAGGTTGAGCTCGATGAGGAAGGAGTCCAAGCCGAGCCACGCTCTCTCGCGCCACGACATCTTCGCGAAGTCGCACTGGAACGCGCCCTCGAAGCTGGCGTCAATGTCGCCCATGCTGGCTTTCAGGGAGACCCAGTCGTCCTGCCAACTGCACGCG
>JAPWTS010000080.1 GCA_028275925.1 Thermofilales archaeon
CCACCCGGGGCTACAGGAACCACCCCCAGCTCTACAGGTTCAGGGCGTTCCCCCAACCGCTCAAAGCTATAAACACGTACCTCCACTACGTGTGGCTGGAGGCGGACGCGAGAGGCTACAAGTTCAGCAGGAGCAAGATAGACGAGCGCCTCGTCGACACGTCGATAAGGATCCCGGTAACGAGCGGTCAACTAGCTTACGAGGTAAACCTGCTGTTCCACAAGCTGTCCCAGAGGAACCCGCAGTGGCTGCAGAGGATAGCGCAGCTCCCATGCTACTCACCCAACCCGCTCTTCGAAGTCGTCCCGGGACCCGTAGAGCAGTGGGAAAAGCCGCGAATCCCTCAAAGCGCGAGCGTTCGAGTGTGCTGGGAGTAACTCGCGTGGGTGATGGCGCGCGGAGGCTGAGAGAACTAGGTGGTGCGACACCCGAGCGCCCGGTGCCCTTTCCAAGCGCGCTCACGCGGCACAAGGCACATCAACACCGAGCCAGAACCCACGCGCGAGGCGCAGTAGCGTGAAGGAGGGGGGTAGATGCTGGTAACCAACCTTGACGCTTTCGACAAGCTAGCGCGTAAAAACGTTAACCTAGGCAAAACAGCGTCGAGCCCCCGGAGGGTCGAGCTCCCCCGATAGGTGAAGCGGGAGCGCGATGTTAAGTTTATAAGTGCATACATGCACTTAGGAAGGGGGTGAGACGTGCCCCACAAGACCATCACGATCTCCTTGGAGGCTTACGAGGCTCTGCGGAGGCTGAAGAGGCCGGGAGAGAGCTTCTCGGACGTGATCCTGAGGCTGGCGAGGAGCCAGCCCGACCTCTTGGAGCTCGCGGGCGCCTGGAGCGACGTGCCGGAGGAGGAGGCTGAGGAGATCCTAAAGAGCATCAGGGAGGCGTGGGCGTCGTGGAGGGTTCAGCGGTGACAGTGGTCCTCGACACGGACGTCCTCATCGACTACTTGAGGGGGTTGAAGAGCGCCGTCGCCTTCGTCGAGAAACTGAGCAGAGAGGGGGTTGTGCTCGCGACAACGGCCGTTAACCTCTTCGAGCTGGCGTGGGGCGCGTACAAGCTCGGGGGAGGCAAGCTCAGGGACGTCCAGAAGCTGGCTGGCGCTCTGACCGTCCTAAGCCTGTCCGAGAGGGAGGCCCTGAAGGCCGGCGAGGAGATGGGGCACCTCGAGTCCCTAGGAGCGCCCGTGGACCTGAGGGACGTGCTGATCGGGGTTATAGCGAGGGAGAACGGGGCGTCCCTCGCCACTGGGAACGCGAAGCACTTCAGGAGGATCAGGGACCTGACCGTGATCGAGTACAGGAGGGGGCGCAACGCCGAGCGCTAGCCAGCGCGCTGGTAGACCCTCTTCGCGTTGAAGGCGGCTCTCGCCGGGCGCTGCCGCGGCGGGCGCGGCGGAAAGCCTTATAGCGGCGCCTGCTGGGGAAAGTTCGAGGGGTATGCTCGACCCGGCGGCGTACCTCCTTATGCTCCTAGCGACTCTGGTGGGCGCGCTCGCTGTAGACCCGCTGACGTACTGGATGGTGAGGAGGGGGAGGGGCGTCTACAGGTCCTTGAAGCTGGCCACCGTCCTGGCCGCGATCGTGATGCTGCCGGGCGTCGCGGCCACCCTGCTCCTGCTGCTGGGCTTCCTCGGCGGAGCCGGCGCCTGGGGCGTAGCCGCGCTGCTGGCGCTCTTCCTCGCGCAGTACCTGGCATCCCCCCACCTGGTGCTCTGGGGGGCTAAAGCGAGGAGGGTGGGGCCCGGGGAGGAGTGGCTCCTCGACCTGCTCGAGGAGGTGAAGCGGGCGAGCGGGTACAGGGGGAGGGTCGAGCTGCGCGTCGCGGAGGTCGACGAGCCGAACGCGTTCGCGATCAGCAACGCGTTCAAGAAGGTCATCGTGCTGCACAGGGGGCTCGCGAGGATCCTGAGCAGGGACGAGATCAAAGCCGTGATCGCCCACGAGCTCGGGCACATCGCGCGCAACGACAACGCGTACGCCTACGCGACCTCCCTAACCCCCTACCTCGTGTACCTCATGGGGCTCGCCGTCCTCGCCCTCGGCATCTCGCTCGTGAAGAGCAAGGACCTGGAAGCCATCGTGGGCGGGCTCCTGCTCTCCGCAGCCGGCGCCGCCCTGATCCTGGTGTCCCTGGTCGCCAACCTGGGCCTCCTAGCCTTCTCCAGGGTTCGGGAGCACCTAGCCGACCTCTTCTCCGTCAAGAGCACGGGCGACACGAAGATCGTGGACGCGCTGAGGAAGATAGAGGCGGCGGTCAAGGGGCAGAAAGCCCGGGAAGCCGCGGCGCCGAGCCTGAGGAGCATGCTCTACATAGTCCCAGCCCTGCACCACTCCAGCGCGAGCAGCTACCTGAAGCTCTCCAACCCCCTCTCAACCCACCCCAAGCTGGAGACCAGGGAGCTCGTAGTGCTGAAGTACTACGAGGAGCTCACCAAGCTCCCGCCTCCCCCACCGCCCCCACCCCCGCCTCCACCGCCTCCGCCGCCACCCCCACCACCGCCGCCACCTCCACCGCCCCCTCCGCCGTAGACCACGCGCCGCACCAAAGGTAAGAGACGCCGCCTCTCTGACCGGAGAGACCAGAGCGAAGGCTCCCCATCCACGCTGAAAGCCGGCGGGCACGGGGGCGGGGCGAGGACCCGCGCGTTTCCGGGCGGCGCGAGGCGGCTGGCTGGGAGTTAACTTTATGCCGCCGCCCCCGATCTCGCGCGCGGGCTCGCGCGTGCGCGCACGCGAAACAATCAGGCTGAAGCTCGCGGGGAAGGAGGTCGAGTGCACCGCGCTCTTCGACACGGGCTCAAGCTACACGGTCGTCCAAAGGGCCTTCTTCGAGAGGAGCTTCGGCGCCTCGTGGGAGAGGCTGAGCAAGCCGGTCAAGCTCTACCTCATCAACGGCGAGTACGTTGAGGCAGACAAGTACGCGCAAGTGACGATCATCGTGGACGGCGTCGAGCTGCTGCCGCCCGAGACGGTCCTCGTGCTCGACGAGCACGCGGAGGAGGTGGAAGTGGAAGGCGTGAAGGTGAAGCTGCCGGAGGTGATAGTGGGCGCGGGCACGATGGACAAGTACGGGATCCTCCTCGACCCGAGAGAGGGCGTCAAGGTGGTCGGCGCAGGCTTCCTGCTCTCGAGCAGCTAAGAGGGGCGAGCGCTCGCGCTCCCCGCCCCGGCGCGCGCTCCCACCGCCCAGCCCGCGTTCAAGGGTGCTTGAACCTGAGGGAACTTATTTAGGGTTGAGCTCAGGTACACAGAGGCGCGTCCACGATGGAGCGCACCCCGAGGAAGAGGAGAGAGATAGAGCTGGAGGTTGAAATCGAGAACTTCGGCCCGATAAGCAGCGGGAAAGTAAGACTCAAGCCCCTTACAATCTTCATCGGCCCCAACAATTCCGGCAAATCCTACACCGCGATGCTCATCCGCTCCATACTTGAAGCCTACTTTTTTGATCCTCTGTACTGGATCTTCCGCAGTACAAGGTTAGATAATAAGATAATAGAAATTATAAAAATCTTGGCCGAAAATCTAAAGGAAAGAGGAGAATATGAAATTCCAATGCAATATTTAGAATATATTATGCAAGAGATTTTCAGGTACATGAGCGAGGTGAGATTTGAAAATGAAATTACCCGCACGTTTGCCTGCTCATCAAAAGAGCTGGTTAAAGCAGGGGAAGCTCACTCTACGCTGAGGATCAAACTCGGCTCTTACACCTTTGGTTTGTCGCTTTCAGGCGAAGGGTTAAGGCTCAGAGAGTATCCGCGGCTGGATCTTCCGAGAATAAGGATTAAAGTATCAGAGGGGCGTCAGCTTCTCTTTGAACCCTTGATCCGAAGAAAAGGCAATGAAGTGCTGGTCACGGTGACAAGGAGCTACCCACCTAGCTCTCTTTGGCGCGTCTTACTCTGGCGTGTCGTTTTAAGAAAAAAAGCATTCGATCTGCTGAGAAGCATCCCGGCACCCTGCTACTACCTCCCCGCCGCGAGGTCTGGCATCCTTCAGGGTCACAAAGCGCTCGCGGCGAGCATAGTGAGGAAAATCCCGTTCGCCGGTATAGAGGAGCTGGAGATACCGAGCTTCCCGGGCGTCGTCGCCGACTTCCTCTCATCGATAATCGCCCTGCCCGAGAGAGAAGGTCCGCTCTACAAGCTCTCTCAGGAGCTGGAAGAAGAACTTTTGAAAGGGGAAATCGAAGCGAAGTTGCCGGAAGGGAAGTACTCCTACCCCGAGATAACGTACAAGTCCCGTGAAGTTGAGCTCCCCCTGCACAGGGCCTCCTCCTCCGTATCCGAGCTCGCGCCCCTAATCCTCTACCTGAAGTACTACATTAGGCCCGGGAGCCTCTTGATAATCGAGGAGCCGGAAGCCCACCTGCACCCGGAGAACCAGAGGCTGCTCGCCAAGTACCTGGTGAGACTCGTGAGGAACGGGGTACACGTTTTGGTAACAACCCACAGCGACTACCTGCTCGAGCAGGTGAACAACTTCATACTGCTCAGCAAGGTGACCCCCGAGAAGCGCAGAGAACAAGGCTACCGGGAGGACGACTACCTGAAACCCGACGAGGTGGCCGTCTACGTGTTCCAATACGACGAGGAGAGCAAGGGGTACAGGATACGCGAAGCGGAGGTGACCGAGGAGGAGGGGATAGCGCAGGAGGAGTTCCTCAGGGTGGACGAAGCGCTCTACAGGGAAACGCTCAGGATAACCAGAGAAATAGGCTAGGGATCCCACTTGATAAGCTGCGTGAAAAGCAGATTCAACGACGCGGTAGTGCAGGAGTGCTCCGAAATGGGATGCACCCTCAACCTCTACAGCTTTGGCGAAGCCGTGGTGCTGAAGGGCGAGAGGATCTGCAGCACCAGGAAAATGTGCGACTGCATAATCTTCGCGGAAAAAGAGGGGGAGATCGTCGTCTGCGTAGTCGAGCTAAAGAGCAGAGCCGCGGACGCCGAGGAAGTGGCGGAGAAGCTGGCCAACGGAGCCGGAGCCTCGCTGGAGATGCTGCGCGAGTGCGGCGGAGCCGCGAACCCCAGCCTCTACCTCATCGTTCTGGCGAAAAGCTGGAGAAGGCCCGAGTACAGGGTCATCACGAGGAAAAGCATCGTAATCCGGGGGAAAAAGCTCAAGGTAATACCCGCGAGGTGCGGAGCCTCCCTCTCCGAAATCGTACCCGGAAGCTAGCGCGCTCCGCGCCCAGCTGGCGGCGCGCCTTCCGCGCAACCCCCCGCGAGGCTGCGCCCTAGAAACCCCGCTCGCGCGTAAGGCATTTTACTCAGCCTCGCTGAGACGCGTCGGCATGCGCGAGGGCACAGGACCGGGGGGAGCCACCCGGCTGCAGCCGCCCCGGGGCGTGAAGATCCTGTCCATCATCTACTCCGCCGCCGGGGTGCTGCTCGCGCTCCTCGGCCTCGCGGTCGCGCAGGCCAGCATCCCCGGTAGGCTGCTCTTCCTGCTCATCGGGCTCGGCGTCCTGCAGGTGGGCAGGGGGCTGTGGAGGGGGAGGAAGTGGGCCGCCTGGGCCGCGGTCATCCTCGCCCTCCTCCAGCCCCTGTGGCCCGCATACGCCGCGGTAGCCATCTACCTGCTGGGCCTCGCCGGCTGGTACTTCAACGTGCGCATCCGCCCAGCCATCCTCGTGCCGCTCGTGCTCTTCCTACCCCTGCTCGCCCTAGCCGCGATGTTCGCAGCGGGCGTGAGCGTCTCAGCACTCTACGAGTTCCTGAAAAACCTCCGCCCGTGAGGAGCGCGCGCCAAGCCGCCCGCAAGCGCCCGCCCCCCTCCCAGCCTTCAACCGACCAGCGGAGCACCGCGCCCAAGGGTTCGCAGCGGTTGCGCGCGACCTCCTCCCTCGACCGCCCGGCCAAACGCCGCGCCCGCCGGCGAGCACCCTCCCGCCGTCAGCTTCGAGGCTCAGGCCGAGGAGCCTCCTTCCCCTTCTCCTGCCCTTCTCCCTCAGCTTCGCCCCGCTCCTCCGGCTCGAAGAGGGCGAGCGCGAGAGCTAGATCCTCGAGGAAGGCCCGATCCCGCAGAACCTGCTCCCTCGCCCTTTCGCTCAAGACCCTCAACTCCCCGCCCGCACCCTCCCCCTCGAAACCCCTACCCATCACCTTTCGATTGCCCCGCTGGCTTTTCAGCTTGTCGCCCGTGGGCGACAGCTCTTCACCCACCTTCCAGTTCGTTGACCCTCAGAGCTCGAACAAGGATAGCGCCAAATCCTTTCTACCATCGGTGTGAAAGGACGATCGCGACTCTCCCCAATGGAAAAAGGACTTCCTACCCACCGTCTCTTGATTGCTGCTGTGCGAACTATCGGCACGTTTGTTGTCGTAGAGTGTACCGGTTACCTTTCTACTATCTCTTGATAGCGCGCGCCGCGCTCGTACTTGAACTCCGCAACCTTTTTCCAGCGCGAAACCGCTTTGCCGAGCCCCGCGAGCGAGCTAGAGGCACGAGATCCCCCTAGGGGGCGCTTTAAGCGAGATTAGCGCGCCGCTGGGCTTGCGCGCTGCCGGTGGCGCGCCGCTCGG
Organism: Thermofilales archaeon; assembly: GCA_028275925.1. Classification (GTDB taxonomy): domain Archaea; phylum Thermoproteota; class Thermoprotei; order Thermofilales; family Thermofilaceae; genus JANXEW01. The sequence continues at coordinate 6,536 of JAPWTS010000080.1, forward strand.
CAGCCTGCTTCGTGTAGTTTAGCAGCCAGCTCGCGTGCTCGAGGTCCCCCTTAACGTCCTCGACCGTGTACTTCGCCTCGTGGAAGCCCCAGACGTGGACGTCGTAGGCGACCGCCCACACGTACTCAATCCTCGGCTCGTTCAGCTCCCGCGCGAGCCTCCTCGCCGCTTTGCCCAGCAGCTGAGCCCACCACCTACCCTCCCTCGCGGCCTCCCGGTGCTCCGGCGTGTCGTAGAGCTCGGCGAGCGCCTTGATGCACTCCTCCACGACCTTGTACAGCTTTTCTGAAGCCTGGACGGCGTCGCCCCTCGCCAGGTGCTCCTCGGCCTCCGCGAGGTACTTCCCGGCGAGCTCGACGCGAGCTTCGGCGGCGATCCCCGGATCCAGCCCCAGCGAGAAGGCGAGCAGGTCCACTACGCTCAACCCCCTCCTCTCGATCTCCTCCGCAATCCTCTCGGGGATGTGTACAGCCCTCAAGATCCTCCTCTACAGAGGAGGACCGCCGCTATTAAGCGTTACCGCAGCTGTGCGCGACGTTTTCCTCCCCCGAGTTCGAAGCTCACAAACATTTTGCCCTTTCTACTATCTCTTGATTGCTTCTGATCGAGGTGGCAACGCTTGTCAGCGTCGCGTGGACTGTATCTTTCTACTATCTCTTGATTGCTTCCTTCACCCCGTCGAGGTCGATCACCCCGCCGCGGACGCGTATCTTTCTACTATCTCTTGATTGCTTCTCGCCTCCGACTCCCATCCTTCCCTCGATTCCGATCCCGAAGGAACTTTCTACTATCTCTTGATTGCTTCTGTTAAATCGAAGAGAGCCAGTATAGCGCAGCCACGGTTCTTTCTACTATCTCTTGATTGCTTC
>JAPWTS010000081.1 GCA_028275925.1 Thermofilales archaeon
GGACGTCGTGGTGCTCGGCGTGGGCGACAGGCTCAGAGAGGAGCTCCTGAGGGGGGTTTTGGGCGCCTTCAAGGTGCTTTACGGCAGCGGCGAGCACCTGCTCAGGCGCGCTGAAGAGCTGGGCGACCCGACGTTCGAGGAGGCCAGGTCCTCGCTGAGGGTGGCGTCCATGCTCGTGGAGCTCGCGCTGAAGGCGGGCAACCCCCTCGACAGGGATCGGCTCTGCAGGGAGGCGTTCGACGCCCTCTTCCACGCAGCCAGGATAGCGTCGATGGTCTACCTCTCGACGGAGGTGGGCAGGTGGGGTTACATCAGAAGGGAGCTGCCGGAACCCTACAGGTCGAGCTTCAACGAGTTCGTAAGCGTGCTCCACGTGAAGTACTTCTACAATGGGAACTACCCTAAGGAGAGGGCTGGAGAGGAGTTTCGCGAGTGGTACATGAGAGTTGAAGCTTACATCGACAGCCTGGAATCGGAGGTAAGAGGCGGGAAGCGCGGGAGCGAGCCCGGCGCTCGGCCGAGGGCCTAGCTCCGGCCTACAGCGGTAGGCTGGCGGCTTGCGCCACCCTCCTCGCGTACTCCGCCGCAGCCGCTTTCCCCCTCTCCTCCGCGGCCTCGACCACCCTCCTCAAAGCATCGGCCAGCTCCTGCGCGCTCCACTCGTTCTTGATGGGGAGCGGCACGTCGACCTCGCGCGCCGCCACGTGGATACCGAGGGCCGTGTGGTTGTGGAGCTCGACGCGGCCCCCCTCCCTCCTCAGCATCACCGGGTACTCCCTAGCGTAAGGGTTCGGCTCGCTTTCCAGGACCCGCGGGTCCACGATGAGCGGCTGCCGCCACCACGGCGCACCCGGCTCTACAGCCGGCGAGTAGAGGGGGCCCGGCGCCCTAACCCCGGGAGGCAGCTCGACGCGCGCGGGGGCAGTGAGCGTGAACGCGCGCTGGACGGGCACAGGGGCTAAGCCGAGCTCCCTGAGGAGGGCGAGCAAGCGCCCCCTCGCGGGTTCCTCGAGAACTGAGGCGATGGTCTCGCCCTTTTCCATGGCGAGCTTCGCGGCGGCGCTCTTAAGCCAGGTTTCAACGGCTTCAGGGGCTGCGCCCTTTTCCAGGAGGCGCCGCGCCTCCTCCTCAAGCCTCCTCCTCTCCTCCCCGAACTGCTCCTCTACGGTAGCGCGCAGCTGGGGGAGCCCGCTCAGCAGGATCGCGAGGTGCTTCTCGAGCTCGCCGACGGGCCTCCAAGCCCTCTCAGCGAGGGCTTTCGCCAACTCCTCTTCTCGGTTTACCACAGGAACCGCGGGCCCTCTCCACCTATTCCTTTAATAAGGCTAACGCGCGCACCGGCTTTCAACCGGCCGCGGCGTGAAGCGCTTGATTTGGCCGCTCGACCGCCGCGCGCTACTCGTAGCGCAGCGCTTTGACGGGGTCGAGCCTAGCTGCCGCCCTGGCGGGGACGGCGGCGGCCGCGACGTTGGCCGCTAGGGGGGCGAGCAGGGAGGTGAGGAGTATCTGGGGCGTCAGGCGCGGCGTGAGCCTGATCGCGAAGAGCGGTATGGACACAAGCCGCGAGGAGGCGAGGCTGAAGGCGAGGCCTGCGGCGCCTCCGATCAGCGAGACGAGGGCGGCTTCGGCGAGGAAGATGGCGAGCACGTCGCGCGAGGAGAAGCCGACCGCCTTCAGGATGCCGATCTCCTTCACCCTCTGCACGACGCTGATCGCCGTGCTGTCGAAGATCCAGAGCGCGGTGATCCCGATGCTGAGGAGGGAGACGAAGGCGAGGAACGCGTTGAGCGAGCTCACGAACATGCCGAGCTGCGCGACCATGGCGACGGGGCTGAAGACGTTGGAGCGGGGCGGCGCGAGCGCCCGCACCTCGTCGCTCACCGCCTGCGCGGCGGAGGGGTCGTCGAGGAGCAGGATCACCGCCTGGTACACCCTCCTCCCGCTCACGTACGTGAAGAACGCCTCCGGGTCCATGAACACGGAGTCGTCGATCGACATCCACGTCCTGAACCCGTACTGCCTCGCCAGCCCCGCGATCACGACGCTCACCTCCCTCCCGCCCACCCGCAGCGAGAGGACCTCGCCCACCCCGTGCAGCTTCGTCCCGGTGCTCTGGTCGAGCCAGAGGTTGGCCCCAACGACCACGCCCAAGCCGCTGGGGGTGGGCGAGCCCTCCTCCACGAACCCCTCGAGGCTCGCCAAGCCCACGAGCTCGGGCAGGTACGCGGGCTCGACTGCGATCACCGTCGCGCTCCTGTAGCCGCCCGCCGCGGCGACTACGGCCTGAGCGGTGGCGACGCCGAACACCTCCCTCACGCGCGGCAGCTGCCTGAACAGGGCCACGTCCGCGTCCGTCAAGCCGGGCGCGGAGTTCATGACGATCACGGAGTTGGCTGCTAGGGTGCGGCCCAGGTACTCGGTGAAGGCCTGCTGGAACGCTTCGCCGAGCCCGAGGGCCAGCGAGAGCGCGGTCACCGCGATCGCAACCCCCACCGCCGCCCCCGCCGACCTACCCCTCCGCTCGCTCAGGCCCCTGAGGGCGTAGCGGGCGCAGTCCAGCGCCCTCACGCGCCCCCACCGCGCCTAGCCCTCCTGTAGGCGAGGAAGCCAACCACAACCAGCGCCGCGGCGGCCGAGAGCGCCAGCGGCAGCCCCCCTCCGCCCCGCCCGGACCCGCTGTTGCTGCCGGTCGCGGCCGCCGCCTCCGAGGCCTCGAAGGCCAGCTCCCTGCTCGAGGACTTGCGCTCGCCGTAGTAGCCGGTGTACTCGACCGTCACCAGGACCCTGTAGCTGCCCGGCCGCTCGACCCTCACTGAGAAGGGCACGGCGGTGGGCGTGTAGGGGCTCAGCTGCCCCACGAAGTAGTAGGCGCTGCGGGCGGGCGCGAGGCCCTCCGGCAGCGCGATCGTCACGTTCACCCCGTACACGGGGGCGGAGCCGAGGTTCATCAGCGTCGCCGAGATCGTGGCGATGGAGCCGGCCGCCGGCTTGGCTGGGGCGAGCTCGAGCGAGGTGATCGCGACCCTCGCCTCCTCCGCCGCCACGAAGGTCACCGCGTCCCTGACGACCCTCAACCCGCCGTCGGCGCCCCGGTAGACGAGGGTGAAGGGCACGCTCCTCGCCCCCCGCTCCCCGTACGGGACCTTGACGGTCACCGGCACCTTGGCGGCGCCGCCCGGCTCTACGTCGCCTAAGCTCGCGGTCTGCGGCTCGATCGTGACGCTGCTGCCCGGCTGCGCGGAGAAGTAGATCGTCGCGTCCCGAACCGTCTCGCCGCCCAGGTTGCGGACGACGAGCAGCGCGGGGGCCGCGGAGGCGGTGGGCAGGGTTTGGGGCTCGATGGAGACGAGGATGGCGCTGGAGCCGACGGGCAGCGCGAAGCTGAACGCCTTCTCTGCGTAGGAGCCGGAGGCGTCGGCGTAGCCGAGCTTCACCGTGAGCGTCACGAGGGTGGAGGAGGGGAGCAGCTTGAGCCGCAGCTCCCTAGCTTCGCCCGCCTCCAGCCGGCCGAGCGAGGCGGTCAGGGGGTTCGCGGAGCCCAGCAGCGCGGCGCCCGACGCGCTGACGGAGACGTCGAGCGAGAGCACGGGGGAGGGGCCGGCGTTCGCCACGGTCACCGCGACGTCGTTGGCGGCGCCGGGGTTGAGGCTGCTCGGGCTGACCGAGACCTGGAGCTGCGGCTCGTAGACCGGGTCGAGCCGGAGGCTCAGCGATAGCGCGCCGGGCACCGTGCTCACCGAGTAGCCAGCCGCCGCCTGCCGGGCGGAAGCCTCGTACTCCACCAGCACCGAGAGGTAGCAGGCGCCGCCGGTGAAGTTGAGGGCGACGTCGAAGCTCTTGGGGGAGCCGGGGGCCAGGGAGCCCAGCAGCGCCTCGCCCCCGCCCGCCACGGCGCAGCCCCCGCCGCCGCTCACGCGGGCTTTCGCGTTCATCAGCGTCTCGAGGCCGTACACCGCGACCGCCAGCCTGACGACCCCCACGTCGCCCGGGCCCGTGGGCCTCCTCACCCACGCGACGGAGGCGAGCGACAGGTAGGGGGGCGGCTGGGCCGCCGCGGCGAGCGAGATCGCCGCGACCGCAACCGCCAGCGCGACCGCAGCTCCGCGCACCACGCGCGGCGGGGGAGGTGGGCCTTTTTATGCTTGGCGACAGAGCTACCCGCCCTCCCCCCTCGCCCAGTGCAGCGCGAGGAGGGCGAGGGCCAGCAGCAGCGCGATCGCGACGCGCGGGTCGAGCGGGGGCGCGAGCTGCTCCGAGGCCGCGGTGGCGCCGGCGGTGACGGCGAGCGAGAGCGCAGCCACAGCCGAAACGCGCTTAGCCGCCTCCCTGACGTAGCCGAGGTCGGGCAGCCTCGCGCTCCTCGCGAGCAGGTCGGCCACCTCGGCCAGGTAGAGGGCGGCCAGCATCGCCAGCGCCGAGAGCAGGAGGCTCCCCCGCAGGCTGGCGAGCACGAGCGCCGGGAGCTGGGCCGCGAAGGCTAGGGCGACGAGGGGGCGCAGCCCGGTTGCGGCGGCGACCGCGAGGGGGATGGGGGAGAGGAGGGACGCCAGCGCCACAGGCGGCGGGGCCCCGAGGCTCAGGGCGGCGGAGAGGGCGAGCCACGCCAGCGCCACCAGGGCGGTCGCGAGCCGGCGCTTCACGCTCGCGCACCCCTCGGCGGCTTGGGCCTACCCGCCCTCCGGGCGGCTCTGGGCAGGGGGGAGCCGGGCGACCAGTCGACGACCCTGCACACCCTCCCGAGCTTCACCATCAGGCTGTTCCTCTCGACCTCGAGCATCCTGTAGGCCGCGCCGCGGCGCCCGGCGAAGGGGTTCGGGGAGATCACGAGGACCGAGTACCTGGGGGCCAGCTGGGCGATCGACTCGGCCACGTACGCGTCGAGGAGGGGGGTGATCGCGATGAACTCGGCGTTCGGCTTGAGGAGGTAGGGGGTCAGCATGTTCAGCGCGTAGTCGAGGGGGGCCGGCTCGCCCGGCTCGAGGCGGGCCAGCGCGCACAGGATCGCCTCCAGCTGCCTCCTCCCGAACGCTGGTCTCAGCCAGAGGCTCTCCCTCCCCCTGAGCACGAGCCCGACCCTGTTCCCGGACCTCAGCAGGTGGAGCGCGAGCGAGGCGGCGAGCGAGGCCTCCGCGTCCACCAGCCCCTCAACCTCCTCGCCCGGGAGGAGGCCGAGGAGGCCGGCGTCCACGACGATGAGCGCGTCGGTCACCCGCTCCTCCACGCGCTCGTTGACCATCAGCCTGCCGAGCCTCGCCGTGGCCTTCCAGTTCACGCGCCTCAGCTCGTCGCCGCGCGCGTACTCCCTCACCCCGTAGAACTCGTAGCCCCTCCCGCTGCGCCTGGAGAGGACCTCGCCCGGCCAAACCCCCGTGTAGCTGGCGCCGAGGCCCACCCCCCGCGCCGCCTGCAGCTTCGGCAGCGCGTAGACCTCCACGGCCTCGCCGCACACCCACTCCTCCTCCCACAGGCGCAGGGGGTCGCCGAGCACCACCCGCGCGGGCCCCAGCTCGCACACGCCCCTCCGCTCGAGGAGAGCCTCGTACTCCAGCTCCACCCCGCCGCCCAGCAGCGCGAGGGCCCCGCTGCTGCCCCGCACCACCGAGCCCCGGCTCACGCGGTCGCGCACCTCCGCGAGCGCCGGGGCGCTGCTGCGGACGCGCAGCTTCACGCGCACCCGCTCGCCCGCCACGACCCTCGACCTCTCGACCTCCCGCTCCACGCGCACCTCCACCTTCGGGTGGAGGAGGCCGGAGAAGCCGGCCATGAGCGCGAGCGGGACGGTGAGGGCGAGGGGCCTGAAGTTCTCCAGGACGGCGGCGAGCAGCAGGAGCCCTAGGGCGAGGGCGAGGTATAGGCGCCCCTTCGCGGTGAGCCTAGTAGCCCTTCGGCACGGGGATCGAGGAGACGACATCGGCGATCACGCTCTCCGGCTCAACCCCCCTCACCCACTGCTCCGCCTTGAGCACCAGCCTGTGGGCCAGCGCGTCGGCCGCCAGCTCCTTCACGTCGTCGGGGATCACGTAGTCCCTCCCCCTCAGCGCCGCCAGCGCCCTCGAAAGCTTCATGAGCGCCTCGGCGCCGCGCGGGCTGACCCCCACCTCGACGCGCGGGTGCCCTCTCGTCGCCCTCGCGATGGCCACGATGTAGCGGAGGACGCCCTCGTCCACGTGCACCTTCTCGACCGCCCTCTGCATGCTCAGCACGTCGTCGCGGCTCGCCACCACCTCCACCCGCACCTCGTCGCTCCCCCTCGCGATCCTCCGCTTGAGGATCTCGACCTCCTCGTCCTCGCTCGGGTAGCCGACCCTCAGCCTCATCGCGAACCGGTCCAGCTGCGCTTCGGGCAGCGGGTAAACGCCCTCAAACTCGATCGGGTTCTGGGTCGCGATGACGAAGAACGGCTCCTCGAGCTTGTACGTCACCCCGTCGAGCGTCACCTGCCGCTCCTGCATCGCCTCGAGCAGCGCGCTCTGCGTCTTCGGGGGAGCCCTGTTGATCTCGTCCGCCAGCAGGATGTTCGTGAAGACCGGCCCCCTCCTCAGCTCGAAGCTCCCGGTCCTCTGGTTGAACACGTAGGAGCCGGTGATGTCGGCCGGCAGTAGGTCGGGCGTGAACTGGACGCGCTTGAACTCGAGGCCCAGCGCCTGCGCCAGCGTCTTCGCCATCAGCGTCTTCGCGAGGCCCGGGTAATCCTCGATGAGCACGTGCCCCCTAGCCAGGAGCGCCACCAGGAGCTTCTCGATCACGCTCCGCTTGCCGACGATGACCTTCCCCACCTCGGCGATCACCCTGCCGCAAACCTCGCCCACCTCCTCCGGCTCCATACCGCCGCGCTGCGCCGCCCCACCTTTTAACCCTTCCCGCGCACCGCGGCGGAAGCGCGCTTATTACCGGGAGCGCGCGGGGGGTCGCGTGGCCCGCGGCGTCTCGGTCGTGACGGCGACCTACTGCGAGCGGGAGAACATCCGGCCGCTCGTTGAGCGCGTGCGCGGGGCGCTGGAGGGCTTCGAGCACGAGCTCATCGTGGTGGACGACACGTCGCCGGACGGCACGTACGAGGAGGCGGCGAGGTGGGCGGACCGCGTGCTCCTCATGAGGAGGGCCGGGCAGACGCGCTGCCTCCTCGAGGGGATCAGGGCCGCCAGGTACCCGGTGGTCGTCACGCTGGACGCCGACCTCGAGAACCCGCCGGAGCTCATCCCCGCGCTGCTGGAAGCCTTCGAGGGGCGGGGCGCGGACCTCCTCGTCGCGTCGAGGACCGTCATCCCGCGCGCCTC
>JAPWTS010000082.1 GCA_028275925.1 Thermofilales archaeon
GGTTCGAGGACGGCAGCGAAGCAGCCTACAAAGTGTACCTGGGAGGCCTCGTGATCAGAGGCTACATAATCTCCAAAGCCGTGAGGGAGGGCAGGAAGCCCTGGCTCGAGCCCCCCTTCAAGCGGCCGAGCAGAAGCGCCTAGCAACGCTGCAACTGGGAAAGAATTGAAAGACGAGTTGCCTTCGATCCTGACGCCCGCGTACCCCCTCGTGCGGCAACTGGGAAAGAATTTGGAATTGAGGGATTTCAGGCGTCATGAGCTACACTAAAGCTCTTGCATTGCACCTCTCCGCGAAATCGAGTAGCTTGTGGTAAAAGCGTAAGATTACGCTTAGGACCTCCTTTTTCCTCCCCGAGTAAGTCGGCTAATCTCCAGCACGCTAGTGAGCAAAGGACATAAAGCAGCTGAGAGTCCTACGATGAGCCGAATGCCCGTGCTCATCGTTGCCAATATTATAGGATTTAAAAACGGAAGCTATTACGCAAATATAAATGATGTTTGCAATCTTCTTCCCCACATAAAGGAGGGCGGAAGCATAAAATTCTACATTATCGAGGTTAGAGACGAAAGCGGCAGGCTGGTAAATAAATTCAAACCATTTAGAGAACTTTCGTTAAAAATCGATACATACTTTTACTATAATAGTTGGCATAAATGCATAAGCATTCCAGTAGACCTCGCATCGGAACTTAATATAGGCGTTAATTACCGGATAGCCGTTATTCTCACCGCGTATGAAGGGATGCCGTTACTGCCCTTCGAAATAAGACCTTTAACTTATGATGCTAGAAATGTTCTTGAAAGCCTTTCAAGAATCCAAACAAACTTACTTATGTTGTGCCTTAAACAAGAAGTGCTCAACAAGGCTGTCAGCTACCTATGGGACGCCAGTTTCCGGTTAGAGGAGGGAGACATTGAAGGTGCAAGAGTTTCCGTGAGAAACTCTCTCCAAGTATTGCTAGACGAATTCGTACCAGTGATAGAGGTTAGGGAAGAAAGTGAGAAATTCCCAGAAAAGCTCAAAGGGTTAATAAACAAGCTTAGGGAATTCGTCCATTACGGAGGACCCCATCCAGGTCCTGCGCCAAAAACCACTACTGAGATGATAATTTCGATGACAATAGAACTGATAAGATACCTAGCAAAATCGCTCGAAGCAGGCACCATATTCGTGAAGCCCACTATTCAGGAGTAAGCGGAGGCAAATCGCAAAGACCACTCAGTTTGCGAAAGGGCTCGATCATAAGCGCGGGTCTCCGGTGTGAATAAGCATAAGTTTCCTCGGCTTCGCAGCCGCCGGCTTCCCACTCCTCCCTGCTGGCAGGCTTCATCGTGAACGGCAGGAGGAGGACGACGACCGTCAGCCTGTGGTCATAGTCGCGCTGCACGCGCTACCGATGCATCTCTCAGCTGTACTCAGCGTAAAGCGGCCTCACCGCAGCGGCTCGGGCGATCTACCCGCTCTTCATCTCCGCGCGGAACCTGTTAAACAATGCGAACACGCCTGCCGGCTCCAAGGAGTGCTCGAGGGGCGCGCCGCGCCACCGCTATATTATCTCGAACTCTAAGGGCACCCTCCTCGGCTTCGGCCCCTCGGGCGTGAGCACGATGCCCCACGAGTCGATCTCCGGCCTGCCTATGATGAGATCTACACCTTTCCCGAGGTTCTCCGCGACTTCGAACACCGCGCCGCCGGGAACCCTAACCCCCTGAAACTCGACGTCAACCATGCACCTCCCCACGATCCTCAGCCTCCCCCACTCGTCGGCCGTCCTAATCTCGTAGGGCTCCTTCAGGGGTATGAGCGCCCCGAGCCACTCCGCGAGCTCCTTGGAAACAACGCTTTTGCTCGCGCCGGTATCCACCAGGGCCTCAACTTCGATCGACCTGCCACCGCAGCTCAGCTTAACGCGAGCAGTAGCCTGCTCAAGCTTCAAGGGGAACCCCCGTATACGAGAGCGCGGGTCGTTTTTAACCTTATGAGCGCGCTTGGCGCGCCACTTGAAGCTAGCATCGGGAGTCTCAGATGTACTAGTGCGCTAGCATTATAACATTCTTCCCAAGGATTATCCTTCTCGCGATGAAACTAGCGCGCTTAGCCTCCTAACGCGTCTCTCGGATGGACGAAAGCCCTCCCGCTGCTAGCTTTAGGGGGCTTGAGGGCCGAGCTCCAGAGGGTTGCAGAGATCCTCGAAAACCGGCGAGCGCGCGTTTCCCTTCCCCACAGCGAGCAGTGTCAGCGGCGGAACTTATCGAAGAGCAGGAGCACGAGGTCGGGGTCCTCGGTGTGGACGGGCACGAGCTCCCTCGGCTTCGCGAGCTGGATCAGCTTGGCGAGCTCGTGGGGGTAGTAGTGGCCGGAAACCCTCAGCCTGTACGGTTGGAGGCCGAGCCTCCGCAGCCAGCCCAGCGCGACCGCCTCCTCCACGCCCTCCTCCCCCTCGTGCTCGGAGAGCATGAGCAGCGCCAGCCCGCCCCCCAGCTCAACCTCCCGCGCAGCGCCCCTCGCGAACTCCACCAGCTCGTAGAGGTCCGCTACAACCGCGCAGCCGCCCGGGTCCCTCAAGTCCTCGTAGCCGGCCAGCTCGAGCTGCAACTGGGAAAGAATTGAAAGGGGCAGGCTTCGAGCAGCGCCTTGGCGAGCAGCCGCTGGAGGCCAACGGGACCCAGGAACTCTGCCGCCTTCCCGCGTTATGCTCAGCTTTTTCTTGCGGGGATGCTGCCCTTCGACGAGGGGCGCTTCAGGGTGGCGAGAGCGCGCCGGCTGGACGGCGAGCTCGTGGTGGGGGCCAGCCTGGTCATGTCGAGCTTCTGCTACTCGATCTTCCGGCTGGACCCGTACGCCGGCTGCGGGCACTCCTGCGCCTACTGCTACACGAGGTTCCTGCCGGGCCTCAAGCCGGCGAGCCCGGTGGCGAAGCTCGATTACCCGAGGCTGCTGCGCGGCGCGGTGGAGGAGCTGGGGAGGGCGGGCGTGAGGCTGCCGCCCCTGCGCATGTCCGCGCTCACGGACCCCTTCCAGCCGGCGGAGAGGGGGCTGCGCCTCTCGCTCAGGCTGCTCAAGGTGGCTAGGGAGCTGGGGGTCCCGCTCATCGTCTCCACGAAGTCCTCGCTCGTGGCGGAGCCGCCGTGGCTCGACGCGGTGAAGGAGCTGGCGGGCGAGGGGCTGGCGATCGTGCAGCTGAGCGTCGCCTTCCTGGACGACAGCGTCGCGAGGAGGCTGGAGCCGGGCGCCCCTCCACCCTCGGAGCGGCTGAGGGCGGCGGAGAGGCTGAGCGGGGAGGGGGTCCCCGTGGTTCTCAGGCTCCAGCCGCTCGTCCCCTTCCTCAACTCGAGCGCGGAGTTCCTCGAGGAGTACGCGGAGGCGGCGAGGGCCGCGGGGGCGAGGCACGTGATCGCCGAGGCCTTGAGGATCGCGAGCTGGCGGGACCTGGAGCCGTTCAAGCGCGCGATGGGCGAGGGGGAGTTCAGGGCGCTGAGCAGCGAGCAGCTCTGGGAGCGCTTCCCCGCGGGCTCGCACAAGCACCCGCGCGCCGGCTGGAGGAGGCAAGCGTACGCGCTGGCGGGCGAGGCGGCGGCGAGGAGGGGGCTGGGCTTCGCCCTCTGCCGCGAGGGCTTCTACGACCTCGCGAGGGCGCCCGACTGCTGCGGCGTCTACCTGATGAGGAGCAGGGTGCTACGCTACACGCTCTACGAGCTCCTCCGCGGGCCGAAGCCCGGCTACGAGTACCTGAAGCCGGAGGACGCCGAGAGGGTCCCGCTGCCCGAGCTGAGGAGGAAGCTGCGGGAGCACTTCGAGCTCCTCAAGCGGATTGCCGGGGATGAGAAGCTTCTAGCAAAGTTAGGGGTTCCGGCGGCGCGCGTTTAGGCAAACACAAGTTTTTATAGAAACGCGGCGAAACTGTTTCGCGTGGCCGGGGAGCCTCCGCGCGGAGCGACTTCGTTCTGCGCGATCCAAGGTTCAGCCATAAACTGGGTGTGGAGCTTCAGGGATCTATTCGAAGAGAAGCTTAGCCCCTCCGCTAGAGAGGCCAAGCCTCCGCCCCAGCGGTTGGAGAGGAAAAAGAGGATGAGCGTGCTTTGGGCATTCCGAGAGAAGAGCGATTACGATAGGTTGGTCTCCTTAGTGCAAGCCGGCAGAGCGGTAGCATTTCTGGTTTCGACAAGGCTGGGCGATGTGGCTTCGAGAAGCATAATAGCCGTGGGATCGATCACGAAAGAAGACCTCGTAGGGCCGGTGGAGTGGGATTACTGGCCGGAGGGCGAAAACTGGGATTTCAAGTTTTTCATCGAGATCTCGCTCGCCGCACCCACCGTGCTCTCGAGTATTCCCATGCTGAAGGAGGCTAGATTCGATAAACCGGAAAGCCTCGCTAAGGTATTCGAGGTGTGGGCTAGAAGCGTCTTCGCGCTGATCCCAGGCAGAGTAACGCAAGGTTCGCTTTTCCCCCTAAGGGAGACTGAGGGGTATCAAGCGCTAAGTGCGCTCAAGCGAGTATTCGTAGAACCGCTGGCGCCCGCGGGATGGGACGCGGCGAGAGTCGAGAAGTACCTCCTAGACTCGCTTGTTTACATACCGCCGGCCGCTATCAGAGAAGCCGTTGCCGCGCTCGCGGCTGGGAAGAACCTCCTCCTAGTGGGTCCGCCGGGTACCGGGAAGACGACACTCGCGAGGGCGATAGCGCACGCGCATGGTTTCGGCATCGTTGAGAAAACCGCCACGGGCGACTGGAGCAGGATCGACGCTATAGGAGGGCCCGCGTTTGTTGGGAACGAGGTGATCTGGCGCTCGGGGGCTTTGGCTGAGGCCCTTGCCAAGCACTTTGAGGAACGCAGGAGGGGAGGGAGGGGCGTGATCCTTCTCATCGACGAGATCAACAGGGCGAACATGGACAGGGCTTTCGGCGAGTTCTTCACGGTGTTCGGCGGCGAGCCGGGCGAGTGGGCGCTGCCGGAGGCGCTGCTGCGCGAGATGGAGGTCTACGAGCAGCGGGGCAAGATCGACCGCTGGGGCGGGCTGCTGCTGGAGGAGTGGAGGAGGCAGGGCGCCTCGGGGCCGCTCAAGGTGCCGGAGGACTTCAGGGTGATCGCCACGATGAACGTGTTCGACAGGCGCTACCTCTTCACGCTCGGCTACGCCCTGCTCAGGCGCTTCGCGGTCGTCGAGGTGGGGAACCCGGGCGACGACGCGCTGAGGGAGGTCCTGCGGGGGCGCTGCCCCAGGGGCGACGTGCTCGGCGAGCTCCTGGAGCTCTACGGGGACCTCAGGGGCGCCGGCTTCGAGCTGGGCGTCGCCCTCCTCATCGACGTGGCGAAGATCGCGTGCGAGCTGCTCGGGCGGGGCGCGGAGGACCGGGAAGCGGCGAGGGGGGCCGTGGACGCCGCCGTCAAGATGGTGGTCGTCCCGCAGCTCGAGGGGCTGATGCCCTCCCAGCTCAACCAGGTGAGGGGGGTGCTGGAGAGGAGGGGGTACGCGGGCTCGCTCCAGCTATTCCGCCAGCTGTACCCGGAGGTCGAGGGGGGTGAGCGGAGCCGGCGGTGAGGGGAGGGCGGAAGCCGAGTTCATGGCCAGCTACGTTTGGAAGACGCTCCTCGCGCTCTACGAGAGGCTGGAGCTGGAGGGGAGGCTGAGGCTCAGGAACGTGGACAGCGACCTGGTGGTCGGCGGGGACGCGGCGGCCGCCCTCAAGCTCCTCCGCGCGGTCCGCGAGCTCTCCGCCGTGGTCCGGGACATCCTGAGGAGGATATCGGCGGTCGTCGTCGAGGAGCTGGAGGTCTCCGGGAGCGCGAGGGGGAGGGTCGCCGTCGGGCTGGCGGCCAAGCACCTCCCCCGCGCGCTGCCCGTCTACAGGTCGAGGCTGGAGCTGGAGACGCCCGCGAACCTCCTGCTGGCGGCGACGCTGGTCGAGGTCAGGAGCCGCCTGCTGGAGCTCACCCGGCGCCTGCCAGCCGCGCAGCCGTGGCTCGAGCCCCTCCGCGAGCACGCGGAGCGGCGCCTGCGGGACCTCCTCCGGGCCTGCGAGCTCCTCCTCTGCGAGCCGGTCCTGAGGCCCCTCCTCGCGAAGGCCCAGCTGCTGGCGGCGGACGAGAGGCGCCTCGCAGAGCTCGAGGAGGAGGTGGAGCTGGACGCGCTCAGGAGGCCGCGCGAGCTCAGAGCCTACCTGCGCCTGCTCGAGCTGCGCAGGCGCTTGAGGGAGGAGGTGAGGATGCTCGGCGGGGAGGTGGAGGAGCTGGGCAGGACCCTCGCGCTGAGGATCACGCTCGACAAGCTGTACGAGCTCTACGGCTTCACGCTCCTCCTGCAGGCGCTCGCCGACGAGCTCAAGCCGCGGTCCGCAAACGTCGACAGCGAGGGCCGCGAGCTGAAGCTGGAGACGGAGCGCGGCGAGGTCTCCGTCTTCTACAACGCCCTCCCCGAGCGCTTGGAGTCGAGGGTCGCGAAGGCGAGGGCCCTGGGCCTGATCGACGGGGAGGTGGACAGGGACCTGGTGAGGAGGCTGAGGGGCTTGCCCGACACAGTCGTCGTCGCGAGGCTGGGCGAGGGGGAGGGGAGGCTCCTCCTGCTGGACTACAAGTACACGGACGACTACAGGTACCTGTCGCAGGCGCGCTTCAAGGCGCTTGCCTACCTCTACGAGTTCGACGCGGACTGCGCGGCGGTCGTCGCGCCGAGGCCGAGGAGGGGGGCGGGGGAGGACGAGGAGGCGCTCGAGCACAGGGGGTTCTACGACGGGATCGCGGAGCGCGGCGGGGCGACGGTGCTCATCGACAGCAACGGCAAGATCCTAGCGATCGTGTACGCGGACCCCCGCGAGGACAGGGTCGAGAGCGCCCTCAGAGCGCTAAGGGCAGTCGTCAGGCTC
Source organism: Thermofilales archaeon (assembly GCA_028275925.1). Lineage (GTDB taxonomy): Archaea > Thermoproteota > Thermoprotei > Thermofilales > Thermofilaceae > JANXEW01. The sequence continues at coordinate 6,866 of JAPWTS010000082.1, forward strand.
TCCCTCTCCTGATTCGCCCGCACGCGTCCAGCGGCGCGTCAGTCGCCGCTGCTCGAGGCTGCCCCCCGAGCGCGACCTGAGGCTCAGGACGCCTTCAGCTCCTCCCTAAATGTTAGCGGACGGAACTTTCGCTACAGCGGAATAACGCCAACTACTATTCCATTTTTCCCAGTTGCAGCATGTAGTAGCTGCCGTAAAAGGAGGCCCTACGGTAGACGACGATCTTTCAATTCTTTCCCAGTTGCAGCC
>JAPWTS010000083.1 GCA_028275925.1 Thermofilales archaeon
CCACGCTCACCCACGGGGCCGCCTCCTCCGGGTGCCGCTCGAGGTACTCGGCGAACCTCTCGAAGTCGATCCCGGCGACCTTGAACATCAGCGTGACCGGCTGGACGAGCCCATCGCTCTCCCTCCCAGCCGCGACGGGCGCCCCCGCCAGCGCGGCCAGGTCGGCGTCGCCCGTCGCGTCGACGAACGATAAGCCCTCGACCCTCAGCGCCTCCCGCTTCGTGCTCGCGAGCACGGCCTTCAGCTCCCTCGCCTCGACCTCGGCGCCCACCACGCGCGCGTTGAAGAGGACGTCCACGCCGGCCTCCTCGCACATCTCGAGGAGCACCACCTTGAGCAGCTCCGGCTCGAAGATCGCCGGCTCCCTCTCGTCCGCGCCGCCCGACTCGACCAGCCGCTTCAGGACCTCCGCGAACACGCCGGCGACTACCGGCTTGCCGCCGCTAACCCACTTCATGAAGGGGGTGACGAGCGCCTGCGTAGCCGTGCCCCCCAGCGAGCCGCCCGCCTCGATCACGCACGCGCTCGCGCCCGCCCTCGCGGCGCTCACAGCCGCGGCGACACCCGCTACGCCCCCTCCGGCCACAACGACGTCGTAGCGCATCGGGCTAAACCTGAGCTCGAGCCGATAACTTTTACTCAGGCACCTTTCACGAGGGCCGAAAGGGCGAAAAGCATATTGTTTTACCGCGGTTATGCTTTTGGAAACCATGGTGGGACTGAAGGTGAAGGTCGGGCCTAAGGGGCAGGTGCTGATCCCGAAGATCATCAGGGAGAGGTACGGCATCAAGGAGGGCGGCACCGTGATCATCGAGCTGAGACCCGAGGGGATCCTGCTGAGAAGCAGGTCTTCCCCCCGCGAGGTGCTCGAGTACCTGAGACAGCGCGAGGAGAGACTGTGGGCCTTGGGGGCTGGGGAGCCGCGGCCAGGCGAGCTCGCGGCCGCATCCCTAGAGGAGGAGTTCAATGAGGGTGCTTACTGTCGCGGCGCGTGAGCGTCTAGCAGAACCCGACTAGCTTGAACACCTGGATTAAGTCGCGACCCCTAACCTTCACAGTCCTCTCTCCAACTCTCTCGACACCCGGAAGGTGCTCCTTCGAGTCAGCGTATTCCGCTCTCGTGTATTCTACGACCAGCTCGTAGGGGGGCTCGACCTTGAACGGTTTCGCAGAAGCGGCCGCTCGCACAGCTTCCTCAGCGGCGCGCTCGATGAGCCGCCTAGCCTTCTTAGGCGAGAGCGAGAGCGCGAACTGCCGGCCTAGCCCCCACTTCGTGACCACGCACTTCACGTCGCCGAGCAGGCGGCGGGCCTCCTCCACGGCGGCCGCATCCCCTGTAACCAGCGTGACGGGCACGCCGAAGTAGCCCGCTAGTGCCGCGACGATCCCTATCTCGCCGACCTCCACCCCGTTGAGCGTGACCCTGTACACGCTCTCTGAAGACATTGTGTGGGATAGCACGCCCCTCTCAGCACCGGCTCTCGAGTGGTAGCCGATCAGGAAGACGCACCCGAAGTCGCCGCTCAACCCGCCGAGCGAGAAGGGCCTTGGCGCCCCCAGCACGACCTTCGCCTCTTCGTGAAGCTCTTCGAGAACGAGGTTCAGTCCGCCCCCATGCCCGTCGTTAACCACCACCTCGGTCGCCCCGCCCCGCAGGGCGCCTGCGACGGCCGCGTTAACCTCCCCCGTTAGAAGACGCCTGGCTTCCTCATAAAACGGGCTGCCCGGCTGAACCTGAGATGAGTGGACGACCCCCGCGACACCCTCTAGATCTGTGACGATGTACACTTTAACCATGAGCGCCCAACGAGGGGAGCTGCGGTGCTTAATACCCGTTTCGGCGCCCGCTGGGGCTCAGGCGCGATGCCCATATTAGCTCCTCCCCCGCGGCACAGCTGTGGAGAAGCCGGCCAAGTACGGCGGGCGCCCCGTCCGAGAGAAACCCCTCCCCACGGTCGACGACATCTCCGGGAGGGCGATCGGAGAAGAGGAGGAGAAGCTCGTCCTCGAGGTCCTGCGCAGCGGGAGGCTCTTCCGCTACGTAGGCAGCAAGGTCGCCGAGCTGGAGCGGGAGTTCGCGAAGCTCATGGGGGTGAAGTACGCGGTGGCGTGCAGCTCCGGCACCGCCGCTGTGCACGCTGCGCTGGCAGCCGTCGGCGTGAGCCCGGGCGATGACGTTGTGACGACCCCGGTCACGGACATGGGGACGGTAGCGCCCATCCTGTTCCAAGGCGCTGTGCCGGTGTTCGCCGACGTGGATGAGGACACGTGCAACGTGGATCCGCGCTCGGTCGAGAGGCTCGTGAGCAAGAGGACAGCCGCTGTGGTCCCCGTGCACCTCTTCGGCTTCCCCGTCGACATGGACCCGATCATGGAGGTCGCCGAAGCCAAGGGTATCGCGGTCGTCGAGGACTGCGCGCAAGCCTACCTAGCGGAGTACAAAGGCCGGCTGGTGGGGACGATCGGCCACCTAGGTTGCTTCAGCCTCCAGCAGTCCAAGCACATGACGGCGGGCGAAGGGGGGCTCGTAGTAACGAACGACGAGGAGCTCGCGCAGAAGGCCGCGCTCTTCACCGATAAAGGGTGGGCCCGCTGGGCCACGGTGCACGGTCTCGAGCCCCGCGAGTACGCGCTCCTCGGTCTCAACTACAGGATGAGCGAGCTGCAGGGGGCAGTCGCGCTGGCCCAGCTGCGGAAGCTCAAGTGGGTTGTCGAGCGGAGGAGGGAGCTGGCCGAGCGGCTGACGAGGAGGCTCGAGGGGTTGGACTACGTGAAGCCTCCCCCGCGCTACAGCTGGGCTAAGCCGTCGTACTGGCAGTACCCCCTGCAGGTGGACCTCGACCGGCTGCGCGTGAGCTTGAGGGAGTTCGCGGAGGCTTTGAGGGCCGAGGGCATCCCCTGCTCCGCCGGCTACATCGGCGTCCCCCTCTACCTCACGAAGGTCCTGAGGGAGCGGAAAACGTTCGCGAAAACGGGTTTCCCCCTCGTCGACAACCCGTTCTACGGGAGGAGCGTCGAGTACAAAGAGGGGCTTTGCCCCCGCGCGGAGCGCGCGCTGAAGCGGCTGATCGTTGTACCGTGGAACGAGTTCTACACGCCCGACGACGTGGACGACATCGCCGAGGCGGTGGAGAAGCTGGTGAAGTACTATGCGGCCCAAGCCAGGTGAGGAGGGGCGCGACGCGGTCGATAAATTGCTGGAGCTGCTGAACCGCTACAGGAACAGGATCATTGACGCCCACGCGCACGTGGGTCCGGACCAGCGCTTCCTGATGTGGGCGACGCCGGAAGCCGTGCTGGAAGTCTACGGCAGGTACGGGATACGCGCCGGCCTCTTCTCCTCCACAATCTCCCTGCTAGCCGGCGCGCGGGAGGGCAACAGGCACGTGCTCGAAGCCGCGAGAGCGCACCCGGGCAGGATCCTCCCGCTCTACTCCCTCAACCCCCTCGAGCCGGGCTGTTTGGAGGAGCTGGAGCGGGACGCAGGGAGCTACGTGGGCGTCAAGTTCCACCCCGACTACTTCCACGTGCAGCCGAGCCACCACCTCGCGCTCGAGGCTTTGAAGAGGGTGGCGGAGCTCGGCCTCCCACTGATGCTTCACAGCTACGATGGGTGCGCGGAGGCGGAGAAGGTCGCGAGAGCGCTGCCTGAGCTGAAGGTGGTCGCGTACCACATGGGCGGCGTCAGGTGGCGCGAGTGCCTGAAGAGGTTGTCCGCGCTAGAGAACACGCTGGTCGAGGTCTCATCCTCGGTGGCCGAGCCGGGGATGGTCGCAGCAGCTGTCGAGGAGCTGGGAGCCGATAGGGTGCTCTTCGGGAGCGACGTGCCCTACCTTGAGCCGGCGGTCTCGCTGGGCAAGATCTTCGATGCCGACCTCAGCGAGCGGGACCTCGAGAACGTACTGTGGAGGAACGCGGAGGGGTTGATCGGGGATGCGCTTCTTCGACGCTAACGCCTACGTGCTGCCGGGCGACCTCGCCGAGCAGCTGGAGAGGATGAGGAGGGTGCACGCGGCGTACCGGATCGGGGGCGCGCTCATCTCCCCCCTCGACGCGCCGGGCGAGCTCATCGAACCGCTGCTGAAGGCTCTGAGCGAGGCGCCGAGCAGCTACTGCGCGGCGATCCCCGTGGGGAGCCTGCCGGCGCTGCCCGCCTCCGAGAGGGTTAAGGCCGTGAGGGTGGACCCCTCAGCCGGCAGAGAAGGGTTGAGGTTGGGGGCTGAGCTCGCCGAGCGCGAGGGGCTCGCGCTGCTCGTATCCTTGAGGACTCGCTGGGGCGGCCCCTCCTTCAGCGCGCCGGAGGTTGAACCCCTGCTCGCCGAGTTCAGGGGCATCCCGATCGTGCTCAGCGGCGCGAACTACGGCGAAACCGTGTGGTTGGTCACGAGCGCCTCGAGCCTGTCTCACGTGCACGTTGAGGTGTCAATGTACCACCAGATGGAGGGGCTGCGCCTCCTCGCTGAAAAGCTGGGGGCGGGCAGGCTGCTCTTCGGCACAGCTTACCCGCTCCAGCCATTACCCGTCGCTATACTCAAGCTCTTATTCTCGGGGCTCGACGAAGAGCAGCTGAGGGCTGTCGCGTGGGGCAATGCTGCCAGAGTCTTCCAGATAGAGGGTTAATCTGACACGGAGCGAGTGGTCAACTATTAGTACCTCGCAAGCCCGCGCTTCCCGTGAGCTGGGTAAGAAGCACTCCGCTGAAGATAATCGACGCGGTGGCGATCGACAGCGAGAACTACCGTAAGGGGGTATTCGACCCAGCGAAGAGCGCCCGCTGGAAGTTTGAGCTGGGGTTTAATGTAGAGCACTTCTCCCTTGCGGTTAAAGCCTACGAGGGATTAAGGGGATTGAAGGAAGTTCTCGAAGATTACCTGCGGGAGGCGCGCAAGAGGGGTTTGAGGGTTTTCGTGTACTTGAACGTGCACTGGGCAGACGTCTCCCAGCTCAAAGCGCACCCCGATTGGTTCCAGGTGGATTATAGCGGGAAGGTGATCGACGACGTTTACGGCAGAGGGCTGATGCCGTGCGTGAACAGCCCCGGCTGGCGCGAGAGCTCCTACTCGCTCATGGAAGAGGTGGCCGAGTTGGGGCCGGACGGGATCTTCCTGGACGGCCCGGTCTTCCACGTGCGCGGCTGCTACTGCCACTGGTGCAGGAGCGCCTTCGAGGAAAGGTACGGTATCGAACCGCCGAGGAAGGGCGATCTCGCTGACCCCCGCCACCCGAAGCTCGTCGAGTTCCAGAAGGGGAGCCTCGCGAGCTACATGAGAGGGGCCTACGAGGTGGTGAAGAGGGTTAACCCCGAGGTCGCGGTCTACATGAACGGGCAACCCCCGGGGCCCGCGTGGGCGACGGGGAGGGACAACGAGCTCCTGAGCAGGCACCAGGACCTGGTGGGGGCTGAAGGGGGTTTCGAGTACTACAACCTGTTCGAGACGCCCGTCTTCAAGCCGGGGTTGACCGCGAAGCTCCTCGAGGCGCAGGCGCCGGAGAAGCCGCGGGTGGTGTTCATCGCCGCCAACCACCGCCCCTGGTGCAGGGAGCTGCTGACGCCGGCCGAGCTGCTCAACCGGTGCGCGCAGGCGCTCGCCAACGGCGCGTTCTACTGGATCGGCATCACGTGGTGGAGCGGGAAGCTGGCCGAAGCTGTGAGGCGGGCGAACTCGTGGGTCGACGCCGCCGGCGACCTCCTCGTGGGCACGCGCGACGCGTCGAGCGTCGCGATCTACTGGTCCCAGAGCACCTGCGACTACTACGGCGGCGAGGTCCCCGTCAGCGACTTCACGGGCGAAACGAGGGGGGTGGCGAGGGACTACCTGAAGAGCGTTTACGGGGCTTACGAGATGCTGCTCAGGTTGGGCGTCCCCTTCAAGCTCGCCACCTCGCCGCGCCAGCTGGATGGGGTCGAGGTTTTGATCGCGCCGAACGCCGCTTACTTAAGCGACGAGGAAGCCGAGGGGTTGAGGGATTTCGTGGAAAAAGGCGGCGTCTTGGTGGTCTCCTTCGAGACTGGGCTCTACGGTCCCGAGGGGCTGCGCGGCAACTTCGCTCTGGCCGAGCTCTTCGGGGCCGATTACGTGCGAAGCCACTACTACGGATCCTACGAGAACTACATGACCGCGTGGGGCGAGTGGTACCCGGCGACCGCGCGCTTGCTCGAGGTCAAGCCCGTGACCGCCGAAGCTCTGGGCTACTACTCGGTGAACACGGGCGGCTGGTACCAGCCGGTCGAGCTGAGCTCGATGCCCTCCCTGCTGCGCAACGCGTACGGCAAGGGTCTCGTCTTCTACTTCACCGGAAACTTCTTCGAAACGTACCACGCGTACAGGTTCAGCAGCTACCTGAACCTCCTGCGCAGGGTTCTGGGAGAGCGCTACCGGAGCCCCGTGGAGCTGGAGGGCCCCTCGAGCTACGTTGAGGCTGAGCTGAGGGCTAAGGGAGGGAAACTTCTGCTGCACCTTGTCAACCACACCTCAGCCCTTTCGAGACCCATGCTGGAGCTCGTGCCTGTGCACTTGAGAGTGCGAGTAAAGGGGGAGTACAGGATCGAGAACATCGTCGGCCGCGCTGCGAAGGTCGAGGCGAGGAGCGGAGCAACCGAGCTGGAGCTCACGCTCGAAGATTACGCGCTCTTCGCGCTGGAAGCGTAACTGCGCGAGAGGCTGCCGCAGAAGCTGCCGATCCGTGAGGGGCCTTCTGACGGCGCGGACTTTTGTAGTGTGCGCAGTCATCTACGAGAAACTCATCCCGCGGCCGCAGATGCGCGTCAAATAACTTCAAAAGTAAGTATTTAAAATTCACCAGTTCGCTTCAATGCATACTCGCGATCCAGCGGGCATTTTAACCTTCCAGCGCCCTTCCTCAAGCACCGCCTCCAGCAACCCGGCGTCGGCCTTGGCGTTGACCTTCGCGGTTGGGGGCACGAGCGAGGGTAGCACGGCTTCCCCCTCGAGGCCCTCGGGCAGCTGCACCCACAGCTTGAAGCTTCTATCCCCGCGGCTCCACCTGACCTCCACCGCGCCCTTGGGCGTCGGGAAGCGCCCGCGCGCCCATGTTAAGTCGGCGGGCTCGGGCGCCACTACCA
>JAPWTS010000084.1 GCA_028275925.1 Thermofilales archaeon
CTTCTGCGAGAGGCCGGGCAGCGCGTCGTACTCGCCCAGGATGCCGATGACCGGCTTGCCGCTGCCCCACGCCGCCACGAAGGCTGTGGGCATCCCGGCGACGCCCCGCTCCACCCTGAAGCCGTGCTTCTCCAGCTCGTCCGCGAGGAGCTTCGAGGACTTGAACTCCTTCAAACCCAGCTCGGCGAACTCCCAAATGGCGTCCGATATCCGGATGATGCGCTCCTTGTTCTCCTCAATCCACTCGATCGCGTGCTCCTTCGCCACGCTAAAGCCCCCAGCGGGGCCGGTAAATGAATTTTCGCCTAGCTTCGAGCGGCGATGGACCGCTGCCCCGCGGCGGTAGAGATCGGCGGCCGCGACCAGCTCGGGCCCGCGCCCTTGGGGCGGCAGCGGGGGCGCGCGATAACGATATAGCCGCTCGCCCCCCGCTCCCTCGAACCGGTGGCTGGGGTTTGCCGGCGCTCGTCAAGGAGGTGATCCTCGAGAACTTCATGTCGTACAAGTACGCGAGGATCCCGCTGGCGCCGGGCATCAACGTGATAACGGGCCCGAACGGCTCGGGGAAGAGCAGCATCCTCCTGGGGATCGCGGTGGCGCTGGGGCAAACTTACACGGAGAGGGGGAGGAGGCTCAGCGACCTGATCCGCAGGGGCGAGGAGGCCGCTAGAGCCACCGTGGTCGTCGACAACAGGCCCGTCGACGGCAGGCGGCCGCTGCCCTGGTTCAGGAGCGACGAGGTGTTCTTCACGAGGTACCTGCGGCTGGACGGGCAGTACTGGCACGAGGTGAACGGGAGGGTCGTCTCGAAGGCCGAGGTCAGGAGGTACCTGTCGCGCATCGGCCTCGACCCCGACAACGCGCTCATCATCATGCACCAGAACATGGTGGAGGAGTTCGCGTTCCTCACGCCCCAGGAGCGCCTCAGGCTGCTGGAGGACGCTGTGGGGCTCGCCGGCTACAGGGAGCGCGTTGCTTCGGCGAAGAGGATGCTGGAGGAGGGGGCGAGGGAGCTGGAGGGGGTGAAAGCCGCGCTGGCGAAGGCGGAGGAGGGGGTGAGGTACTGGGGGGAGGTTTACGAGAGGTACAAGAGGAGGAGGGCTTTGGAGGATCGCGTAGCGCGGTTGAGGGCGGAGCTCGCGTGGGCCCGCGTGCGGGACGCGCTCGCTGAGCTGCGGGAGGTCGAGGAGCGGGCCGCGAAGGTGGAGGGGGAGGTGCGGGAGGCCGGGAGAATCCTGGAGGAGCTGGCCGCGAGGGAGCGGGCCCTCAGGGAGGCGATCAGCGGGCTCGAGGGGGAGCTCGCGTCGGGCGCCCTCGGGGTCGCCGAAGGCTTGAAGAAGTTGAGAGTCGCGTGGGAGGAGCTGCTGGAGGTCGCCGCCTCGTCGAGGGTCAAGGCCTTCGAGCGCAGGCTCCTCATCGCCGAGCTGGAGGAGCTGAGGGCGAGGCAGCGCAAGCTGGCGGAGAAGGTGCGGGCGCTGAGGGCTAAGGCCGAGCAGGAGGGGCCGGAGGTGAGCACGGCGAGGAGCGTGGAGGAGGTGGAGGCGGAGCTGCGCGCGGCCGAGCTCGAGCTGGCGGCGGTCGGCGAGGTGCCGCCCGAGGTCGAGAGCGCGTACGCGAAGCTCGAGGAGTCCTACAGGGAGCTCCTCAGGAGGGTGGAGGAGCTGGAGGAGAACAGGAGGAGGCTGGCCGAGGAGCTGGAGAAGAGGGTGTCGCTCTGGAGGGAGAAGGTGTCGGCGGTGGTGGCCGACGTCGACAGGGAGTTCTCGTCGATGCTCGCGAGGCTCGGCGCCAGCGGCGGGGTGAGGCTCGTGGAGGAGGGGGACGTGGAGCGGGCCGGTCTCGAGATACTCGTGGGCTTCGGCGGATCCGGCCCGGCGCCCTTCAACCCCTACGCGCTCAGCGGCGGCGAGCGGACGGCGGCGATCATGTGCTTCTTCCTCGCCCTCCAGAACCACGTGAAGTCGCCCTTCAGGGCGGTCGACGAGTTCGACGTGCACATGGACCCGAGGAACAGGGACGCGATCCTGAGCATGGTGTTCGAGCTCGCCTCCCGGAACAGCGGCGTCCAGTACGTGGTGATCACGCCCGGCCCCTTAACCAGGCTGCCGGAGGGCTCGAACGTCCTCATCGTGCAGAAGGTGAAGGGCAGGTCGCTTGTCTCGCTCGCGCGCTCGCGCACCCGCATCCCCGCCCCTTCTGGGGGCGCTCCCTGAGCTGGGAGCCTCCTCGCCCGCTTCGCGGCGGGCTCATCCGTCACGGGTTGGCCCGCGCGCTGGGCCCCTTCGGGGGACGGGCCGCGATGGCGGAACCCCGCCCCCTCGGGAACGGGGCTTGTGCCGGCGAGCCTTTATAAATTCGATGTTGAGAAGTCTGAAAGTGAAGTTTTCTAAACGGAAAGTTAGAGGAAAGGATAGAGGATATACGGGATGTACTGTGTGGGATGCTCCAGCGGAGCTAGACGAGCGAAGCCGCGAGAGAGGATAGAGAGCAGCGGAAGCTCGTTCCGGCGAGCGTCTCTAAGGCCCTGCGCCGGTCGAACAACGAGTGCGCGTTACCTGACCCCCATGCTCTCATCGGCCAGCGGGTACATCTCGATCTTGCCCACCACAAGCGCGCACCGAGCGCTGCGGGACCGGCAGCTTAAAAACCGAGCAGGGAACCAGCGCTCGCGCGGGGTGCCGCCAGGTGAGCGCCGAGGGGAGGCTGCGGGAGCTGCTCGAGGAGCTCCTGGAGACGCTCAGAGCTTCGCCCGACCCCTTCAAGGTGAGGGTGAGGGAGCTGCTCGAGGAGCTGGCCAAGCTCCTGCCGCAGCTGTCGCCGAGCGAGCTGCCGCTGGACGCCGAGCTGCTCTACAGGCTGGCCGAGGTGGTTAAAAAGCAGGGGGAGTGGCTGGCGAGCGAGGCGTCGACGCTCGCGCTCGGGAGGCTGGTGGCCGCGCTCAAGGTGCGGGTGCTGAGCGAGAGGGAGCTGGCCCTCCAGCTGCTCAGCGCGTGGAGGCCGGCGATCGCGCTGGAGCAGGTGACGTTCACCGACATGCTCAGGGCGGTCGAGTACATGGGAGGGAGGAGGCCGAGGGCGGTGTTCGAGGGCGGCGGCGAGCCGGTGGGCGTCGTGGGGCTGGAGGAGGCGGCTGCGCTCGGCGTGGTTTCGCGGGTTAAGCTGGAGGAGGTCGTGGAGCGGGTGGGGCGGAGGGCTCTCGAGCTCCTGGAGGGGTCCGGCGCGGCGAGGTACGCGGAGGTCGTACGCGGGGCCGACCCCTACGAGACGTACCTCAACGCGTACGCCCTCTCGCTCCTCTCCAGCGCCGGCGAGCTCGACGTCGTGTACGACCCGCTGGGCGACGAGTTCTACGTGGTGAAGGGAGGGGGAGGGGGCGAGCCCTCCTCCGTTGCCGTGCCCCTGGCGAGGGTGGTGGAGGGTGCCGGCTAGGGCGGCGGGGGCGAAGATCAGGAGGGCCGCGCGGCTCCTCCTGTTCAGGAGCGGCGCGAAGCCGGGCGTGAAGGGGTGGGAGCTGGCGAAAGCGCTGGGCGACGACTACCTCGAGGTGGTGAAAGCCTTGAACGCGGCGCTGGAGCCGCTGGGGCTGGAGGTCGTGGCGGTGGACGAGGAGGGGCGCCGCCTCGAGATGGAGGGGGACCTGAGGAGGGCCCTCTTCCTCGTCGTCCTGAAGGAGCCGCCAACGATCGAGGAGGCGAAGACGTCGGGTTGGAGGATCGACGACCTGGCCGTGCTGGCGGCCTCCCTGCTTTACCTGCTCGCCAGGGGCGGCTCGGCCCCCCGCAGCGAGCTGGTGGGCGTGCTGAAGGCGAAGTTCAGGGGCCCGCGCCTCGCGTACGCGCTCGAGAGGCTGATCCGCCTCGGCTACCTCGAGGAGGAGGGCGAGCAGGTGAAGGTGGGCTGGAGGTCGAGGGTCGAGATCGACTTGGACAAGCTCGTCGGCATCAGCGGGCTCAGCTCCCTGGCGCGGGGCGGGCCCGGCTAGCTTGAGGGCCGGCGAGCCGGGCCTTCAGCTTCTCCTTCCTCTTCAACCACAGCAGCTTGAGGAGAGCCTCCCTCCCGCCCGAGTGCTCCGCGAGGAGGCTGGCCGCCTCCCTGAAGCTGAAGCCGGCGGCCCTCGCGAGCACGGCGAGGTCGCGGTACCTCTCGAACAGCTGGGCGCTCAGCTTCAGCCTCCTGCACCCCTTCCCCGCCCTCCTGCACCTCTCGGCCAAAGCCGCCAGCTCCTCCTCCGGCACCGCGTCGAAAGCCAGCCTATCGGAGCCGCAGCTGGGGCAGGCGAGGTCGGGCGCCACGTCGACGACGGGGACCTCGAACGTGGCGCCGCACTCGGTGCACAGGAAGGAGGCGGCCGCCTGCAGCACCTTCACCTTGAACAGGGCGTAGGAGAGCAGCTCCCTCCTCTCGGGGAGGGCCGGCTCGAGCCCCTCCCTCAAGCTCCGCTCGGCCTCGAGCGTCAGCGGCGTCGGGCCCCGCGCCCTCGCCACCCCCACCTCCCCCCTCCGCAGCGCCGACACGACCTCAAGCGCCCTCTCCACGTCCATGTCCTTGACCAGGACCTCCCTCACGGCCTCCTCGTACGCTGGCGTCCCCTTGAGCGCCGCCGCCAGCCTGTCGAGGTCGCCCCTCGTGAGCCTCGCGCCCGGCTCCACGACGCCCATCCTCCTCGCGACCTGCTGCAGCCTCCACCGGAAGCCCCTGCTCTCCTCCACAGCCGCCCTCAAGTGCCTCAGGAAGGTTTCGCCGTCGGTCTCCCTCAAAACGGCTTCAACCTCCTCCGCCGTCAAGCCCTCGCACCTCAGGACGATGCGGTACGGCTTCTCGGAGGAATACGCGGGGAGGCCGAGCCTGCGGGCCAGCCTGTAGGCGAGGTACCTGCCCAAAGCCCTGTTCACGCGGTTGCCGAAGTGCGCGTGGACGACGACCACCCCGCTCCCCGCCTCCTCGACGACCACCAGCTTGTCGCTCGGCACGGGCTCCCCGCGCCTAGCCATCTCGTAGACCGGCTCGAGGGCCTTCTCGAAGAGCCTCGGGCTCACCCCGTACTCGCCCGCGAGCCGCTCAGCCAGCTCGCGCAGCGGGACGCCCCTCGATGCCGCCTCGCCCGCCAACCCCCTCAGCCTCCCGACCTCCTGCGCCACCTCGAACGGCACGGGTATCTCCTCGCCCACCCAGCTCGGCACAGCGCTCTCGAAGTCGTCGACCGGCTCCACGTACACCCTGTCCTCGCCGAGCGCGACGACCTCCCAGGGCCTCCCCGCCATGATGAAGCGGGCCCCCACCTCGCAGTACTCCGCCACGAAGTAGTCGTCGAGCACGCCGATCGGCTCGCCGCTGCTCCTGTCCACAACCGTGTACTGCTCGACCTCGGGTATCGTCGAGAGGACCCCGAAGTAGTAGTCGAAGCTGCGCCTGCCCGCAGGCCTCAAGCGGCCCCCCGCGGCGCGGAGGAGCCCGATCTCGCGCAGGAACTCGACGACCCGGTCGAACTCCTCCCGGGTCAAGTCCCTGTACGGTTCGGCCCCCGTCACCAGCGCGTAAGCTTCGCCGGGCTCCGGCGACTCCGAGAGGGCGAGGCCGACGAGCTCGTGGGCCAGCACGTCGTACGGCTTCGGGGGGATCTCGGACGGCTCGACCAAGCCCCGCTCCAGCCTGCTCTTCAGCACCACGCTCTCCAGCGCGTCGTCGCTCCCCCCGACGACGACAACCCCCTCGCTCACCCTGTCCAAGCTGTGGCCCGCCCTCCCCACGCGCTGGAGCAGCCTTCGCACCTCGCGGGGCGAGTTGTACTGGACCACGAGATCCACGTGGCCGATGTCGATGCCCAGCTCCATCGAGGAGGTGCAGACGACCCCCTTCACCTCGCCCCTCCTCAGCTTCTCCTCGATGCGGACCCTCTCCGCCCTCGACAAGCTCCCGTGGTGCACGTATATCGGGATCCTCTCGTCCCACAGCTTGAAGCGGCTGGCCAGCATCTCCGCCGTCGGCCTCGTGTTCGAGAAGATCAGGGTCGCCCGCCTCGACTCGACGAGCTCCCTGATGAACCGGAGGCGCGCCGCCACCTCCGGCGGGGCGAGCACGCGCTCAGCCAGCTCCCCGTCCTCCGGCGCCGCGTCGGGCCACTCCACAGCCACCTTCACCCGCTTGTGCGCCGGCACGTAAACGACCCTGCAGCTCCCCCCGGCGCCGACGAGGAGGCGGGCCACCTCCTCCGGGTTCCCGACGGTGGCCGAGAGGCCGACGATCTGGACCCTACCGGCCAGCCTCTTCAGCCTCTCCATAAGCAGGCTCAGCTGAACCCCCCTCTTGCTGTCCGCCACCTCGTGGACCTCGTCGACGACCACCCACTTCACGCGCGCGACGTGGCCCCTCAGCTTCCTCCCCACGAGGAGGAGCTGCAGCGTCTCGGGCGTCGTGATCAGCACGTCCGGCGGCTCGAGCGCTTGAACCCTCCTCTCCGAGGCGGGCGTGTCCCCGTGCCGGACCGCGACCCTAAAGCCGAGCTTCAGCGCCCACCACTCGACCCTGGAGAGGATGTCCCGGTTCAGGGTCCTGAGCGGCGTCACGTAGAGGAGGCGGACGCCGGGCTCCGGCGACTCCAGCATCCGCGAGAAGATGGGGAGGAGCGCGGCCTCCGTCTTGCCGCTGCCGGTGGGGGCGACGATCAGCACGTTCTCCCCCGCGAGCACGTGCGGTATCGCCTCCCTCTGGGGAGGGGTCGGCTCCCCGAAACCCCTCTCCCTCCACAACCTCCTGACCGCGGGGTGCAGCAGCTCCAAGACGCTCGACATCCTCCAGCGCGAGAAGGGGGACCAACCCCCTATTTACCTAGCGCGCGCCCCCATAGCAGCCAACCCTTCGAAGACGCGGATTCCGCGGAGAGCGCAGCATGAACTTTCAGCGACCTCAATGCTTTCACCGTATACCAAAAAATAAGAGCTTCTTCCTCGCTGTTGGAGCGGTGGGGCTTGTGGGGCGTCTGAGCGGGATCCGTTTGAGGGTTCTCGCCCTAGCTTTGCTGGCTGCTGCGGTTGGCTTGGCTGTTTACGTC
>JAPWTS010000086.1 GCA_028275925.1 Thermofilales archaeon
GCGACCTCCTCGAGGAACTGCCGGCACTTCTCCGGGGGTGGGAAGACGACGTCGCCCTCCTGGGGCGTGTAGTTGATCACGGTGCCGGGTAGGGGGTAGGCTCGGACCCCGGCGCTGTGCACGTACACTTCGCTGCTGGAGTAGAGCACCCGCTTCGCGAGGTGCGGCTTCACGGCGAGCACGATCGCTGTCTCGTCGGTGGCGGCGTGGCCTCCCTCCTTGCCGAGGACGCGCTGGGTTACGCCCCGCTCCCTCGCCAGCACCCACCAGTCGACGACCATCGTGGCGAGGCGGCGCTCGTACCACGCCCTCCTCGCCGCCGCCTCGAGGCTGGGTGTGTTGCCGCCGTGCCCGTTCACGATCAGCGCGTACTTGAACCCGCTGAGCGCCGCGCCCTCCAGGACGCTGTAGGCGAGCTTCTCGAGGACCTCCGGCTCAACCCGCACGGAGCCGGGGTAGCCGTGGAGGCTCCCCGTAACGCCGTAGGGCAGCGCGGGCAGGAGGAGCGCGTTCAGCTTCGCGGCGACGAGCTCCGCGATCGCTTCGGCTATCAGCGTGTCGGTCCCGAGCGGGAGGTGGGGGCCGTGCGGCTCGACGGTCCCGACGGGCAGCACGACCGTGTCGGCGCCGGCCCGGACGAGCTCGGCGACCTCGACGTACGTGAGCTCGTCGAGCCTGTGGGGCTTCACGCGCGGGCCGGCGGGGGGCCGGCTATATCAGCGTCGCGCCTCGCTGACGGGCTTCCTCGTGAAGCGGACGTACGGGAAGCACTCGGGCACGTGCGAGTCCCAGACGCGGTGCGGGAACCACGCCCACCCGCCCGAGTCGCGGGCCAGCGGCGCTTCCCTGTACTGGTTGAAGCGGAACAGGTTGATCCTCCAGACGTCGCCCTCGCGCGGGGGTAGGCTCTTGCCCTCCGGCATCGCGAGCAGCTCCAAGCCTCTCCACGGCACGGCAATCTCGACGGTCCAGCCCCTGTCCCTATCGGTGTTATCGTTGAGCGTGCCGTCCACGTGAACCCCCCACTTCAAGCCCGGCAGGTCCCAGTTCCAGAACCCGATTCTCTTCCCGCGCGGGTGCTTGAAGCCGACGCCCGGGAACTCGCGGACTCCGGGAGTGTCCCTGCGCAGCTCGGGCACCCTGCTGTAGCCGGACTTTTCGTAGGCGTCCTCCCACACGAAGAGCACCTCGTAGATGGTGCCCAGCGCGTTGATCTCGAGCTCGTAGTACGCGTCCCTCCCCGCGATGAAGACCTCCACGTCGTTGTCCTCGTAGATGGGGGAGCCGCGCTCGGTGAACTTCGCGGTGACGAGCGGCTCCTCTACCCAGAAGCCGATGTACAGGTACTCGTCGTCCCAGAGGATCGCCGCGTACGTATCGAAGAGCGCGCGCTCGCCGCTGACCAGGTCGACGAAACGGGAGGTGCGCGGGGCGAGCTGCCAGGACCACTCGACCAGCCGGCCGTCGACCGCGATCGGGTCCACGGGCCGGTAAGCCGTGTACCAGGGTATCTCCTCCTCGCGGCAGGGGAAAGGCCACCTTCCGGCCACGGGGGCCCGGGCTCCAGCCGCCTATAACGGTTACCGGTTTTCCTCCGGGAAAACCGCTCGGGGCGCAAACGTATTTGGGAACCCCTCCGGCGCCCAGCCCGTGGGCGGGGCTGCGAGCGAGTGGGAGAGGCTGTCGAGCGCCGTCGCCCGTAGGCTCGGCGAGGTCCTCCCTCGCTTCAGGTACCGGGGCAGCGCGGCGGGGGCTGCCTCGTTCCCGCTGGGCGGCATCGGCACCGGCTGCATCGGCCTCGCCGCGAACGGCAGGCTGGTCGACTGGGAGATCTTCAACCGGCCGAGCAAGGGAGGGCTCAACGGCTTCACGCACTTCGCCGTGAAAGCCGAGGCGGGGGGCAGGGTTCTGGACGCTCGCGTGCTGGTGGGCGACCAGCCCCCGCCTTACTCGGGGGATTGGCGGGGCTTCGGGTTCGGCTTGCAGAGGGAGTACATGGCGGGCCTCCCGCACTTCAGGGAGGCGGAGCTCGAGGGCACGTACCCCATCGCCACGGTCAGGTTCTTCGACGAGAGGTTTCCCGGCAGGGTTCGGCTCACGGCTTTCAACCCGTTCATCCCGCTCGACGACGCTAACTCGAGCCTGCCCGCCGCCTTCTTCGAGGTTGAGGTGGAGAACACGGGCGGAGAGGCGGTGGAGTACACGGTTTGCCTGAGCGCCCAGAACCCGTCCCCGCCGGGCAGGGGGTTCAACGAGTACCGCGAGCACGGGAGGGTGAAGCTCATCCTGCTCTCGACCGCCGGCTTGGCGGAGGACTCGCCGGAGTACGGGCAGCTGGTCGTGGCGACGGACGCGAGCGAGGTCAGCTACCAGGAGTACTGGTACAGGGGCTCGTGGTTCGACAGCCTTCAGGTGTTCTGGAGGGACTTCGCAGCCCCGGGGAGGCTGAGGAACAGGCGCTACCCGAAGCCCCAAGCGGGGGTCAGGGACCACGCCTCGCTGGCCGCCCACGCGAGGGTGGAGCCGGGCTCCTCGGCGAGGTTCAGGTTCCTGATAGCTTGGTACTACCCCAACTGCCGCAACTACTGGAACCCCGAGCCGGGGCGCCCGAACGCTTGGAGGAACTACTACGCTACGGTGTTCCCGAGCGCCGTCGACGTCGCGCTGTACTGCTTCGAGAAGTGGGACGAGCTGTTCGAGCTGACGAAGGACTTCCGCGACTACCTCTTCGCCACCACGGCCCCACCCCACGTGCTGGACGCGGTCGCCTCCAACCTGTCGATCCTCAAGTCCCCCACGGTCCTTAGGCTCGAGGACGGCTCGCTGTACGGTTTCGAGGGGTGCGCCGTCGACTCGGGCTGCTGCGAGGGGAGCTGCGCCCACGTGTGGAGGTACGCGATCGCGCCCCTCTACCTCTTCCCCCGCTTGGACAAGTCGATGTGGGACCTGCACCTCAGGTACAGCCTGCGCGCCGGCGGGAAGCTGAGCTTCCGGCTGATGCTGCCGCCGGGCAGGGAGTGGCCCTTCCCCCACGCGGCGGTCGACGGCCAGTACGGCTGCTTGCTCAGGGTGTATGCGCTCTGGAAGCTCACGGGCGACGCGGAGTGGCTGAAGCAGGTTTGGCCGATGCTGAAGCTGATGATCGAGTACGCGTGGTCCGAGGCGAACCCAGACGCCTGGGACCGCGACCGGGATGGAGTCGTAGAGGGTAGGCAGCACAACACGTTCGACGTGGAGCTGTTCGGCCCCAACTCCTGGCTCACCGGCATCTACCTAGCCGCTCTCAAAGCGGCGGCCGAGATGGCCGAGCACCTTGGCGACTCGGCGGCGGCTGAGGAGTACCGGAGGCTGTTCGAGAGGGGGAGGCGCTGGGTTGAGGAGAACTTATTCAACGGCGAGTTCTTCGTGCAAAGCTTAAACCTCAAGGATAAAAGCGTTCTCGAAAGGTTCTCCAAAGCAGATCCCGGCGTGGTGGAAGCGTACTGGAGCGAGGAGCACGGGGAAATAAAGTACCAGCTCGGCGAAGCTTGCTTCGCAGCTCAGGTTGAGGGGCAGTTCTACGCGAACCTCTTCGGCCTGGGCGAGGTGCTCGGCAGGGATAAGGTGAGGGCGGCGTTGAGCTCCATTTTCAGGTACAACTTCGTCCGAATGCGCGACCACTTCAACCCCTGCAGGGTCTACGCGCTCAACGACGAGCGGGGCGTCGTGAACTGCGCGTGGCCGAAGGGCGGGAGACCGGCGATCCCGATCCCCTACGCCGAGGAGGTGTGGAGCGGGCTCGAGTACGCGGTAGCGGCCCACATGATCCAGGAGGGGATGGTGGAGCAGGCGTTCGAGATCGTGAGGGCAGTGCGGGAGAGGTACGACGGCGTGAAGAGGAACCCGTGGAGCGAGATCGAGTGCGGGAGCAACTACGCTAGGTCGATGTCTTCGTACGCGCTGCTCGTCGCGCTCAGCGGCTTCCACTGGGACGCCGTCGCCGGGCGGCTGACGGTGGACCCCAGGCACTGGGTGGGCGGCGAGCACCTAGCGTTCTGGTGCGCAGGCTCCGCCTGGGGCCTGCTCTACGCCTCCCCGGGCGAGTTCGTGCTGGCGGTGCGCCGCGGCTCGCTGAGGTTGAGGGCGTTGCGCCTCCCCTTCGCTAAGGGCGTGAAGCGCGTGCTCGTCAACGGTGCGCCGGTCCGCTTCGAGGCGCGGGGCGGCGAAGTCCTCTTCCCGGAGCCCGTGGCGCTCGAGGGCGGCGGCGCTCTGAGGGTGGAGCTGGAGAGAGCTTAGCGGGGGCCGCTCAGCTTATATCGGCGCTCTGGGCGCCCCTTCCGTGAGCGAGTTCGAGCTGAGGCCGGGGTTCGGCTGCGTGAAGGTCTTCGTGGTGGGGGACGAGCACGTGGCCAAGCACGTTGGGAGCGGCGACGTGGAGGTGCTATCCACCCCCTCGATGATCGCCTTCATGGAGCGCGTAGCGATGGAGTGCGTGCAGGTCTTCCTCCCCGAAGGCTACACGACCGTCGGCACGGCGGTCGAGGTGAGGCACCTCAACCCCGCCCCGAAGGGGGCTGAGGTCGAGGTGGCGGCGAAGCTCGTCGAGGTCGAGGGGCGCAGGCTGAAGTTCGAGGTGGAGGCGCGCTGGGGCTCCGTGCTGGTGGGCAAGGGGGTGCACGAGAGGTTCATCGTCGAGAGGGCGAGGTTCCTCGAGAAGGTGAGGGAGCTGGCCCGCAAGGCCGGGGGGAGCGGCGCGCCCTGAAGCAACATTTAAATTGTTACAATCCAGATTGTTACAATCGTGATTGTACGCTTCGTCGACAGGAGGGAGGAGCTGGAGCTGCTCGAGAGGCTGTGCTCGGGCGACAGGGCCCACCTGGTTGTGGTCTACGGGAGGCGCAGGGTGGGGAAGACGAGGCTGCTGCTCGAGCTCCTCCGGCGGAGGAGGGGGCTCTACTTCTACGTGCCGAGGGGCGGGCCCGAGACGATACTCGAGGAGCTGTCGAGGAGCGTCGAGAGGGAGTTCTTCAAGGGGTTCAGGTTCGCGAGCTTCCACGCGTTCCTCGAGTACATAGCGAGTAGGATGGAGCAGGGTTTCGTCGTCGTCATCGACGAGTTCCAGAGGCTCGCGGAGGTGGAGGGCGCCCTCTCGCTGCTGCAGAGGTTCTGGGACGAGAGGCTCTCGCGCACGCGCTCGGCTCTCATCCTAGCCGGCTCGGCCGTGGGCGCCGTTGTGCGGGTCGCCCTGCGCGGCGACGCGCCCCTCTACGGCCGGAGGACCGCGGTCCTGAAGCTGGAGCCGCTGGGCTTCGCGGGGGTCCTCGAGTGGTTCGAGGGGTTGGACCCCGTGGAAGCCGTGAAGCTCTACGGGATCTTCGGCGGGACCCCAGCCTACCTGGAGCTCGTCGACGAGCGGAAGAGCCCGGAGGAGAACGCGGTCGAGCTGGTGCTCAGCAGGCGGGGCCCCCTCCACGAGGAGCCGGTCTACCTCCTCATGGAGGAGCTGAGGGCGCCGGCGAGGTACATGGACATCCTCGGGGCGATCGCGCAGGGGAGGACCACGCTCAGCGAGATCGCGAGCGCGACCGGCTTGAGGAGGGAGAACGCGACGACCTACCTGTCCTACCTCGAGCTGCTGGGCTTGATCGAGAGGGAGAGGCCCCTGCTCGGCAGAGGCAGGGCGCGCTACACCTTGAGGGACCCCTTCTTCGCCTTCTGGTTCAGGTTCGTGTGGCCCCACGCGGGCGCGCTCGAGGCCGGCCTCGAGAGGGAGGTTTGGGCCTCCGAGGCGGAGAGCTTCAACGCGTACCTCGGCTGGGTCTTCGAGCGGGTGGCCCGCGAGTTCGTCGCCCACGCGGCTAAGGCCGGCGAGCTCCCGCTGAAGCCCTCGGCGCTCGGCAGCTGGTGGAGCGGCGGGGAGGAGATCGACATCGTCGCCCTGTCGCCGAGGGAGGGGGCCGCCCTGCTGGCCGAGGTGAAGTGGAGCGACTTGAGCTACCGCGAAGCTAGGCGCGTGCTGGAGCGGCTCGCCGAGAAGGCGGCCGGCCTGAGCGTAGGCGAGAAGGTCTACGGCTTGATCGCGCGCAGCGTCGAGGGGAAGGGGGAGCTGAGGAGAGCCGGCTACGCCGTCTACGAGCTGAGCGACGTCTGCGCCCTGCTGCGGCGCTAGCTACCTCTCCCAAGCGTCGAGCGGCGGCTTGTGGCCGGGCGGCAGCGGCGACCTGTACGCGCGCCCCGCCAGCCTCTTCCGGTGCTCCTCCTTCGCCCTCTCGAGGAGCTCCGGCCTGGTCAGGAGGTCGACGACCGAGGAAGCCAGCACCTTCGACGCGAAGATGAGGGCCTTGTGGCCTATCCCGGCGGCCGACTGCGCGACCGCCTGCCACGAGTGCCCGGGCGTCCCGAGGACCCACGCGGCCGTGCTGAACTCGAGGGTGGGGGCTTGCCAGCTCACGTCGGCCACGTCGGTCGAGCCGTGCATGACCTCGCCCTCGCCCCACGGGTCGGGGACCTCGTCGTCGATCAGCTTGTCCACCAGCTTCTCCCACCCGGGCCTGCCCGACTTCCTCAGCTGGCTGATCTTCGCCTCGAGCGGTATCGTCTTCGCGATCTCCCTCGCGAACCTGAGGTCCTCCTCGCTGTACTGGGGCAGCCCGACCTCGCGCATGTTCTTCACCACCAGCTCGGCGAGAGCCCTGTTGGGGATCAGGTTGTAGATGCCCTCCAGGAACTCGACCTCGAGGCGCGTCTGCGTCATGAGCGCCGCGCCCCTCGCGATGTCCACCACCCAGCTGTAGATCCGCTCCACCTCCTCCCGCTCCGGAGCCCTCACGTAGTACCAGACCCTCGCGTACTCGGGCACCACGTTCGGCTGCCCGCCGCCCCTCTCGATCACGTAGTGGATGCGCGCGTCCTGCGGCACGTGCTCGCGCATGAACTCG
>JAPWTS010000002.1 GCA_028275925.1 Thermofilales archaeon
CTGTGAGGGCTATTCCGATGTTGATGAAGACGCTGCGCGCTTGAGGCGTTGGCGCCTGCCAGGGGTAGCCTCCTATGATGATCCTGCTGTCGCCTAAGGGTATTGAGATTGGGGTCCAGTACAGCACCAGCGCTAGGGCTAGCAAGACGATTACGAGGATCGTGGTCGCGCGCACGCAACCACCCCTTCGGGGTCCGCTCGTCGCGAGCCGTTCACCGCTCACGCACCCTGGGACGGCTTCTTCATCCCCCTGTCCGGGAGGATCCGCTCTCTTAAGGGTTACCGCGCGTGCGCGCGCCCCCACATCCCGCCTCTCCCTGGTTGCTGAGGGAGAGGCCCCCCTTCATCGCCGCCGCGGCGTCGCCGACCGCGGCGCTCCAGAGCGTCATGGGGTCGTCCGCCGCCCGCGGCCTCATCCTCACCTCCCCCTCTTCAGCCCCGCGCGCTGGGGCCCCCGGGAGAGCCCTTGGCGGTCCCGGGGGAACGGGGCGGGCAAAACCGTTTTGTCCGCGGGTTGAAGCGCTAGCTCAAGAGAGCTCTCGGGTGCTCGTTGAGCCACTCCAGCAGCACCCTGTAAAGCGCCTCGTTCTCCGTGAGCTTGGCGTAGTTCAGCGCCAGCGCGAACGTCGCCGCCCTGTCGCGGTGCCACTCCAGACCGCATTTTGGGCACTTGAAGATCCGGCGGGCCACCTCCACGCCCATCGCGCCGCACCTCGGGCAGAGCTTGCCCGAAGCCCTCAAGGGCAGGTACTCTGCCCCCTCGTAGGCGCAAAGGTTCATCAGCTTCCTGCGAACCCTCCTCAGCATGCCGCTCTGCGCGGTCTCCGCGGTCACCTCGTCCACCAGCACCACGGCGCGCGCGTCCGCGTTAGCGCGCACCGTCCTCCTGAGCCACGCGACCACGCGGTTCCGCCACTCTCTGTTCAACCTGCGCTCCTTGGCGCGCGCCCTGCGGTAAAGCTCGCGCAGGCGGTCTGGAGCAGCGTAGAGCTCCCCGCCCTCCACCTCGCGCTTCTCGTTCAGCTCCTCGTAGGCTCTCTCGATTAGAGCGCGCAGCTCGCTCGTCGTACCTGTATCGGCGGCGCTCTGCAGCTGGGCAGCGATCCTGCGCAGGAGCGCGGCGTTCGGCGGCTTGAACGTTGGCCCCCTCGCCACCCTTACTCTTTCGTCGTTGAAGCGTATCAGCGTCGCGTGCAAGCCGTGCCCGAGGTTCTCGTCCACGCACACCAGCAGCAGCGCGCTTGCGTCCCTCTTCGGCGGCGCGCGCGAGGCGACAAGGCGCAGGAAGCCCCTCCTCGTCACCTGCAGAACGAAGTCCGGCCTTGGGTTGAGATTATTCTCTTCAACGAGCGCTCTCACGAGGCTCCTCCGCAGCCTCTGCACAACCCCGTAGCTCGAGATCCGCAGCTCGCCCCTCCGCAAATCGACGACGCAGGGAGCGCTCTTGTCGCCGCGCACGCTGCCGTCCGGCATCACGAAGCGTACGGGGATGAGCAACGGCGGCGTCCTCGGCGGCGTCCGCTTCCCCGCCCTCTTGCGCATCTCCTTCACGTTCTCGTACATTTTCTCCCACTCTTCAGCGTAGTATGTTAAGTATTTAGGTCCTCTTAACTCACTTGTAACACCAAGCGAGAAGTTTACAATATCGTTATATAATGTCTTCAACTTCTCCCTGTTTGCTTTACTCACCCTCGGCTTCCATACTCTGAAGCCCAGCCCGACCCGAGGGCGGTTGTTTTGGGGCTTCCCCACCCCCATAGGCACCGTCCCTCGCTCGAGGCGGGGGATTTCGAGCTCAAGGGCCCGGGGCTCCGGCCCCCTCACCGCTTGCTCTCCCACCGCGTTTTCCCCGCGGTGCACGGTCTGGAAATTGAGGCGGGGCTTTATAAATTCGATGTTGAGAAGCCTGAAAGTTATTTTTTCTAATCAAAAAGTTAAAGAAAAAGATAGGGAATACGCAGGTATACTATGGAGAACGCTCCAGCGGAGCTAGGCGGACGAAAGAGCAAGGGGGCGCGCAAGGGCTACTGCAGCGCGCGGCGCCGGCGGACAAAACCTTTTGGCCACCACCCGCGAATACTTTCGCTGAAGTCTATATTTCGGTGAGCCTTTTCTCCCTCTCGAGCTCACGCTAGCGCGTGGGCTCGCTGCTCGTCGACGGGGAGAAGCTGTCGAGCAGGTACGTGCCGCCGAAGCTACCCTACCGGGACCAGCAGCTGGCTCTGCTGAGAGGCTTCCTCGGCAGCGTGGTGCGGGGGGAGGCGGTGAGCCCACGTGTCGCTCTCCTGATCGGCCCCACGGGCACGGGCAAAACCTCGAGCGTTCTGCTCCTCCACAAGGCCCTCGCGAACGAGGGGTGGGCTCACGCGTTCGCGCACGTCAACATGAGGATCGCCGGCGACACGCCCTTCCAGCTCTTCGCCGCACTCTACGAGAGCGTCGCGGGCGTCCCCGCTTCGCGGAGCATGAGCGCTTACGAGCTGCTGAGGGAGACGGTCGCCACGCTGAGGCGGGAGGGGCTCCCAGCTTTGCTCGTCTTCGACGAGGTCGAATTCCACGCGAGGACCGCTCTCCGCAGCGCCATCTACGCGCTGACGAGGCTGCACGAGCTTCAGGCGGCGCAAGTCGCTATGCTGTTCATCGCCAGGAACCTGGACTGGCTGAAGCTCCTAGACCCCGCCGAGCGGAGCACGCTGGGGAACGTGGTCGTGAGATACCCGCCTTACACGAGGGAGCAGCTCCTGGGCATTCTCGCGTACAGGGCACAGGAGGCTTTCCGCGCGGGGGCTGTGGGGGAGGACGTTCTGAGCTGGCTCGCCGACTACGCGCACACGTACATGCAGAGCGACGTGCGCAGGGCCCTCGACACCCTTTTGCTGGCTGCGCTGATCGCGGAGCAAGAGGGGGCTTCGAAGGTGGAGATCAGGCACATCGTAGCCGCGCTCAAGCAGACGGAGGTCTTCGTCGCGCCGGCGGAGGTCGAGCAGCTGACGTTGTACGAGCAGCTGGCGCTGTACGCCGCCCTGCGCGCTTCCAGGGCGAAGCCCTACGCCAGGTTGAGCGAGGTTTGGGAGGAGATGCTTTCGCTGGCCGAGCAGCTGGCGCTGGAACCTCCCAAGCCCGAGGACTTCGAGGACATCGTGCAGCGGTTAGTGGATCTGGGAGCCCTCCTTTCGGAGGGACCGACGAGGATTGCTCCAGCTCCAACCCTCAACGTCGAAGCGGTAACATCGGTGCTCAGAGACGCGCTTAAAACGCGCGTTAAAGCTGTATAGTAGCGCGCGGGAGACCTGCTATGATAGTCGTCGACTACAGGGAGAAAAACAGCGGTGTGGTGGGGGAGCTTGCCAAGCTGGGTGCCCCCCTGCGCTTCGACAAGCTGGATGTGGGAGACTACCTGGTCGCGGGGGAGGTGGTAGTCGAGAGGAAGAGCTGCAACGACTTCGTTTCATCGATCATCGACAAGCGCTTGTTCGAGCAAGCCCGCTACATGCTTCAGGCGCAGCGCAAAGCGGTAGTCATCGTGGAGGGGGACTTCGCGGAAGTGCTGGCCTACAGGAAGATCGGCTACCCCCAGATTTACGGCGCAATAGCGGCGCTGGTGGACATCGGCGTCTCGGTGCTGCGCACGGGCAGCGCGGTTGAAACCGCTTACGCGATCTTCTACCTTTACAAGCGCTACGCTGACTCGACGAAGAAGGGGTACCTTCAGCCGGTTAAGATAAAGGTCGTGAAAAGCAACAAGAGCATCGAGAACGTGCAGCTGAACATGATAGCCGCGATACCCGGCATAAGCCGGGAGCTCGCCCACAGGATCCTGCTGCACTTCAAGACGCCCCGCAGGTTCTTCAAAGCTTCCCCCGCCGAGCTCAGGAGGGTGGAGGGTCTCGGCGAAGCTAGGATCGCGAAAATAATAGAGGCGCTGGACACCGTCTACCCCCCGGTCTTCCTGAGCGACAGCGGCTCGGGTGCCGATGACCGCTAACGTGTACCGCGCCGGAGAGGACACCCTCCTCCTCGCCGAAACCCTCGAGCGCTTAGGCCCCTTCCGCGGGCTAGCTGGGGAAATAGGCTGCGGAAGCGGGCTCGTCACCGAGGTGCTCGCTTCGCTGGCGGAGGAAGTCGTAGCCTCCGACGTGATGATCGAAGCGGTTCGAGCCACGTGGCTCAGGGTTAAGAGGAAGAAACTGGACTGGAAGGTGCACGCTGTGTGCTGCGACAGGCTCGAGGCGCTGAGGGAGGGGGAGGTTTTCGGGCTGGTCGCCTTCAACCCTCCCTACCTCCCCGTCGAGGGGGAAGACATAACGTACAGCGGGGGGCCTACGGGCGTCGAAGTCCCCCTTTCCTTCGCCGAGTCCGCGGCGAGGAGACTGAGCGAAAGGGGTTTCATCGTGTTCCTACTAAGCTCGCTGTCCGACTGGCGCAGGGCCTTGGAGGCGCTCGCCGGAGCGGGCTTCCGCGTCAGCGTGCTGTGCTCGAGGGGTGTAGGGCTCTTCGAAGAGCTTCTCGTGATCCTGGCCTCGCGCTCAGCCCCCAGCCCCGCTCGCGCGCGAGATCCCGATCCTGACAGCGAGACCGTCAAGGTCCCAGTCTCGCACTAGCTCGCCCGCCACCTCCTCGGCCGCTTTCGCGAGCTTCAGCTTAGCGGCCCTCACTTCCCTGACGATGTAGTCGATCTTCCCCTCTATGGTCGCGGCCACCTCCTCCGGCGCGTGCACGGTCACCTCGATGAACGCGTCCACGGGCAGCCTCAGCTCCTTCCGCATGAACTGGATCCTCCTAACGATGTCGCGCGCCAGGCCCTCAGCCGCTTCCTCAGCGCCGAGCTGAAGCTCCAGCGCTACGACCGCTTCCTCCAGCGCTTCCGCCACGAAGCCCTCCTTGACCACCTCCTCGAACTTCACCATGTCCCTCGTGACCGTGTACTCCTTGCCGTCCGGGGTTCTCACGACCGCGAACCCCCTGCTCTCGAGCTCGAGCTTCAGCTGGAGCGCGTCGACGCTCCTCAAAGCTTCAACGACGCGCGGCGTCTCCGAGCGGAATACCGGCCCCAGGGCGCCGTACGCGGGCTTCACCTCGAGCCTGGAGAGAGCTCGCGCTTCGGACAAGGGCAGGGTGACGACCTTTCTGACGTTCGCCTGAGCCTCGATGACCGGGCGCAGCGCCTCCACCGCTACCCTCAGGTTCTCGCTGTCGGTGAAGACGTACATGCACGGTAGCGGCACCCTCAGCTTGATCCCCGCCTTCATGCGCGCGGCCCACGCCCGCTCAACGAGCCGTCTCGCGAGCGCCATGCGCCGCTCGAGCTCCTCATCGATGAAGCGCTCGTTGGGCTGCGGCCACTCGAGCATGTGGACGCTCTCCGGGTCCCCCTCGACCCTGAAGGAGCTCCTGTATATCCATTCCGCCGCGAAGGGTATGAACGGCGCCGCTAGCACGAGGAACCTTCTCAACGCGTAGTAGAGCACCGAGTATGCCGCGAGCTTGTCCGGTACGTTCTCCTCGACCCAAACCCTGGGTCTCACCAGCCTGATGTACCACCGGCTCACGTCCTCCACGATGAAGTCCCTCAGCGCCCTAGCCGCCCTGTGCACCTCATAGCTCTCCAGGTACTTCGTAACCTCGAGCGTGAGCTTCTCGATCCGGGAGAGGAGCCACCTGTCCTCGGGGCGCAGGGCGTCGAGGTACTTTTCCACCGGGTGCTCCCTCGGGTTGAAGCGGTCGACGCCCATGTACGTGGAGGCGAAGACGTACACGTTCCACAGCACGTTGAGGTCGTCGTAGACCTCCTCGAGCCCCTTCCACGAGAACCGCAGGTCCTCCCACACCGTGTTCCGCAACACGTACCAGCGCAGCACGTCCCTCCCGCCCTTCTCGAATTCGAGGACCTGGTCAGGCGCCACATAGTTGCCGAGCGACTTGTGCATCTCCCTCCCCTTCTCGTCCAGCACAAAGCCGTGCATCACGACGCGGACGTACGGTGAGGAGCCGAAGGCCAGCAGGCCGCACCTCATCAGCGAGAAGAACCAGCCGGCTATCTGGTCGTGGCCCTCCACGATCACGTCCACCGGCTTCAGCCTCTCGTACAGCTCCCCATTCAGGGGGTAGCCGAGCGACGCGTAGAAAGCCACGCCCGAGTCCAGCCACACATCGAGGACGTCCTCCACCCTCCTCATGGTCCCCCCGCACTGAGGACACCTCAGCGTCACGCCATCGATCCAGGGCCTGTGCAGGTCGGGGAGTTCGAGCTTCCTCCCAGCGAGCTCCTCCAGCTCCCTTAGAGACCCGACGACGACCCTCCTTCCACACCGCTCGCAGACCCATATGGGAGCCGGGGTGCCCCAGAACCTCTGCCTCGAGATCACCCAATCCCTCAACCCCTTGATCCACTCCCGGAAGCGCGCGCTCCCCGCCCACTCCGGCACCCAGACCACCCGCTGAGCCTCCTCCAGGAACCGCTCCTTCAGGTGCGTCACGCGGATGTACCACTGGGGCGTCGCCCTGAGCAGCAGGGGTGTCTTACACCTCCAGCAAACCGGGTAACGGTGGCTGACCCTCCCCTCGTGGAAGAGCGCACCCTTCGCCCTCAGGTCGGCGATAATTTCCGCGTTCGCCTCCCACACGCGCTTCCCGGCGTACTTGCCGGCCTCCCTGGTGAAGAAGCCCCTGTCGTCTACGGGGGACAGCACCGGTAAGCCGTACTTCAACCCGACCTCGAAGTCCTCCTCGCCGTGGCCCGGCGCGCAGTGGACGAGACCGGTCCCCTCCTCGGCGCTCACGTACTTGTCGGAGAGGACCACAACGTGGGTTACGCCCCTCTGCGCCTCCACCTCCTCCTCGAGCGGGTGCCTGTACCTCAAGCCTTCGAGCTCCCTGCCCACTACGCTGCCGACGACCTTGTACTCGGTAACCCCAGCCTCCCTCATCACGGCTTCGAGCCTCGACCTAGCCAGGAGGAGCCTCTCGCCGTTCACCTCGACCCACACGTACTCGAAGTCGGGGTGGGCCATCACCGCCGCGTTCGCCGGCAGCGTCCAGGGGGTTGTCGTCCAGATCAGCAGGTAGTGCCCCGGCTTGCCTTCCACGGGGAACTTGACGTAGATCGAGGGGTCGGTGAGCACCCTGTACTCGGTCACCTCGTAGTCGGCCAGCGCGGTCTCGCAGCGCGGACACCAGTGGACGACCTTGAGACCTCGCTCGAGGAGCCCCTGCTCGTCAGCGCGCTTAACCAGCCACCAGGCGGCCTGGATGTATTCCGATGATAGCGTCATGTACGGCCTGCTCCAATCCAGCGAGACGCCGAACTCCTCGAACCACCTCGTCATCGAGCTCGCGTTCCTGATGGCGAACTCCTTGCACCTCTCTACGAATTTATCTATCCCGAATTTTTCTATGTCTTTTTTTGTTTTGAACGCCAGCTCCTGCTCGATCTTCACCTCTATCGGAAGCCCGTGGCAGTCGTAACCAGGCTTGTCCACAACCCAGTAGCCGCGCGCCCTCCTGTAGCGCACGATGACGTCCTTCAGGATCTTGTTCCACAGAGTGCCTATGTGCGGCGTGTCGGATGATGGGTAGGGCGGTCCGTCGAGGAAGTAGAACTTCGCCCTCCCTTTCAGCGACTCCCTTATCCTCTCGTACAGCCCGCTCTTCCTCCAGTAGTCGAGAACCTCTCTCTCTAGGATCATGGGCTTGTACTCCTGCTGAAGGGGGCGCACCCAAAGTTGAGCCTCCTCCACGGTGGAGCCGGGCTCGCTCCCGTTTTTAACCCGTTCGCGAGACCCGACGGATAATGGTGTTCACCGCGAACCTCGCGCTTTGCGCGAAATAAACCTTACGCGCTAGCTCCTGGAAGGGAAACCGCGCGAAGATCGACGCTTAGTCGCATAAAGCTTCGCACCTGGCGAGGGTTCGCGAAGAAAAGTATTTACCCCCCTCCGCCCCGCTCCCTCACGGGCCGGTAGCTCAGCCTGGGAGAGCGCCCGCTTCGCAAGCTCCCACCGAGGCAGCCGAGAGCGCGGGAGGACCCGGGTTCAAGTCCCGGCCGGTCCACCACCCTTCTTCAACACCAGCGGTGAAGCTGCGCAACCGTTTTTACCCAGCTGGCAGCGTGCACCGCGTGGACATTAGGAGCCTGAAGGAGGACCCGGGGTTGGCCGGGGCTATCAGGGAGTTGCTCAACCTAACTCTGCACAAAGACTTCGTGGACCGCAGGTTCTTCAGGAGGATCACTGTGGAGGACCCGAACTTCGACCCAAAGCTCGCTCTCGCCTGCGTCGCGGGGGGCAGGGTTGTCGCGGCCGCAATAGGGGTGGTAAGGACCAGGGCTCCGGAGCAGGCCGTGGAGCAGCACAAGCACGTTGCGTGGATCAAGGCCCTAGCCGCGAACCCCGGGGCGAGGGAGGTGCTGCGGGACCTCGTGGGAGTGCTCGAGGGCGAGCTCGCCCGTGAGGGGAGGAGGCACGTGAGGGTTTCAGACTACGCGAGCTGGTACCTGGCTCCGGGCGTCGACCTGGAGTACGATTGGTTGCTCGCGCTGCTCGCGCAAGCCGGCTACAGGAAGGTGGGGGAAGCGGTCAACTACGAGGTCGACATGAGCGCGTTCTACTACCCGGAGAGGGTGAGGAGCTTGGCGGCGGAGCTGGAGAGGCGCGGCGTCGAGGTTAGGAAGGCTGGGCCGGAGGACCGCGAGAGGGTCGGGAAGTGGGTTGAAGAGAAGTTCTCGCCCTTCTGGCGCACGGAGGTTGAAATGGCGCTCGCCGCCGAGGACGGCGGAGTGCTGGTGGCGGAGTCGGGCGGAGCGATCCTCGGCTTCTCCGCCTACGGCGCGCTGCGCCCCGACTTCTTCGGCCCCATCGGCGTCGACCCGAGCGCGAGGGGAGGGGGTATCGGAACAGTGCTGTTATTCGAGACGCTGAAGCTGATGAGGGCTGAAGGGGTTCGCGTGGCGACGATCCCCTGGACGACGCACCTGTCTTTCTACGCGCAGGTGCCCGGCGTATGCCGGGTGAGACCCTTCGCTATCATGGCGAAGGACCTGGCGTGAGCGAAGCCGGCGTGGACGAGGCGGGTAGGGGGCCGGCGATAGGCCCGCTCGTGGTAGCCTGCGTCGTCCTCGACAGCGCGGGCTTAGCCTTCCTCCGGGGCTACGTGAAGGATTCGAAGCTGCTCACCCCGCGCGCCCGCTCGCGGATCTACCGGCTGATAGAGGCGGCAGCCGAGGAGATCAAGCTGAAGGTTCTGGAGCCGCGCGAGGTGGATTGGGCTGTCGAAAACCTCCCCCGCGGGTTGAACGAGCTGGAAGCCGCTGCGACAGCCGAGCTGATCGACTCCCTCGAAAACCCTGTCGAGGTGGTTTACGTGGATTCGCCCGACCCCTTGCCGGGCAGGTACGCGGAGATGATCAAGTCGCGCCTGCGCCGAGCCGGCGTAGAGGTGGTTGCGGCGAACCGCGCCGAGACGCTGTACCCGCACGTGGCAGCCGCGTCGATCGTGGCCAAGGTCGTGAGAGATGGAATCATCGAGGGGCTCAAAAGGGAGTACGGCGACTTCGGCTCGGGCTACCCCTCCGACCCGAAGACGAGGAGCTTCATCGAGAGGTTCCTCAGGGAGGGTGCCGAGCTCCCACCCATCGTGAGGAGGAGCTGGAAGACCCTCGACCGGCTCAAGCTGGGCTAGCCAGCCGGGCGAAGGAGCTTGTCCACGCTCGCCTCCTCGACGCGCCCGTCCCTCAGGACGGAGACCCTCTTGCCCTCGAGCGCTGCGGCTAGCGCGAGCGCAGCGCTCAGGAGGCCGTCGTCGGAGTCGAGGGCGACGATGTCAGCTCTGGAAATCGCGGCCCTGACTTCGCTCACGAGCTCGTCGAGCGACGCGCCCTTGAAGGTGACGACCTCTATGGCTGGCGGCCTGAGGCCGAGGCTCCTAAGCCTGCTCCTGATCTCCCTGACCAAGCCGCCGTCCCCCCTCCTGCTGACGAGGATCACCAGCTGGGGGTGGTAGTGGCGCACTAGCTCGATCACGCTGCTCACGTCCGCTTTCACGGGAGCCAGCAGCCTGACGCGCGTCGACGCCCACTCGAGGACGATCCCCCTCACGAACGCCGCCACCTCCTGGACGTAGCTCTGCGAGAAGCGCGCGTAGACGGAAAGGGGTTTCACGAGCAGAGTGATGCCGTAGAATTCGCGGTCCACGGGCCTCAGCAGCAGGCGGGTTTGGGCGTTGAAGGGCCTCCCCCCTCCCTTGCTGTACGTGAAGCGTACCTCGTAGACCCGCGCCCCTCCTTCCGCGAGCTCGATCAGCGTTGCGCCGGTCACAGCCCTCTCGATGCCGTGCTCCTCCTCCCGCAGCCTCTCCACCAGGTACTCCGCGAAGTGGAGCGCCTTATCGGCCGGCACTCTGGCGGGGACCTCGACCTTCCACTCGCCGCCCACGACCTCCGCCTCAAGCCTCCACCTCCTGCTCAGCGACGGCGTCGCGTAGACGGAAGCCCTCAGGGCCGGCGCAACCGCCGCTGCCACAGCCGAGAGCGTGGAGAGCGAGACGACGACCGCGAGATCCGCAACCCCGGTCTTCACGTCCACCGGAACCCGCGCGCCGGCGAGCTGAAGCGCTCGGAACGCCGCGACCCCCGCTAGGTAGCCGAGGGATCCGCCGACGAAGCCCAGCAGGAAGGCCTCGGAGAGGAAGACCAGGAAGATGTGCGTGGGGTTCATCCCCACCGACGCCATCGTGAAGATCTCCCTCCTCCTCTCGTAGACCGACGCCAGCACGACCGACGCCACGTTGAAGAACGCTAGAGCGATCGGGAGCAGCGCCTCCCAACCCCTGAACTCGACCCTCGATCCCACGAAGTAGACCCGCAGGAAATCGCCGGCCGGCCTCGCTGCTACCACGTACCCCGCCTGGAGCACCAGCCTCCTCGCCAAGCTCAGCAGGCTAGCGGGGCTCTCGGTTTTCGCGTAGACCCTCGTCACCCTCCCGCCCAGCTTCAGCGCCGCGCTGACGGGTAAGAGCAGGATCTCGTCCGGGTGGGCGGGGCCCGAGCTCCCGTCCGGGTACAAGGCTTGAGGCAGGAAGTCGTAGCCGCCGATATCCCTCAGCCGCCCCAGCGCTGCCGGGTCGAAGAAGCCGGCGACCTCCAGCTTGACGCCGGACACCTCGATCGTGTCGCCCACGCTGACGCCCGCGCTCTTCCACGAGGCGCTCACTATCGCGACGTCGCTCCGGCTCGCCAGCGCTTCTAGAGCGCCTTCCGGCTCCACCGCTCCCGAGAGGTCCACGGGGAGGTAGCCGCCGACCGCCAGGAAGGCTCGAACCGCCCTGCCGGCGACGTAGGCGTAAGGTTCGCTGCGCGGCTGGCTTTCCACCCTCAACCCGAGCGCCTTCACTTCCGGCTGCGAGGACACGAAGAGCGCGTCGGCCAGCCCCATCCCCCTCTGGCTGAACGCTACGAGGGCGTTGTCGACGTTGGGAGGATTCCTAGCCGCCGTCACGAGCTCGCGCGCCGAGACCACGTAGCTCAGCGATGAGAGGCTGGTGACCGCCGCCGCCATTGCGGCGATCGAGAGGAGGACCAAGCCGGTGCGGAAGCCCCGCCTCCTGAGGTTCCTCGCGGCTATCGACAGCGCCGACGCAGCGGCGGCGAACACGGGGAGCCCCTTCTCGCTCCTCACCCCCTCGAGCAGGTGCGGGAGGAGGAGCAGCGCGACGAGAGCGAAGAAGCTCACGTATATGCTGAAGAACAGCTCCATCGCCCCGACCTCCGAGATGCCCGGGTACGTCAGGTAGATTAGGACCCCCAGCGCGACCAGGAGCGCGGCACCCACCGCCGGCCGCTTAGCGTCATCCTCGACGACAAGCGCCGTCAGGCCCAGGGACGAGAGGAGCACGAGGAGGAACAGGGCTGGGAGGCTGGCGGCTGCGCCCGCGTAGAGCTCGTTCAGCCGGGCTAGGGCGCTCTGCAGCAGGGAAACGGCTTCCTGCGAAAGGGCGGCGGCGAGCTCAGGCTGGCTGCTCTCGGCGGCGCTCGCGCTGTCCAGGAGCGCGCGCGCTTCCTCGATAAACTGCCTCGTCAAGCCGGCGTAGAAGCCCCTCCTCTCCACCCACGACAGCCTCGCCCTAGCTTGGGACAGCGCTCTCAAGCCGGCCTCCAGCGAGCTCGCCGCAGCTCGCGATGCTAGCTCGGAGTCCACGTACACCTGGTCGGGGCTGGCGTTCAAGAGGCGCTCCAGCTGGAGGCTCCCGTCAACGTAGCACCTCAGGACGAGGGGGACGCCCGCCGGCACGACGAGCTCGTTCCCCTTCAAGCCGAGAGCGAGCAGGAGCTCGGGATCGTTCCACGAGTACCTCAGCACGTAGGGCCCCTTCAGCTCCGCGAGCGGCTCGATCTCCACCTCAAGCTTGGGCAAGCTCGAAGCCCCGGCTCTGGGCATGGGCGTCCTCAGGACGTAAAGCGCCCCCCTCACCAGCCTCAGCGAAAGGGTCGTAGTCCCCGGGGGCAGGGCGCCGAGATCTAGCAGCACCGGGACGTACACGGCGCCCTCCGCTCTGGGGCCGAGCACGACCGCTCTGGAGCCGGCGGGCAGCGTGAAGCTTAGCGTCGACCCGTTGCTGCGGACGAGGAAGCTCGCCCTATCCGACCTCACGTAGAACGCGAGGGGCTGCCGGGCTCCCTCGAGCGTCACCACGACCCTGCTTGCCGGCTTCACCACGAACTCGAGCGAGTCCTCGTCGATCACGCGTCCCCCCACGTTTAAGCTGGCTCGCAGCTCGAGGAGGTGGGCGCCGTCGGTGTAGGCGGGAGCTTTGAACGAGAGCCTGTTCACCAGCACGGCCGGCTCGTCCGCGCGCGGCAGCTGCAGCTCGAGCCGGCCCGCGTCGAGCACCCCGCCCGTGTTGATGTCTACGAGCTGCCATTCGACGACCGCGGGGCCCGACGCTTCGGCTGCGTCGTTGACGAGCCAGATCTCAGCCTTCAGGGTGGAGTTCGCTTCGAGGAGCACTCGGTAGCCGTCCACCGCGAAATCCCCACCCCACAGCAGGAGGACCTTCGTCGGCTTGAGCATTTCAGATGCAACCCGGTAAGCCAGCTTCGGCACGCCGAAGTAGTCGACGACGGAGAAGGAGACCGCTGGGAAGCAGTCCCTGAAGAGGAAGACCGCGAAGCCCGCGGTCGGGTTGAACTTGAGGGCTCGGTACCTGGCTATGGCGGTCTTCAGCAGGAGAGCTTGATAGCGCTGGCTCGCCTCCACGTATTCGCGTAAGCTCGGGTACTCCTCGGGGAGACCGTAGGGGATCTTCACGTACCCGCTCGCCCAGTAGAAGCCGTGATACGCCAGCTCGTAGTACCAACTGTCGCCCCTCCTCACCGGCCACTCGGGAGCGCCCACCGCGCTCCAGAAGGGCGAGTCAAGGGAGGGCAGGGATTGGGCCCCGAACTCCGTCGGGAAAGGCGACGCGTCCTTGAGGAAGTCCGTCCAGGAGCCGCTGAACCAGCCGTAGTACACGTGCTGGTCCTCGTACCCGCTCCCCCTTATCACGGGCCTCCTCTGGGAGTCCAGCGACTCGATGAGCGCCGCCAGCGCGTAGTCGAGGTCGCGGTTCACCCCCCTCCTGTAGAGGTCGCCCATCCACTGGCTCGCCCAGGGCGGCTCGTTGTGAACCGCCCAGATCGCGACGCTCGGGTAGTTGTAGAGGAGGAGGACCAGCTCCGCGTACTGAACCTGAACCCTCTCCATGAACCGGGCGTAGTCGGCCGGCCCCAGCTTGGACGCGTACGCCCAGATGAGGGGGCCGTCAGCCTGCACCAGCAAGCCCATCTCGCTGGCGAGCTCGTAGAACTCGGCGGGCTCCACGTGCGCGTGAACCCTCACGAAGTTCGCACCGGCCTCGACCATCATCCTCAGGTCGCGCTCGAGGACAGCGCGCGTGGAGCGCACCGGGTAGAAGTCGCTCACGTAGTTGAAGCCCCTGAGGAAAACCCTCCGGCCGTTGAGCACGAAGCGCGCTTCATTGGGCGCCACGGCGCTGCCCTCGAGGGAGCGCACACCGAAAACCACTGAGCCCCTGCCCTGCAGAACCCCGCCAGCAACAACCTCGTACTCCAA
Source organism: Thermofilales archaeon (assembly GCA_028275925.1). Lineage (GTDB taxonomy): Archaea > Thermoproteota > Thermoprotei > Thermofilales > Thermofilaceae > JANXEW01. Next base: position 14,103 of record JAPWTS010000002.1, read on the forward strand.
CCGGTAGAGGTGGGGCTTCCCCTGGTCCCACGTCCACCACAGCTCGGCGTCGGGCACGGTGATCGCGGCCTCCACCCACCTCCTCTCACCCCTGTCGACCGCGAAGCTGAAGGAGCCCGTAGCGGCGCCCCCCTCGAAGTTGTGGGGTTTGACCGCGTACCGCACTTCGCAGCTGGCGGCTGGACCCCTGTTGGTCACGTAGAGCCTCACCCTCAAGCTGGCTGAGCCGGTGGAGCCGTCGTAGCGGCTGTCGACCAGCACGGCGCTGACGGCGACGGGCCCGCTCACCGCGAGCACGACGGGCTTCCAGAGCCCTATGGGCACGACCCACTCGTAGCGGGGCGGCAGCTTGCCGAGCGCCCAGCGCGGGTAGGGCTTCACGTCCCAGTCGTTGAATATTCCCACAACCCCCTGCTTGTTGTCGAGGTCGAGCTCGACGGGCGTGGACAGGCAGACGACCAAGGTGTTGTTCCCCCCGTAGTTGAGCAGGTCGCCCACGTCGAAGTAGAACGGCGCGAAGTACCCCTCGTGCTCGCCCAGGTAGACGCCGTTGAGCCACACGCTAGCCCTGTAGAACGCGCCGAGGAAGGCGAGCCTGATCCTGTACCCGCGGAGCTCGCTCGGAACCTCGAAGTCCCTCCTCAACCAGATCGTCGAGTTCCTGGAAGTCGCCGCGAACATGAATGGGACGTCGACCGCGCTCCAGCCGTCGAGCGGCGCGTCCGGCCTATACAGCTCCTCCAGAACCCCCTCCTCGTAGCCCTTCACGATGTAGCGCCACCGCCCGCTGAGGTCCAGCGTGCTTAAGGCGAAGAGGTCGGGCTGGGTGAAGCGCTCGAGAGCTTTCGCCACGGCGTCGGGCTCCGCCCGGACGAACCCCTTGTTGAGCTCGGGCAGAGCCAGCACGAACAGCGCCAGTGCTACTACGGCAGCGCTCGCGAGCGCGCTAGCCCTCAGGGAGATTCCACGCGATTGAGCCATCCGCCAGGAGCTCGCGCGGAGCCTATTTAGGGTTCGCGCCCGCGCGCTAGGGTTAAATCCTCTCGCGGAGCACACGCTCCGCGTGAAAGCGGACCTCGTGGAGGAGCTGGTCCGCCTGGTGAGGGTGCGCTCCGAGGTCTACGTCACCGAGACGGGTGCTGTGAAGCGGTGCAACTACAGGGAGGCCGCGGAAGCGGTGAAGGGGTTGGCCGAAAGGCTGGGGCTGAGCGCCGAGCTCGTAGAGCTCGAGGTCGGCGGGGAGAAGGTCCCGGCCGTGATCGCGGGGATCGACGGCGGGGGGCAGAGCTTGGCTTTCGTGAGCCACTACGACGTGGTCCCCGCCAGGGGTCCCTGGCTCGTTGAGGGGCGAGCCTTCGACCCCTTCGACCCCCTAGTGCTCGGCGGCAGGGTCTACGGGAGGGGGGCTGCCGACGACAAGTCCGCGATCGTCGCCAGCTTAGCGGCTCTCGCGGAGCTCGCCGAGGAAGGGGGGCCCCTGAAGTACAAGCCCGTGGTCGTCGTAACGGGGGACGAGGAGGTAGGGGGGCTCGGCGTCAGAGCGCTGCTGGGCAGCGGCTACAGGTGGGATAAGGCCGTGATACTGGACGCCGGCGCCGAGTACCTGTCGGTGGGCGCCAGCGGCGTCGCGTTCGGTTGGGTGAAGGTGAGGGGTAGGTCCGGCCACGCCGGCTACCCCCACAAAGCGGTGAACCCTGTGGAGGGGGCGATCAAGCTGGCCTACCACATGCTGGAAACCTACAAGCCGCGCAGAGCCGCGAAGCTGTCTAAGCTCAGCGCGCCGCCCGGCTCCCCGCTGCCCAAGGTTTGGGGGCGCTTCAGCTTCACGATAATGAAGCTGGCGCCGGGCGAGCCGGAGAAGCACAACAGGATACCCGGCGAGGCGATGCTGGGCTTCGATGTCAGGCTGCTGCCCGAGGAGGACCTCGATGAGGCGCTCGCCGAGCTGTACGCCCACTTCTCGGAGGCCGCAGCCAAGCTGGGTTTGGACATCGAGGTTGCGGCGCAGGGCCAGCGGGGGTGGTACGCTAAGGACGAGGGTTTCGTGCGCGAAGCCCTCGAGGCGGCGCGGGGAGCGTACAGGTCGGTCGGCCTCGAGGGGGAGGTCGCGGTTGCGGCGGAGCTCGGCGGTAACGATGGCACGTTCTTCGACGCGGCGGGCATACCGGTCGTGGCCTTTGGGGCGATCAGGAGCGAGTGCAACGTGCACTCCGAGAACGAGTTCGTCTACGCCCGCGACCTCGCGATGCTGAAGGAGTTCGTGAAGCTGCTGGCGAGGGGTGGCAAGCGTGGGTGACGCGAGGCAGACACGCTACGTTTTCGTCACCGGGGGCGTGCTGAGCGGGATCGGGAAGGGCGTCGTGTCGGCTTCCATCGCCAAGCTGTTCCAGCTGAGGGGCTACAAGGTCGACATGATAAAGATCGACCCCTACCTGAACGTGGACCCGGGGACTCTCAACCCGATCGAGCACGGCGAGGTCTTCGTCTGCGAGGACGTGTGGGTCTTCGAGCCGGCTCCCGGCTACCGCTTCACGATCGCCGAGATCGACCAGGACTTCGGCACGTACGAGAGGTTCCTGGACGTGAACATGCACCCCTCGAACAACATCACGTCGGGCCAGGTGTACCTCACGGTGATCCTGAGGGAGAGGAGCGGCGAGTACCTGGGTAAAACGATTCAAGTGATCCCGCACGTGACCGACGAGATCAAGCGCCGGATTAGGATGGTCGCCGAGCGGAGCAAGCCGGACGTGTTGGTCGTCGAAGTCGGCGGTACTGTGGGCGACATAGAGGCTATGCCGTTCCTCGAGGCGATCAGGCAGTTCAGGCTCGAGTCCCCGCCCGGCGCGACCGCGCTCGTCCACGTGACCCTGGTGCCCTACCTGAAGACCGTGGGGCAGCAGAAGACGAAGCCCACCCAGCACAGCGTGAGGGAGCTGCAGAGCATGGGCCTCCAGCCCGACGTGATCATCGGGAGGTCGGAAACCTACTTGACGGAGGACGTCAAACGCAAGATAAGCCTCTTCTGCAACGTGCCCGAGGAAGCCGTTATCTCCGACCCCGACCTCGACGTCGTGTACGAGCTTCCGCTCGTGTTCGAGAGGCAGGGCCTGGGGCGCTACCTCGTCAGGCTGCTCCGCCTGGAGCGGGAGGACCCGGTACCCCACGCGGTGGAGGAGTGGGAGAACCTGGTTTGGAGGTACAAGCACCCGGCGGATAAGGTCGTGATAGCGATGCCGGGCAAGTACACGATGATCCAGGACAGCTACATCAGCATCTGCGAGGCGCTGAAGCACGCGGCCGCCCACCTCGGCTTAGGGGTCGAAATCAGGTACATCGATTCCTCGAAGTTCGAGGAAGATCCCGGCTTGATGGACGAAGAGCTGGGCAGGGCTGACGGCATCCTGCTCACGCCGGGCTTCGGGTCAAGGGGCGTGGAGGGCATGATACAAGCCGCCCGCTACGCGATCGAGCACGATAAAGTCTTCCTGGGCATATGCTTCGGAGCTCAGCTCCTCTTCATAGCGTTCTGCAGGTACGTCATGGGGCTCAGGGGAGCGCACTCGACCGAGATAGACCCCTCAACCCCCTACCCGGTCGTCGACCTCCTCCCCGAACAGCGGGGCGTGACGGCGAAAGGGGGCACGATGAGGTTAGGCGCTCACGAGGTGCACATAGCGGAGGGCACGCGGCTCTACGAGGCGTACAGCGCGAAGGTCGTGAGGGAGAGGTTCAGGCACCGCTACCACATAATCAAGGACTACGCGCTGATGGGGGAGAAGCACGGCTTGAAAGTGTCGGCCACCGACGCCGATGGGAGGATAGTCAACGCCATCGAGCTGAGCTCGGCGAGGTGGATCGTCGGCGTCCAGTTCCACCCGGAGTTCAAGAGCAGAGCCCTCAGACCGTCCCCCGTGTACGTAGCCTTCGTGAGGGCCGCTTACGAGGCGAAGCGCGCGCGCACCCACATCCCGCCCCTCATCCCAGCGTCGGAGCGCGTGAGCTCAAGCTCGCGCTAGCGCAACGTTTAAGCGAGCTTTCCGCGAGGGGCTCGCGGTGGACCCTACATTGTGTTGCGGGTATTCAACACGCTGGGTCGGAAGCTTGAGGTTTTCGAGCCGGTAAACCCCGGTAGGGTTGCGATCTACGTGTGCGGCCCCACGGTTTACGACCACACCCACCTCGGGCACGCTAGAACGTACGTCGCGTTCGATGTGATCAAGCGCTACCTGAAGCTGCTCGGTTACGACGTCTTCCACGTCCAGAACATAACCGACATCGACGACAAAATCATCAGGCGGGCGGCGGAGGAGGGGGTGAGCTGGAGGGACGTCGCCGACGCGTACACGAGGGACTACCTCGACGCTCTCTCGAAGCTGAACATCAGAGTGGACCTCCACCCGCGCGTGACCGAGCACATAAGCGAAATCATACGCTTCGTTCAGGCGCTCATCGAGAGGGGGCACGCGTACGTGGCGCCCAGCGGCAGCGTGTACTTCGACGTGGACAGCTACGAGGGTTACGGCGAGCTCAGCGGTAGGCTAGCGCGCGAGCTGTGGGGTCAGGAGCAGGAGGTTGTGAAGGAGAAGAAGAACCCTTACGACTTCGCGCTGTGGAAGGCTGCGAAGCCGGGGGAGCCGTGGTGGGAGAGCCCGTGGGGTCCGGGGCGGCCGGGCTGGCACATAGAGTGCAGCGCCATGTCGACGCTCTACCTGGGCGAGCAGTTCGACATCCACGGCGGAGGCAGCGACCTCATATTCCCCCACCACGAGAACGAGAGGGCTCAGAGCGAGAGCGCGCTGGGCAAGCGCCCCTGGGTCAAGTACTGGCTCCACACGGGCATGCTCACGGTGAGGGGCGAGAAGATGTCGAAGAGCTTGGGCAACATCGTGTCCCTGAAGGAGGCCTTCTCCAAGTGGAAGCCCGAGGTTGTGAGGTTGTGGCTTGCCACCGTCCACTACAGGAGCGTAGTCGATTTCTCCGAGGAAGCGCTCCACCAAGCGCAGCGAAACTACGAGAGGCTGATCGCGGCGGCGAAGACCCTGCGCGACCTGCTGCGCAAGGGTGAGTACAGCTTCAGGTTGAACGAGGAGGGGCGCTCGCTGCTCGGCAAGATGGACGAGCTGAGGAGGGGCTTCTACGCCGCGATGGACGACGATTTCAACGTCAGCAAGGCCTTCAGCTACGTGTACGAGCTGACATCGCTCGTATTCTCGCGCATCGCCGAGAAGCCCGAGGGCGCGGTCGTCCTCAGGGCTTACGCGCTGATGGAGGAGTTCAACAGGGTCCTCGGCGTGCTCGACGGCTTGTTCGCGGGAGGTCCGCCGCTGCCCTTCGAGCAGCTGGTGGAGTTGATCGTGGAGGTTAGGAGGAAGCTCAGGCTCTCCAGAAACTACGAGCTGGCCGACTGGATCCGCGCGGAGATGGCCAAGCTGGGGATAAAACTCTACGACCGGGGCGAAGAAACCGCCTGGCAGCTAGCGTGAGCGCTTGATGGGCAGCTCCTCGAGCCCGAGCGCCAGCGCGATAGCGCCGTAGAGGCCCACGTCGTCGCCGAGCGGCGTAACGGTGATCTCTGGAACCCTGTTCACCGCGTACTCGTGGACCATCTTCTTCAACGGCTCCACCACGAGCTCCACGTTGTTAAGCGCTACCGAGCCCCCCACCGTGATGAGCGACGGATCGTAGACGTTGACCACGTTGGCTACGCCCATCGCGTTGTACCTCGCCGCCTCCTCCACGACCGCTCTAGCGAACGCGTCCCCCGCCTTCGCCGCGTCGTACACGTCCTTCGACGTCAGCCTCAGGGGATCGCCCTTACTCGCGAGCACGCTGCGCTCGAAGAGACCGGGGTTCTCCTCCGCCAGCAGCTTGGCCAGCTTCGGGATGCCGGTTCCCGACGAGTAGGCTTCCCAGTGCCCCCTCCTGCCGCAGCCGCACACAAGCTTGCCTTCGGCGTCCACCACCATGTGCCCGATCTCGTGCGCGTTGCCGTCCTTACCGAGGAGCACGCGCCCATCGACGTACACGCCCCCGCCTATCCCCGTGCTGATCGTGATGTAGACCAGGTTGTCGTGGTCGCACCCGGCCCCCATGTGCTTCTCCCCTATGACGGCTGCCACGCAGTCGTTAACTAAGTACGTGGTCACTCCGAACTCGCTCTCCAGCGGCTCGACGATGGGGACGTTCTCCAGCGGGAGGTTCGCAGCCTTCACGATCACCCCCCGCTTAACGTCAAGGGGGCCTATCGAGCCGACGCCTATGCCTCTCAAATCCCTCTCGGACCCCCCGACCCTTTTCAGCAGCATCCTAATGGCACTCGCGATCGAGGCGGGCACGGCCTCCCTGCTGCTCCTAGGCGTCTCGAACTTCGCGCGGTCGAGGATCCTACCCTTCTCGTCCGCGAGCACGACCCGCGTGTACGTGGCTCCTATATCCACGCCGGCTACTAGGCCCGCGCCCACGCGCGTGCGTGCCGCCGCGCGCTCTTAAGGTTTACCGGTGCAGCGATCGTCGGCGTAAGCGCTATTACACCCCCGTCCCCCTTCACCTCGTGGTAGGCAAGATAACGGTCTACGTGTGCCAGGAGCCGGCTCACGAGGAGCTGATCGAAACCCTCAAGAGCGTTGTGGACAGCATCAAAGGTAAGAAGCCGAAAATTAAAGTTGTGAGGTTGAAGCTGAGAAGCTCCGAGGACTTCCCGTACTACCTCAAGACGCTGGAGGAGCTTTACGGAGGAATCGCGACGGCCGAGTACAGGAAGTACGGAGTGCGAAGCTTACCAGCGATAGTTTACAACGGGAGAGCGATACTCCAGGGGAAAGTGCCCACGCGGGAGGAGATCGAGGAAGCGTTAGCGTTTGAGGGGCTCAAGGTGGTGAGAAAAACGCCCGCGGTTCAGCCGGCGCCTCAGCTCGCCACTCAGGTCGTACAGCCCAAGCGGCCGGCGGAGGTCCCGCGCATCGAGCTTCGTATAAAGGACGTGCCGCCGGCCGGCCGAGCTTCGCCGCGCGCGACCGAGCTCCAAAGGCCGACCAGCGAAGCTCCCGCGCCGGCGATCGCGCAGCGTTTCGAGCAGCCGCTCGCGAAACCGGCTACGCAAAGCGCGTCCGAACCGATTCGCCGTGAACCTGAGCGGGCGATCCCCCAGCCGGCGCCGCCTCCTAAACGCGAGGCGGCTGCTGCGCGGTTCCCCCCGGTCGAGGTGGAGGAGGTCAGCGTCGAGGCGCGCGCCGAGACCGCGAGAGCGGCCCAAGCTCGCCCCATCGCCGGGAAGAGGTGCGACGAGTGCATCTTCTACGAAAGAGGGACAATGCGCTGCCTTCTGTACAGGGTTCCGGTCGCGGATCCCTCGAAGCCGCCCTGCTCGCGCCGCCCCTAGGAACTCCGTTGAGCTTTTCGGTGGCAGGCTTCGGCGAGCAGCTGCCTGAGGCTGAACCGGCTTGAAACCGACGGGTCGCGCTCAGCGCAGTGGTGCTCGAAAGTCCACGCGTACTCGGCGGCGAGATCCAGCTTGCTCTCCCCCACGCCGAGCTCGGGGAGCGTGGGAACCGACGAGAACCCTCCGGTGAACTCCTCGAGCAAAAGCGCCGCCCTGCGGTACGCGTCAGCCGCGGGTGACCCCTCGACAGCGCGCGAGGCAGCTGTTACCCAGGCTCTGGCGAGCGCGAGCTCGGCAGCGTAGGGGTCTACGCCGAAGACGGAGAAGAGGGCTCTAGCGAGCGAGGAGAGAGCCGAGCACAGCGAGTGCCCGCGCGCCAGCGCGGCGTAGACCGCCGCCTCGAAGAGGGCTTGGGCGTCTGCCACCGACGACCCGCGTAACGACCGTTCCAGCCTTTCCACTGCCGCTTCGGCTAGCAGGAGGATGAACCTGTTCCTCCAACCGACGGCCAGGGCCTCGAGCGTGCTGACGAGCGCTTCTGCGGCGAGAGCTTTCTCGAGATCCCTGCCGAGCGGCAACCCCGTGTCTACGAAGATCGCGGCTGGCGGTTTCAGCGGCTTCGAGGGGCCCACGTACCCGCGCGGCTGCACGGTCATTCTGCTAAAGGCTTCAGCGAAGCCTGGGGGCGCCGGTACCGCGACGAGCTCGGTTCCGCAGCGCGCGCTTAAAACCTTGGATAAGGCGAGCGCAGGCCAGCACCCCAGCGCTACCACCGCTCTGGCTCGGCGCGAAAGCCCAACCGCCAGCTCGACCGCCCCAACCCTGTAGGCTTCGGGGTGGACGAGCAGCATGCCCCACTTCACCCGCGCCGCTGATAAGCTCTCGCAAACCTCGTCCAGCGCGCTCTTCCAAGCGGCGTCGCTAACCACGAGCAGCGCCTCCCTCACCCCCATCGCCGAAAGCTCGAGACCCAGCGCGCTGACAACCCCCTTGCCGACGGAAACCTTGGCCGGAAAGTCGATCTCAATCCTTGCCACACGGTTCCAAGCTCCCGACGCTTTCAATGCATTCTCGTGGGAAGAGGGTCAACCGCAAGCACCTTCCGGAGGAGGGTGGTGGACCGGCCGGGACTTGAACCCGGGTCCTCCCGCGCTCCCGGCGCATTTACGGAGCGCTTGCAAGGCGGGCGCTCTCCCAGGCTGAGCTACCGGCCCGTGAGGGAGCGGGGCGGAGGGGGGTAAAGAGCTTTCTGCCGCGCGAGGCTTTTTAACCGCGCTGCGACCGAGCGCGCGTGAAGCTCCGCGCAGGGTTGCTGCTCGAGCTAACGGCGCTGCTCGCCGTGCTAGCCTTCGCCCTGCTTTCGGTCAAAACGTTCTTCAGGGAGGGGATCCCTCCCGGCTGGGACCACCCTCCGCACCTCGTGTGCTCCTACCTCACCTCCGAGTTCTTCCTCCCCCAGCTGACGGTCTTGGGGTGGGACCCCTACAACAACTTCGGCTGGGTTTTCAACCAGTTCTACAACCCTGGCGCCTACCTCCTGGTCGCGGCGATCCGCTACGCGTCCCTCAAGTTCTTGGACATCGTCTCGTCCTACAAGCTCGCTCTCGTTGTCACGTACGTGCTTCCGGCGGTCGGCGCCTTCTATCTGGCCAAGGCGATGGGCGGCGGGCTGCCTGCAGCGGCTTTCGCGGCGTTGTTCTCGGTTGTCGTGACGCCTTACGAGTCGGAGTGGCTGGACGCCGGGCTCAAGCAGCTCTACTACATCGGAATGTGGCCGGAGAGGCTGGGCATAGGTTTCGCGCTCCTCGCCCTCGCGGCCGAGTGGACCGCGCTGAGCAGGAGGGGGCGGGCGCGGCTGAGGTTGGCCTCGCTCTCCGCCGTGCTGGGCGCCGCCACCGTCCTGAGCCACCTGATGACCGGAATCGCCCTCCTCATGGCCGAAGCGCTCGTAGCCGCGGTCTTCGCTTTGAAGCGGTTCGTAGGCCAGGAGGGCGGTTTAAGGGCTAGCGCGGCTCTCGTGCTGCCCGCGCTAGCGTGGGACGCGGCGGCTTTCGCGGTGTCCGCTGGGGGCGCGCTGGGGCTCCTCGCCTTCTGGATCGTCCCCCTGTCGTTGACAAACTGGGAGTACCACAACCTGCCGACCATCACCTGGTACGTCGGCCCCTGGGGCGTGCGCGCGTTCCTCGGGTCGCTGGGACCCCTCGCCACAGCCCTCCTCGTGGTCTCGATCGCCGCCTCGTGCGCCTCCGCGAAGCGGGATCGCGCGCCAGTCGCCGCGGCGGCCGCCGCATCGGCGCTGCTCATGTGGGCCGTCTCCGCCGCGTCCCCGCTGGACGGCTACGTAGGCTTGCGCCTCACGTCAGCTTCGCTTCTCTTCGCGCTAGCGGCCGTGCTCAGCGAGAGACCCGGCGCCGCCGCCTTAGCTTCGGTCATCTCCCTGCTGCTGGTGGTCGCGACCGGGCCCGACTCCTTCAGGTTCAAGGTGCTGTGGTGGGAGGTGAACCTCGGAAGGCTGCTGCCCTTCAGCGAAAATTACGCGTACTACAAGTTCGCGGGGTTGGCGAGGTACGCCGCGTTCACGGCGGCGGCTCTGGGAGCGTCCGCCCCCCTGGCGAAAGCGCACTCCCTCGTGCGGAAGCTCAAGGGCTCGGAAGCCCAGCTCGGCTACGTCGGCGTCGGCGTGGCCGCGCTGCTGCTCGTGGCCGCTACCGTGGAACCGCACTTCCGGCTGACCGACTTCTACTACCCCTACTCGGAGACCCTAATCTTCAAGATGGACGCCGACTTCCCGGGGACCGCGAAGCTCGTCAGGATCATGGAGTGGGTGCGGGAGAACGTGCCGGAGAACACCTACGTTTTCTACCAAGATACGCTCTGGAAGCTCGGGGACTGGAGCTACCTGCCCGTCTCCCACTACTTCTACCTCTCGTCGATGCTCACGGGGAAGCCGCAGGTGGGCGGCGGCTTCGGCACGAGGTACATCACCCACCCGCTAGCCAACACGGAAGCCGACCACCTGCTCGGCCAACCCATTTCCTGGCTCGCCCAGCGGCCGGAAAGGGTTTACGCCATCGCGAGGGAGCTCGGTATAAGCTACTTCGTGATCTTCGACCAGGCTCTCGCCGCCGCCATGAGGTCCAGGCCCGACCTATTCGAGGAGGTTTACGCAGAACCCCCCTTCCACGTCTTCAGGACCACCACCTTTAACGCGATAGCGAGCATCGACTCCGGAGAGGTCCTGCAGGCAAAGTTCGAGCCGAACAGGATCGTCGTCGTGTACAGAGCCAGCAACGCCACCGTCGTCAGGATCCGGCAGGTGCTCTACCCGGGCTGGCGGGCCTCCGTCGGCGGCCGCGAGGTCCCCCTGGAGCGCTACTACCCAGACATCCCCTCTTACGTGTGGGTTCCCGGGGACGGCGTGATCGCCAACTACCGCGTACCGTTCATCGCGGTCCGCGTACCGCCCGGCGAGCACGCGCTCGTCCTGACCTACCGGGTGTCCACGTGGGGCGACGCTGTCAGCGCAACCACGCTAGCGGCGCTGCTCCTCCTCAACGCGGTGCCTGCGGCCTTGAAGTTGGCACGGCGGCGCTTTTAGGCGCGATCATCGGCGCAGCTCGCAAACCGCTGGGCGTGGCGCAACCCTTATCAAGGTTGAAGGCGCAGCCGCGCGATGAGGTGTTCCGTAGCAGCGTTGCTCGTCGCCGCCTCTTTGAGCGCGATCGCGCTGGCTCAACCCCTGGTCACGAGCGCGGGAGCAACCGACGTCACCGCCCTCGGTTCCTCGCTGTTCTTAGCGCTGGAGAACGGTACGGTGGTTTCCCTAGATGGAGGCCTGAGGTGGAGCTTCAGCACGTCCGACTACGGCTCCCCCGTGCACCTCGAAGCCGCGCCGCCTTACGGCCTGATCGTGCTCACGGATAGGGCTTGGCTCGGGCTCCTCGCTCTCGACGGGCGCATCTCCTGGCTCAAGCTCACCCTAGACCCCAACTCGATCAAACCGACAACCTCGGGTTTGGTTTACGCCAACGGCACAGCTCTGGTGCACGCCGGTGCGAGCGCGGTGCTCGTCAGCGTGCCGGCGCTGAGAGTGGTCTGGACCCGCAGCATCCTTAACAGGTTCACAGACTACTCCCTGAGCCCGAGCGGCAGCGCCGCGCTGCTCGCCGGCTTCAACACGCTGTGCTATGTCTGCGTCTCAAACGATGAGAAGATCGTCGTGGTGCACGACATCAAGAGTGACAGAGATCTCTTCTCGACAACTACGCCCGTACCGCACTTGAAGACTGCATCGGTGCTGTGGCGCAGCAACTGGTTGGTGCTCGTTCAATGGGACGCCGTCAGGGCATACGATTTGGCTGCAATGAACCTGAGCTCCCCGGTTAAGACCTACACCCTACCGCACCCGCACGATAAGTGGATCAGCTACGGCTTCTCCCCCAGCGGCGGGCTGTTCCACTACACCTGCGCTGAGGGGGAGGGGCTGAGCGTTTACGTACTGGACATCGAAAGAGGGGTCTCAAAGCGCGTTGCAATACCCATCCCGGCTGGGAAGAGGGTGGTGTCGCAGCTCGGCGACGATTGGAAGCTGGCTGTTGCCAGCTACGATCCAACGTCGGGCGTGACCTACTGCGCTCTCGTCGACGCGGCGACGGGAGAGGTGCGCACGGAAAAGCTCGGCCCAACGAGCCCCAGCGTGAGGCTCAAGCTGCTGGGCGGAACTGCCGCCGTGATCGCTGGCGGCGAGCTGGTGACAGTACCCAGGCAGCAGACCGCGCAGCAAAGCGGGGGGGCGCCGGCAGTGTACTCTGTGACGGTGAAGGTGGTCGATGACGCTGGCGCTCCCCTGCAGGGGGCGCTCGTGTGCGCGAACTCCACGTGCGCGACGACAGACGCGGGCGGAACCGCGGCGTTTGAGCTGGCTCGAGGCCTGTACGTGCTGGAGGTGACCCACCAGCTCGCCGAACCCCGCAAGGTCTTGCTCCCCGTTTCGGGCAACCTCACGGTACCCCTGACCGTAACCAGGCTCTTCGCACTAACCGTAAGCGGAACGCTCGGAGATGGAGGCCGCCCGCCCTCCTGCTACATCGCGCTCGTAGCTGCAAATCGATCGCAGAACGTGACGGCGCTCAACTGCACTGCCAGCTTCCGGGTGCCGCGAGGATCCTACAGAGTCGTTCTGCAGCACGGCAGCCAGAGGGTTGAGCGGAGCGTAGAGGTGAGGGGCGACACGGTCGTGCTCGTCCAGCTGGGAGGGGGGCCGGTGAAGCTTTCGGTAGCGGCGTTTAACGCGAGTGGGAGCCCCCTGCCTAACGCCGTGATCACGGTGCTCAGCGATGGCGGCGAAAAGGTCGCCTCGCTCTCAGGTAGCGGGGAAATCTCGGTCAAGCCCGGGCGCTACGCAATCCGGGTCGAGGCCCCAGGCTACGCTAACTGGAGCGCGGTTGTGGAAGTTGTTGGGGACGCGCAGCTGAGAGCCGTACTCGAGCCGACCCCCAACCCCCGCGCTGCACGAGCACTAGGGCTGACAGAGCTCATTGCTGCGGTGGCGGCGTCCGGCGCCGCGGGCGCGCTAGCCGGTGCACTCTGCGCAACGCTGGGGTACTGCTCAGCTGCGCACGCGCAGAAGCTCAGGCGCCTGAAAACGTTCCGGGCCACGAAAAAAGAGAGCGGTTAACGCAAGAGCTTGCGCACTACCTCGGCGATGGGCTCGGCCACGCTGACGCGCGAGACGGGCGAGGGGACCGTGTCCGTCGCCACAACCTCCTCGACGCCGGCCGCGTACAGCTTGTCGAGGGCCCCCGAAACGAGCAGCGCGTGAGTGCAAGCGGCGTACACGCGCTTAGCTCCCAGCGCCAGAACCTCCTTCGCCGCTGCAACGAGCGTGCCCCCGGTGCTGATGATGTCGTCGATGAACAGCACGTCCCTCCCGTCCACGTCCACGCTCTTCGGCGCGATCTTCACTTCCCCCGTAACCCTGTCGCGCGATTTCTCCAGGTAATCGTACTCGGCGCCGAGCACCTGCGCGGCCAACTGGGCCCTGTGGAGCGCTCCCTTGTCGGGCGCCAGCACCACCGGGTCGCGCAGCTTGCCCCGGAAGTAGCCGGCCAGCTCCCCGACCGGGAGCACGTTGAAGTGCGGTATCCTCAACCACTCGTCGAGGGAGGAGGGCTTGTGGATGTCCACTACGGCAAGCGCGTCGGCGCCAGCCGCTTCCACGGCTTTGAGCAGAGCGCCGACGCTCACAGGCTCGCCCTCGAGGAACCTCTTGTCCTGGCGAGCGTAAGCGAAGTATGGCACTACCACGATCACCCTCGACGCGCCAGCGCCCTTCGCTGCGTCCACCGCGAGCAGCAGCTGCACGAACCGCTCGTCCTGAGGCTGGTGCAGCGAGTGAACGAGGAGGACGTCCCCCTCCAGCCTCTTCGGGATCCTCAGGTACTTCTCCCCGTCGGGGAAAACCTTCTCCTCGGCTACGAGGAGCTCCCTCGATAGGAGCCGGGAGAGCTTCGCCGCTAACCCGAGCGAGGAGCTAGTGGCGATTACGGTCACGTGGCTTGCGCACCCCCTGTTCTAAAAACGTTTGCCCCCGCCCCTCACGTTAGTGAAAGGGCAGCCGACACCGCCTGCCCCACCGCCAACCCGCCGTCGCCGGCTGGAACTCCTCGGGGGAGGAGCGCGCCGCGTAGGAGGTTGCGTAGCCCCTTCACGATGTAGTCGTTTACAGCCGCGCCCCCCGAAACCACCGCTGGGAGCTTGAGGTCGCCGAGCTCCTCCTTCACGAGGAGCCCCAGCGCCTCGCCGAGCCTCACCTGAACCGTGTACGCGAGGTCCCTCACGCCGTACCTGCTGCGGAGCTCCAGCAGCCTCGGCAGGACCTCGGAGGTCAGAACCACCCCACCCTCCACTTCTAGCTTGAGCTCCTCCACGAGCTGACCGCCGCGCGCGGCGGCTTCCAGCTTGATAGCCGGCTCCCCCTCGTACGTCCTGGCGCCGCAAACGCCCAGCAAGGCCGAAACAGCGTCGAGGAACCTTCCAACGCTCGAAGAGAACGGCGGCTTCGCGAAAGCCCTCGCGGCTAGCTCCAGCTCCCGCGCGCCCCCAGGCAGGCTGCGCTCGAGACCAAGCGAGAGGCACACCTTCAGCGCTTCCTCCGGGCCAAGCTTCGCGGCGAGCGCGGCAGCGGCGATCCTAGCGGGGTAGAGCGTCGACCTATCGCCCCCAGGCAGCGGCAGGTACTCGAGGTGCCCGACCCTCTGGTACCCGGTGTACGAGGCGAGAAGCACCTCGCCGCCCCACACCATGCCGTCGTCCCCGTACCCGACACCGTCGAGCGCGATCCCGGCGACCTCGCTGTCCTTGGGCAGGCTCCGCGAAGCCATCGCCGAGGCGACGTGCGCGTGGTGGTGTTGCACCCTAACGTGAGGAACGCCCAGCTCCCTTGAAAGCTTGGCTGCCAGCTCGGTTGTCGCGTAGCCGGGGTGCTTATCGCTGACAACGACCTGGGGTTTCACCTTGTAGCTTTTCGCCAGGAACTCTATCGCTGAGAGCAGGAACTCCAGGTTCTCCAGGTTGTCCATGTCGCCGACGTACTGGGTTGGGACCACCTTGTTCTCGAACGCCACAGCTCCCGCGTTGTCGAGGTGCGCCCCCAGCGCCACCACTTCCGCGCCGAGGTTGAAGGGCAGCTCGAGCCACGCCGGCGCGTAGCCGCGCGACCTCCTCAGCAGCTGGGGCTCGCCGTCGGTCAAGCGGACGACGCTGTCGTCGACGCGGTTCACGATCTCCCGGTTGTGGACGAGGAAGTAGTCGGCGATCCCCTCGAGCTCGCGCAGAGCCTCCAACCCCCTGCAGATCGGCAGCCCCTTGCGGTTCCCGCTCGTCATGATGAGGAACTTGTCTCTCGTCTCCGAGAGCAGCAGGTAGTGCAGCGGCGTGTAGGGGAGCATGACGCCCAGCTCAGAGAGGCCGGGGGCCACCAGCGGCGAGACGGGCGAAGGCAGCTTCTTCGGCACCAGCACGATCGGCCTCTGGGGCGAGGTGAGGAGCGCCAAGTGGAGCTCGCTCGGCTCCGCGATCCTCGCCACCACCTCCACGTTGAGCGCCATGAGGGCGAAGGGTTTCTGGGGCCTCCGCTTCCTCCTCCTCAGCTCCCGGACCACTCCGTCGTCGCTCGCCAAAGCGGCTAGGTGGAAGCCGCCGACGCCCTTGACGGCTACGATCGCGCCCTCCTCGATCAGCTTAGCCGCCTCAGCTATCGGGTCGTCGCACTCGACGGGTTCGCCGGAGGGGTGGAGGAGCTCTAGCTTCGGGCCGCACTTCGGGCAGCTGATCCCCTGCGCGTGGAACCTCCGCTGGTTGCCGGGGTCGGAGTACTCGCTCTCGCACTCGCCGCAGAGCGGGAAGTCCCTCATCGCCGTGTTTGCCCGGTCGTAGGGCACCGCGTACATCATCGAGAAGCGGGGACCGCACCACGCGCACGAATTGAAGGGGTACCTGTACCAGCGCGAGGAGGGGTCGAGCACCTCGCGGAGGCAGTCCTCGCAAACGCCGATGTCTGGGGGTATCTGGGACCTCGCGGAGACCTGGGCGCCGCTCTCGAGTATCGTGAAGCTCGAGTAACCTCGCGGCTCGGCTCGCGCCACGACCACCCGCTCAAGCCTAGCTGGGGGCGGCCTCTCCCTCTCCAGCGCCTCGAGGAACCTCTCGATGGAGCCGTCGGCCCCCTCAACCCAGATCTCGACCTCCGAGCCGCCGAGGTTCCTCACGTAGCCGCAGAGCCCCAGCTTGACGGCTGTCCGGTACACGAAGGGCCGGAACCCCACGCCCTGGACCACGCCGGTTACGACGATGCGCGCGGCCGCTCGGGAGACCACGAGAACCGTGCGAACGCCTCGGTTTTTTAAGGCTGGCCCCGCCGGACTAGCCGTGGTCTTGCTCCTGCGGTTGGGCGAGATAACGATCAAAGGAGCTCGCACGAGAGGGAGGTTCGAGAAGCTGCTACTGAGGAACATTCACGACGCCCTGCGCTCGAACGGCATCGCGTACAAAGCGAGGATAGAGGGCGGCCGGATCTTCGTGTACACGGGCGAGGAGGAGCGCGCGGCGCAGGTTCTGCGGAGGGTCTTCGGGATAAAATCCCTGTCGCCGGCGCAGGAGATCGAGTTTGAGGACCTCAGCGACTTGGCTGAGAGGGCTGCGGCCTACTTCTCAAGCTACGTGAAGGGCAGGAGCTTCGCCGTGAGGGCGAGGAGGGCCGGCGCCCACCCTTTCACGTCGCTGGACGTGGAAAGGGAGCTCGGCGCTAGGCTACTCAAAGAGGGCGGTTCGCGCGTGGACCTGGAGAACCCCGAAGTCACCGCTTACGTTGAGGTGAGGGGGAGGCGAGCTTACCTCTTCACCGAGATCATCGAGGCGTACGGGGGGCTGCCCGTCGGCAGCGAGGGGAAGGTCATCGCGCTCGTCTCGGGGGGCTTCGACTCCGCCGTCGCCGCGTGGTACATGCTCAGGAGGGGCGCGGAGGTCCACTACCTCCTCTGCAGCCTGGGAGGTCCCGTCCACGAGGCCGGCGCTCTCCACGTCCTGAAGGTACTGGCCGACAACTGGAGCTACGGCTACAGGCCGAAGCTGTACGTGGTCGACTTCGGCGAGATCCTGAGAGAGATCAGGAGGAACTGCGACCCCTCCCTGCTGACGGTCATCCTGAAACGATTCATGTACAGGGCGGCCGAGGCGGTAGCGAAGAGGGAGGGGGCAGAAGCCATAGTGACTGGCGAGTCGCTAGGTCAGGCGTCCTCGCAGACGCTCACGAACCTAGCCGTGTCCACGGCGGCCGTAAGCATCCAGGTACTGAGGCCGCTCATCGGCTTCGATAAGGACGACATCATCGCAAAAGCCCGCGAGATCGGTACCTACGAGGCGTCGGCGAGGGCGAAGGAGTACTGCGGGGCGTTCTCCGAGCACCCGAAGACCAGGGCTAAACTCGAAGAGGTGGAGCGGGAGGAGGCGAAGCTGGATCCCTCGCTGCTGGACAAAGCGCTGAGCGGCGCGAGGGTTTACGATTTAAGGAGCGTTTCCGTGGAGGAAAGCTTCGAGGGGCTGGAGGTCGACGAGCCGCCTGAAGGAGCGGTGATCGTAGATTTGAGAAGCGAGGAGAAGTTCAGGTCTTGGAGCCTCCCAGGCTCCATCAGGGTGGATTTCGACCAGCTCATCGAGGGGCTCCACGCGCTCGACCCGACCAAAAAATACGTCCTGCTCTGCGACGAGGGGGCTTTAAGCCTAGAAGCGGCCTACGTCTTGAGGAAGCTCGGGATCGAGGCCTACAGCTTGAGAGGGGGGGCCAGGCGGATCAGGCGGAAAACCCTCAAACGGAGGGGAAGCGAGCCAGTCGCCTAGCAGCTAGCGAGCTACGCGCTCAAACCTCTGCTCTCGCGCACCCTCGCGCGCGAGCTAACGCTCAACGCCGAAAGGCAGCTCGCGTATCGTCGGGAGTACAAAGCGAACGCTTTTAACAGCTCCCAAACCGGCAGTTGTCGATGGAGCTGAATAGCGTGGAGAAGCTGCTCCGGCCGCGGAGCGTGGCGGTGATCGGGGCTTCGAGGGACCCGAGCAAGATAGGCCACCAGGTCCTGAAGAACATCCTCTCTTCCGGTTTCCGCGGCGCTGTCTACCCTGTGAACCCGAACGCGAGCGAGGTTTTGGGTTTGCGGTGCTACGCGAGCGTCCTGGACGTCCCGGGGCCGGTGGATCTCGCGGTGGTCGCGGTGCCGGCGAAGCTGGTCCCGCAGGTTGTGGAGGAGTGCGGGAGGAAGGGCGTGGGGGCTGTAGCGGTCATCTCCAGCGGCTTCAAGGAGGTGGGGAACGAGGAGCTCGAGAAGCGGGTGGTGGAGACCGCGAGGAAGCACGGCCTGCGCATCCTCGGGCCCAACATCGTCGGCATCTGCGACACCGTAGCGCCGATCAACGCGAGCTTCTGCCAAGGCTCGCCGCTGAAGGGCGAGATCGCCTTCATATCCCAGAGCGGAGCCCTGGCGATCGCGCTGGTCGGCTGGACCGCCTTGAAGGGCGTCGGGCTTTCGGACCTCGTGAGCTTGGGCAACAAGGCGGACCTCAACGAGGTGGACTTCATCGAGTTCTTCGGCCGAGACCCGCACACAAAGGTGATCACGGCTTACCTCGAGGGCATAGAGAGCGGTAGGCGCTTCATGGAAGTAGTTTCGAAGGTTTCAACGGTCAAACCGGTGATCGTGCTCAAGGTTGGGAGGGCGGAGAGGGCCCTCGGCGCGATACGCTCGCACACAGGCTCGCTCGCCGGCTCCGACGCCGTCGTAGACGCCGCGCTGGAGCAGTGCGGGGCTCTAAGGGCGCCCACGTTCATCGAGCTGTTCGACTGGGCCGTCGCCCTCGCGAAGGCGCCGCTACCCGAGGGCGAGAACGTCCTGGTGATCACGAACGGTGGCGGCGCGGGCGTCATGGCAACCGACGCGGCTGAGCTCTACGGCGTAAAGCTGATGGACGTACCCCCCGACCTGGCGGAAAAACTCCGGAAGTACATGCCGCCCTTCGGCAGCACCTTCAATCCGATCGACCTGACGGGCATGGCGACGAAGGAGTGGTACAAGGGCGCGCTCCTCGAGGCCTTAAGGGACAGCAGGGTTCACGCCGTGGTGGTCCTCTACTGCCACACCGCGATCACGAACCCGAAGGAGGTGGCCGACGCCATCCTGGAAGCCAAGCGCGAGGCGGGCGTCAACAAGCCGATCGTCGCGAGCTTGATCGGGGGCAAAGAGTGCTTAGACGAGATCCAGAGGCTGACGAGCGAAGGCGTGCCCGCCTACGAGTCGCCCGAGAAGGCCGTGGCGGCGATGGGGGCCATATACAGGTACAAGAGGATGAGGGACAAGCTGCTGAGGCCTAAGACGTACCCCGAGCTGAAGGTCGACATCGCGACCGCCCGGAGGATCGTGGAGAGGGCGCTGGCGGAGGGCAGGAGCGCGCTCACACCCTTCGAAGCGGCGCAGCTCGCGAAGTGCTACGGCATACCCGTGCTGGAGAAGCGCCTCGTCGCGAGCAGAGAGGAGGCCGTGAAGGTCGCGGAGGAGATAGGCTACCCCGTGGTGCTCGAGGTGGAATCCCCCCAGATCATACACAAGACGGAGGTCGGGGGCATAATCCTCGACCTGAAGAGCGCGGAGGAGGTCGCCAAGGGCTTCGACGCGATCATGGCCAACGTCCGGGCGAAGGCCCCCACCGCTGAGGTGAAGGGCGTAATCGTCAGGAGAATGGCGCCGAAGGGCGTCGAAACCCTCATCGGCATGAACCGCGACCCGTTCTTCGGGCCCGTCATCGCCTTCGGGAGCGGCGGCGTGCTCGTCGAGCTGGTGAGAGACGTCGCCTTCAGGATCGCCCCCGTATCGCTCGAGGAGGCGAGGGAGATGGTCGAGTCCACGAAGGTGTACGCGATCCTGAGGGGCTACCGCGGGCAGGCGGAGGCCGACGTAGACGCGGTCGTGGACACCATACTGCGGGTTTCGAAGCTGGCGATGGACATACCGGAGATCGCGAGCGTCGACATCAACCCCTTCTTCGTGTACGAGAAGGGGAAGGGCGGCTTGGCGATCGACGTTAAAGTGCTCCTCTCTGAGCCGGCGCACTAATCTTTAGGCTTTTCCTCCCTTTTCAACACCCTTTCCACGTACTCCTCGGCGGTCATCAGCTCCTCCAGCTCCTCCCCGCGCTCGGGTTGGATCTCCGCGATCCAGCCTCTGCCGTAGGGGTCTCGGTTGATCAGGCCGGGGTCGTCGTCGAGCTCCGCGTTGTAGGCTACGACGGTGCCGGTGAGGGGCGACCGCACCTCCGCCACCGCTTTCACCGACTCGAGCAGCGCCAGGACCCCGCCCCTCTCCACGCGCTCGCCAACGCGCGGGGGCTCGACGAAGACGACCGCCCTCAACCTGCCCTGCGCCCAATCCGTCACGCCCACGCGAACCCTCCCACCACCCACCTCCACCACCCACACGTGCCAAGCGCTGTACCTGAGCCAGCGCGGGAACGCGAAACCACCGTACGAGACAACACCACACCGACCCACGAGGGCCGGAGACCTCGATGGGAATAAAAGCCGTGCGCGGTTGCGCTTTCGCGCTGCACCGCTACCCCGCCCCTTTCGCGGGGGCTGTCAGGCTCCTCCTTTTTCTTGGATGCTTTGCTGGCGTAAGCGAGGGTGCTTCGCGCGCTCAGCGCTTTCTCAGCGCGGGCGCGGTAACCATTTTTACCACCGGCGGTCTGCGCGCGCGTGAACCTCGAATTCCCGAAGGGGTTCCTGTGGGGCATCTCGATGGCCGCGTTCCAGTACGAGATGGGCGCCTCGCCCGACTCCGTCGACCCCAACAGCGACTGGTACGTCTGGCTTCACGACCGGCAGAACGTCGAGAAGGGGGTCGTGAGCGGCGACGTCCCGGAGAACGGGCCCGGCTACTACGACCTGTTCAGGGTGGACCACGGCTGGGCCTGCTGGCTGGGGCTGAACGCCTGGAGGGGGAACGTCGAGTGGAGCCGCATCTTCCCGAAGAGCACACGGGATGTTAAGGTCCACGTGGACGCGGAGGGCGGCGCGATCAGGAGCGTCGAGGTGAGCGAGGAAGCGCTCAAGCGGCTCGACGAGATGGCTAACAAGGCCGCCGTCAACCGCTACCGGGAGATCTTCGAGGACCTCAAGTGCAGGGGGTTGAAGCTGATCCTGAACCTCTACCACTGGCCGCTGCCGCTCTGGGTCCACGACCCGATTAAGGTCAGGGATACGGGCGGCAGGGAGGGCCCGCGCGGCTGGCTCGACGCGGAAACGGTCGTGGAGTTCGCCAAGTTCGCCGCCTACGTCGCCTGGAAGTTCGGCGACCTGGCCGACATGTGGTGCACGATGAACGAGCCGAACGTGGTCTGGTCCATCGGCTACACGGGCGGCAACTTCCCGCCAGGTTTGAACGACTACGCGCTTTCTCTAGCAGCCGCAGTGAACCTGGTTCAAGCGCACGCCAGAGCCTACGACCAACTGAAGGAGCATGCCGGCCGCGACGCGCAGGTGGGGATCATATACGCCGTGACCCCAGCCGAGCCAGCGGCCGACGAGGACAGGGAGGCCGCCGAAACCGCCAACAGGGTTATGACGCACTGGTACTTCGAGGCGATCACCGAGGGGAGGCTCGCCCCCTTCGGCGTCGGGGGGGAGCGGAGGGAGGACCTGAAGGGCAGGGTCGACTGGATCGGCGTAAACTACTACAGCAGGCTTCTCGTCAAAGCCGACGAGAGGCCTCCGGGCTACCGCGTGCTGCCCGGTTACGGTTTCGCCTGCAAGCCCGCGTCTAAGTCGGAGGCCGGCCTACCCACATCCGACTTCGGGTGGGAGATCTACCCGTGGGGGTTGAGGAAAGCCGTCAACATGATCAAGAGGTACGGGAAGCCGATGATGATCACCGAGAACGGGATCGCGGACGCCTCCGACAGGCACAGGTCATGGTACATCGTCTCCCACCTCTACCAGCTCCTGAAAGCGATAAAGGTCGACGGCGCCGACGTGCGCGGCTACCTGCACTGGAGCCTCATCGACAACCTCGAGTGGGCTTCCGGCTTCAAGATGCGCTTCGGGCTGATCTACGTGGACATGAAGACGAAGCAGAGGTACCCGAGGCCCAGCGCCTACGTGTTCAGAGACATCGTCTGCAGCAACGGCATACCGGACTACCTGGCAGCCTACGCCGAGTACCCCAACATCCTATCCGGCGCTTAGCGGCCCGGGTCAACCCCCATCTTTTCCGCTGGCGCTCTCGATATTTGCGCGTTGAGCATAATTGCCGCCGCCCGAGAGCTACCCGCGTGGGTTTAAGCGAGGATATCGACGCTGTGGTTTCGCGGCTCGCCGAGGGGCTCGAGGGGGGAGCCCGCGTCAGGCTCGAGCAGCTGGGCAGCAGGCTCAAGGAGCTCGCGCTCCGCAAGGTCGTGAGCTCCAACCACACGGTGATGGAGCTTGTCGTCGCTTCCCACTTGCTCTCGAAGGGATACGAGGTCGACGTCGAGCACGTCCTAGCGCCCGACCTCGTGTGCGACGTGTACGCCTCCCTCAACGGGGAGAGCTTGATCGTCGAGGTTGAGACCGGCTTTGTGCCGCCGGAGAACTCCACCGACCCCGTCGCGTACAGGCTTGCTAGGGAGCTGAGCAAGGTGGCTAGGTACAGCAGGTACTCCGACTACTTCGCGATGGCGGTCCCGCCCTTCCACATACTCCAGCTACCCTACATCATCTTCCTGCCGCCAGAGGAGCGGGCGCGGTGGGGCATCGAGTACTTCAAGCGCCTCGTTGACGCCTACTACAGGAAACCGCCGGTCAAGCTAGAGGAGCTGCTGGAAGCGAAGCTCCACTACGTGTACGTGGTGCTCGTGGACACCCTGAAGCTGATCGAGCTAACGGCGAGGGAGTACTTCGTGACCTTCATCGAGCGGCCGGCAGCGCTGCTGTGGCGAGCCGGCTGGCCGCTGAGCGAGCTCCCCGTCAACGAGGCGCGCGCGGAGGCACTCGGGCTGCAAGCCGGCTACACCGGAGCTTAACGCGAAGGACTCAGATGCGACGGCCCCTATCACCGGTCAATCCGGGTTACGAATCATCACTCGCGCTTGTGGCGCGAGGGGAGCTTTAAGCTTTGTCGCGCGAGGGGAAAAGCTTTAGAGGCGTAATGCCGGTGGCATAGCGCGGGTGTCTGGGGTGCTCCTCGAGATCGAGAACGTCAGCGTGGAGGTGGAGGGGAGGTTGGTGGTCCAAGGGGTAAGCCTCGCGGTGGATAGGGGCGAGGTGCACGTGCTGCTGGGCCCCAACGGCAGCGGCAAAACCACGCTCCTCCGGGCGATCATGGGGCTCCCCGGCTACAGGGTCGAGGGGAGGCTGCTGTTCGAGGGGAGGGAGCTCAACGGGCTGAAGCCGCACGAGAGGGCGCGGCTCGGCATCGCCCTGATGCACCAGAACCCCCGCCCGCTCAGCGTAAAGCTCTCCCACCTGGCGAGGGAGATCAGCAGGAGATTCGGCACCCCCCTCGACGTCTTAAGGGACTTCGCGCTCGACAGCCTGATGGAGAGGGAGGCATTCAAAGGCTTCAGCGGGGGCGAGGCGAAGAAGGCTGAGCTCGCGCTGACGATCCTGCAGCGACCCAAGCTGGCGATGCTCGACGAGCCCGACAGCGGCGTCGACCTCGAGAGCCTCAAGGTTGTCGGGAGGGCCATCAATAGGCTGGCTGAGGGTGGCGCCGGCGTCCTCCTCGTGACGCACACGGGCGCCATCATCGAGTACTTGCGCAGGGTGACGGCGGCTCACGTGATCGTGAGGGGGAGGATCGTGGCCTCGGGGGACGCGGAGACCGTGCTGGAAGCGGTGAAGCGGAAGGGCTACGAGGTGCTCGCGCGGGGTGGGATCCCGTGAGCTTCCTCGAAAAGACGGTCGACGCCGGCTCCACCGCGCTCTACCTTCAGCGCAACTACGAGATCGTTAGGCAGCTGCTGGCGAAGGGGTTGGCGGAGAGGGGTTTCATCCTGGAACCCCTCAAGAAAGCCGTGGAGCGAGAGTGGGTGAGGAAGCTGCTGTGGACGGCGCTGCCCGAGAGGGACGTAGGTCTCAGCGGGGCCTTCGTGTACGTGCCCCCCGGCGTCAGCCTGCGCGCGCCTGTGAGCACGTGCTTCGTCGTCAGCGAGGGCGCCCAGGAGGTCCACAACGTCCTGGTGGTGGGCGAGGGCAGCGAGCTCGTCGTGCTCTCCACGTGCACGTCGGCCGGTAAAGGCTCGCTGCACGCCGGCTACACCGAGATCTTCCTGGAGCGGGGAGCGAAGCTGGACTACGTGATCGTGCACGCGTGGGCCAAGAACACCGACGTAGTGGCGGAGACGGGGGTAGTGGTCGGGGAGGGGGCCAGCCTCAACGACGTGTACATCTCGCTGAGGTCGCCGCGCTCCCTCAGGGAGAGCACGCGGATAACCGTGCGCAGAGGGGGCAGCGCGCTCGCTTCGTCGCTGTACCTAGCGGGCTCCGGCTCGTCGACGCTCGAAACCATCGTTACGCTGGAGGAGGAGGGGGCGAGCGCGGAAGTCGACTCCAAGATAGTCGCCGCGAGCGGGAGCTTCGTCTCCAACCCGATAACCATCGAGGCGAAAGCGCCTAACACGAGGGGTCACGTGGAGTGCAGGGGGCTGCAGCTGAGCCCCGACTCCGTGATCGTGACAGCCCCCGCTCTGCGCTCAGCGCGCGGCGGCGCTCAGCTCACGCACGAGGCGGCGATCGGGAAGATCTCGGATGAGGAGCTCGCGTACCTGATGACGAAGGGCTTCAGCGAGGAGGAGGCTGCAAGCATGCTCGTGAGGGGGTTCCTCGAGCTCGGCTTGAAAAGCGTCCCCGAACCCCTCAAGCCGCAGATCTCCTCCATCCTCGACCTGATGGCCAAATTCGCTACAGGCTAGCGAGCTTCGAGCGCGCAGGGTTCCAGCAAAATCGTGCGGGCTCGGCGGAGCGCGCTGAAGCTCTGGGAGAGATTTCCGGGAAATCACGCAAGGACGGGGCGGGCGCACGTTTCCCCGATGGCATTGGGGGCGGGAGCGCGCTCGCCAAAATTAATAAAAGGTGCCGGCTGAGAGGGCTTAATTCCGCGCTGCAGCGGAGGCGCGAGTATGCCGAGGCCGCTGATGTTTTCGAAAAAATACCTGAAGGAGCTCCTGAGCGGCTCCAAGCTCACCACGATCAGGGCCGGCAACGTCAGATACAGGCCGGGGGACATCGTCCTAGTGTACTGCGGGGGCCTAGTCCTAGGTAGAGCGAGGATACTGCGGGTTGAGCGCAAAAAGCTCATCGACTTGACCGAGGAGGACGCCCGGAGGGACGGCTTCAGCAGCTTGCAGGAGCTCCTGAAAGCTCTGAAGCAGCACTACCCGAACATAAGGCGCGACACCCCGCTGACGTTGATCGAGTTCGAGTGGGTCGAGAGGTTTGAGACGCCGCTGAGTGACACGGAGTACAGCTGGAACTACGATAAAGAGCCGCTGGAGGTGGCTAAGCTCGCGCTCGAGAAGCTGAACGACCTCAGCTTCGAGGAGAGGATCGTCCTCGAAACCTTCGTGAAAACCGGGAGCATCAGGAAAGCCGCCCGCAAGCTCGGTGGTCTCTCCACCAGACCCCTTGTCCGCGGGGTTTTGAGGAGGGCTGCGGAGCGGCTCGCCTCGATGGGGCTCATCGGGCTGCGCAACTCGAGGTAGCGGTTGGCGAGCGGCCCTGTTCAACCCCTTTCCGCGCGCTAGCGATAAAAGCCATCGGTCGAGGGGCGCGGAAGGCATGCTGTCGTACGCCGAGCGGGAGTACAGCAAGGAAGAGGTGCTGAGCCTGCTCCACCCGCTGGTGGCTGAGTGGTTCAGAGGCAAGTACGAGGACCTCACGCCGCCCCAGAAGCTGGGCGTGGTCCCCATCTACGAGGGTAAGAACGTGCTGATATCGAGTCCGACGGGCACCGGCAAGACCCTGACCGCCTTCCTAGTCGTTCTGAGCGAGCTCATCAAGATGGGGTTAGAGGGCAAGCTGAACGACTCGATATACGCCGTCTACGTCTCCCCCTTGCGCGCCCTCAACAACGACATCTACCGGAACCTCGAAGAGCCTCTCAGCGAGATCCGGGAGCTGGCAGCGAGGAAAGGCATCGAGCTGCCGGAGATACGGCACGCGGTCCGCACGGGGGATACCACCCAGAACGAGAGGCAGAAGATGCTTAGGAAGCCGCCCCACATACTGATCACGACGCCCGAGACGCTGGCGATCGTGCTCGTGGCCCCGAAGTTCAGGGAGAAGCTGCGCAGCGTGAAGTGGGTGATCGTCGACGAGATCCACAGCCTCGCAGAGAACAAGCGCGGCGTCCACCTGACGCTCAGCCTGGAGAGGCTGCAGGAGCTCGTGGAGCATCCCTTCGTCCGGATCGGGCTTTCGGCCACTATCAACCCGCTGGAAGAGGTCGCGCAGTTCCTGGTCGGCTTCGACGACGACGGGACCCCGCGCGACTGCGTGATCGTTGACGCGCGCTACGTGAAGCGCAAGGACATCAGGGTCCTAGCACCCGCCCCCGACCTGCTGCACACGCCAGCCCAGGAGCTGCAGAGCAAGATGTACGAGCTCGTTTACGACCTCGTGATGAAGCACAGGACCTCCCTCATCTTCACGAACACGCGGAGCGGGACGGAGCGCGTCGTCTTCCACTTGAAGGTGCTCGGGAAGGAGAAGGGGGGTCTCGACGAGTCGCAGGTGATGGCTCACCACGGCTCGCTCTCGCGGGTGGTGCGCCACGAGGTGGAGGAGAAGCTCAAGGCTGGGCAGCTGAAGGCGGTCGTCAGCTCGACCTCGCTCGAGCTCGGCATCGACATCGGCTACATCGACGTCGTGGTGCAGATCGGGTCGCCGAAGTCGGTCACCCGCTGCCTCCAGCGCATCGGCAGGAGCGGCCACAGGCTGCACGACACGATCAGGGGCAGGATGGTGTGCGTCGACCGCGACGACCTCGTGGAGGTGGCGGTGATGGTGAAGGAAGCGTACAGGAACCACCTGGACCGGGTTCACATACCGAGGAACGCGCTGGACGTCCTCGCCCAGCACATCGTGGGGATGGCGATCGAGCGCAAGTGGAGCGTGGAGGAGGCGTACAGGCTCGTGAGGCGCAGCTACTGCTACAGGGACCTGCCTATGGAAGATTTCGTCCGCGTGCTCAAGTACCTCTCGGGCCAGTACGGGGAGCTCGAAAGCTACAGAGTCTACGGCAAGATTTGGTTTGACGAGAAAGAGGGGGTTTTCGGGAGGCGCGGAAAGTACGCTAGGGTGATCTACGCGCTCAACGTCGGCACGATACCCGAGGAGGTGAACATCAAGGTCTACACGGTGGGCGGCAAGTACGTGGGTAACATCGAGGAGGAGTTCCTGGAAAGGCTGGTGCCCGGCGACAGGTTCATCCTGGGCGGCAAGGTGTACGAGTTCGTCGAGGCTAGGGGGGATAGAGCCTTCGTGAAACCGGCTTTCGATATGAAACCGACCGTGCCGAGCTGGTTCTCCGAGATGCTCCCGCTCAGCTACGACCTCGCGCTCCGCATCGGCGAGTTCAGAGACAAGATGTTCGAGTGGCTGAAGCGGGGTAAGCCGAAAAAGGAGATCGTCGCGTACATCGTGAGGAACTGCCGTGCGAACCTGGAGGCTGCCGAGGCGATCTACCAGTACTTCGCGGAGATGCACGCTTTCCTCGAAGCTCTCGGGGTCCGCGAACACCCCTCGCACAAGACCATCCTCGTCGAGAGGTACGTGGACGAGAAAGGCAGGCTGCACCACGTGTTCCACACGCTCTACGGCCGCAGGGTGAACGACGCGCTGTCGAGGGCCCTCGCCTACCTCGCTTCCGTTAGAGCCGGCGTCAACGTGGGCATCGCGGTCCACGATAACGGTTTCGCGCTCGTGTACCCGCCCGGCGTGAAGCCCCCCGTCAGCATAACCGACCTCAAGAGCTCCGAGCTCGAGGAGCTCCTCAAGAGGGCGATCTCGAACACGGAGCTGATGAAGAGGAAGTTCAGGCACGTGGCGACGAGGGCGCTGATGATCCTAAGGAACTATAAGGGGCACGAGATAAGCGTCGAGCGCCAGCAGATGAACGCGCAGACGCTCCTCAAGGTCGTGAAGGAGCTGGGGGACGACTTCCCGGTGCTGAAGGAGACTTACCGCGAGATCCTAGAGGACTACATGGACGTCGAGCACGCGAAGGAGGTCTTGAGGGGCATCGAGGAGGGGAGGATTAAGGTCGTCGAGCTGCCGGAGCTCGACGTGCCCTCGCCCTTCGCCTACAACATCGTCCTCGAAGGGCTCAGCGACGTGGTGCTCATGGAGGACAAGAGGTTGCTAATGCTACGCTTCAGGGAGCGCCTGATGAAGCTCGCGAGGATGGCTAGTCCCGAAGCCCTCGCCGCCTAGCGAGCGCTTTTTATACGGCGCAGAGGAGCGCGGGGGAAGGGCTTTGGGGCTGGAGCCCAAGAGCGCCGGACCACGCTCAGCGCAGAGCGCGGGCTTTAGGCTGCGGGCCGGCCACGCGAGGGGCGCCGTCGTCGGAGCCAGAGTGGCGGCGAAGCAGGTGCTCGAGCTGAAGCTGGAGGTAGACTTGGATGAGCCGGAGCCCGGCCAATTCGTGATGCTCTGGGTGCCGGGGGTGGGGGAGGTTCCGATGAGCATCGCCGACTACGATGGTGGCGTCCTAACGATGTACATTACGAGGAGGGGGAGGGTGACCGGCTACTTGCACGACCACGTGAGGGAGGGGGTGAGGCTGTTCGTGAGAGGCCCCTACGGCCGCGGCTTCTCCGCGATCGAAAGGGGGCGCGCGCTCCTCGTGGGCGGGGGAACCGGCGCAGCCCCGCTCCACTTCCTCGCTAAGCGCCTCCGCGAGAGGGGGGTGGACTGCGTGGCGGCTCTCGGCTTCAGGTCCGCCGAGCACGCGATCCTCCTCGGCGAGATGGCGAGGCTGTGCCGCGTCGAGGTGGCGACGGACGACGGCAGCATGGGGTTCGGCGGCCCCGTGCACGAGGTCGCCGCGAAGCTGCTGAGCGAGGAGCGCTTCGACGCGGTTTACGCGTGCGGGCCCGAGCCCATGATAGCCGCGGTCCTCGAGCTGGCGCGATCCAAAGGGGTGCCTTTCGAGGCGTCGCTCGAGAGGTACATGCGGTGCGCGGTGGGCGTATGCGGCAGCTGCGTGCTCGAGCCGCTCGGCCTCCGCGTGTGCAGGGACGGACCCGTGTTCAGCGGCGAAGTGCTCTCTCGGGTTGAGGATTTGGGCAGGTGGTGGCGCGATGCCGACGGCAGGCTGGTTCCGCTCCGGTGAGCGCGGCCGTGAGCGTTGACGCGGTGTTCGTCGGGAGGGCGTACCTGGGCGGCCGCTTCGAGGAGGTGGCGGTGGCCGTGGAGGGCGACACGATCGCAGCGGTCACGAAACCGGCTCTGGCGCCGCGCGGCGAAGAGACCGTGGTGCTGGGCCCGAAGCAGCTGCTGCTGCCGGGGATGGTGGACTTGCACGTGCACATGCGCGAGCCCGGTCTCGAGCACAAGGAGGATTGGAGGAGCGGTAGCATGTCCGCGGCGAAGGGAGGGGTCACGTGCGTCTTCGACATGCCCAACAACGTCCCCCCCGCTAACACGTGCGATAGGTTGCGCGAGAAGGTCGCCAAGGCCTTCTCGAAGTCGATCGTGGACTTCGGCTTGTACGCGGGCTGCAGCGACGAGCCGGAAACGCTGAAGCCCTGCGCCGACCTCTTCTTCGGCTTCAAGCTGTACCCGGAGGACCTCTACAGCCCGAGAGCGCGGCCCACCTTCAAGCTAGCTGCCGAGCTCGGCAAGCCCGTGTTCGTTCACGCCGAGGACCCCAGCCTCTTCAGGGATTCGCCACTCCACTCGGAGGCTAGGCCCCCCGAGGCCGAGGCCTCCGCCGTCGAGCTCGCGCTGGAGCTCGCCCGATCCACCGGGGCGTGGCTGCACCTCACGCACGTCAGCACCAAACCGGCGCTTGAGAGAGTCCTGGCGTCGAAGGCTCTCGGCAAAGTGACGTTCGACGTGACGCCCCACCACATGCTTTTGAGCGACTCGCTCTACCGCAGCCCCCTCGCCAAGATCGCGAAGGTCAACCCGCCGCTACGGAGCGAGGAGCACCGCGCGGCGGTCTACGCCGCAGCCCGCAGCGGCGCCGCCGACGCGCTCGTAACCGACCACGCGCCGCACGCGCTCGCGGAGAAGCTCTCGGAGAACCCGCCGCCGGGCTTCCCAGGGCTCGAGCTGGCCCTCCACCTCCTACTTAAGGAGGTGCTGGAGGGCAGGCTTCCGCCCTCGGCGATCGACCTTTACAGCTCGAAGCCGGCGCGCCTAGCCGGCCTGAGGAAGGGGGTCATAGCCCCCGGCTTCGACGCCGACCTCGTGATCGTGGAGCTCGCCGAGTGGAGCGTGAAGGGTAGCGAGCTGGTTTCGAAGGCTAAGTACACTCCCTTCGAGGGCTGGACGATGCGGACCAAGACGGTCGCCACCTACGTGAGGGGCCGCTGCGTTTACCGGGATGGCGGGTTCGGCGAAGGGGGTGCGCGCGCTTGACTACGAAGCCGGCGGAGCCGCGCTGCTCCACGCGCGCCTCGTGTGGGAGCCGCCCGCCAGCCTCCTACCCTACTACCACCCCGTGCCGCGCGCTAGACCCTAGCCGGCCATTCTCTCTTTTCACTAGTTCAGCTCCTCCCCCGCCGCTAACCTCAGTGCGCGTTCGAGGGGTTCCCTCGGCGCTCGGGGCAAAACGGTTTTATCCGCACACTTCCGCGCTCCGCTTTCGCCAGCCTAGCTCCGCCGGCGCCCTCCCTATAGCTGTCGGCGCCCTCTCTGTAATGTATGTGAGTATTCTCTATCATTTCCTCTAACTTTCAGTTTAGAAAAAATCGCTTTCATGCTTCTTAATATCGAATTTATAAACCCCCACCTCGCCTTTCGACCCGTGAGTCGCGGGAACGGCGCGGCGGGAGCGAACGCGGTGAAGGGGCTTGAGCCCCGGGCCCCGAGCCCGGTACTCGCTGACGGGTTGGCGGGGTCGCGCCTCTGGCGCCGCCCCGCTGCCCGTGCGCGCGCCGGGCGCCCCTAGCGGATGAAGCTCGGGGGCGGAGCCCGAGACTCGGCGCCGGACCTCGGACGGTGAAGAATTTAACGCCCCCGTGGGCCCGCCGGAGCGGTGACGGGCGGGCCAGAGGGGGCAGAAAAGCGCGGGCGCGCGCAAAGGGGGTGGCAGGCTTGCCGCGCCTGGAGGTTGAGCTGGCGGGCCTCAGGCTGAGGAACCCGACAGTGCTCGCCTCGGGCGTGCTGGGGCTCAGCGCGGGCTTGGCGAAGAGGGTTGAGGAGGCCGGCGCGGGGGCCTTCACCACGAAAACCGTCACGCGTGAGCCGAGACGCGGCTACCCGAACCCCACGTTCGTCGTGCTGGAGCACGGATACCTGAACGCCGTGGGGCTCGCGAACCCCGGCATCGACTACTTCTGCCGCGAGCTGCGCGAGATGAGGCAACGCCTCAGCATCCCCATCATCCTCAGCGCGGGGGGCGGCTCGGCCGAAGAGCTGGTCGAGGTGGCCAAGCGGGGGGTCGAGTGCGGCGCTCAAGCGGTCGAGCTGAACGTTTCGTGCCCCCACGTGAGCGGGATGGGCGTGGAGCTGGGCCACCGCGCGGAGGAGGTCGCGAGCGCCGTCGGCGAGATCAAGCGGCTGGGGGTGCCCGTGTTCGTGAAGCTCTCGGTGCACCACGACTACATCAGGCTCGCCGAGGCTTGCCTCGACGCGGGCGCGAGCGGCTTCACGGCGATAAACACGGTCAGGGGAATGGCGATCGACATCTACGCTAGGAAACCCGTCCTCTCGAACGTGTACGGGGGCTACAGCGGGCGCGCGATAAAGCCGATAGCGGTCAGGGTGGTGTACGAGCTCTACGAGGCTTTCCCCGACGCGCCCATCATCGGCGTCGGCGGCGTGGACGGCTGGGAGGCGGCTCTCGAGTTCATCCTAGCCGGTGCTTCAGCCGTCGGCGTCGGATCCGAGATCGCGAGGAAGGACCTCGGGCTCTTCAAAGAAATACTAGAGGGGCTAGAGGAGTACATGGAGAGGGAGGGCTTCAACTCGATCGAAGAGCTGGTAGGATTGGCACACAGGAGCTGAAGTAAAAAAGACCGCACGTACTCAAATATGCTTTTCGAGCCACTCCGCAACGTCGCTCAGAACCTTTTCCCTCTCAACCTCGTTGAAGATCTCGTGCCTTAAGCCCTCGTAGATCTTCAGGGTCTTGTCGGCGGACGCTAGAGCTTCGTAGAGCTTCCTCGAGGCGTAGGGCAGCACGATGCGGTCGTCGCCGCCGTGCAGTACGAGCGCCGGCACGGTCACCCTCCTTGCCGCGCTCCAGGCCTTAGCGGTGGCCTTGCCGAACTCTACCAGCAGCTTGACGGTCGGGTCCTTGAAGACCAGCGGGTCGCTCGCGTACTGCTGCACAACGCTCGGGTCCTTCGAAAGCAGCTCCGCCGCGACGGGCGTGCGAACCCTGGACGTGGGCCTCAGCGCTCCGAGGAGCTGGAGCGTTAACCTAGCCAGCAGCCCCACCTTCACCTCCACGGCCGCGCCGCTCGTGATAAGCCCCGCCAGCTCGCCGCCCAGCTCGGCTGCGGCCAGCACGGCGATGAGCCCGCCCATGCTGTGGCCCAGCAGGAACGTTTTAGCGCCGGTCTCGCTCTTAACCAGCTTAGCGAAAGCGACTGTATCCTCCACGAACCGCTCGAACCGGTCCACGTAGCCGCGCGGGCTCTCGCTGCGCCCGTGCCCCCTGAGGTCGTACATGTAGAGCGCGAACCCCCGCTCCGACAGGAAGCGTCCCACGTGGTTGTACCTCCCGGCGTGCTCCGCGAAACCGTGCACACCAACAACCACCGCCTTAACCGGCCCCGCTGGAAGCCACCTGTAGATAGCGGTCCGCAAACCCGTCGGCAGGGACGCGACCTCGACCCTCGCGCCCACGAGCGGGGAAGGGTCGGTCCCCGGATTTATAAGCGCACGTGCTCGCGCCCCCCGGAAGGCTGCAGACGCTAGGTTTTTTAAGACCCCCTTTAAAAGGGCGCGAAAAAGTACGCGCGCCTGGGGGGGAGATGAGGGGGGTGGGATTAGGTCGGCACGTGATAGCGGAGTTACTTGACTGCGATAGATCCGCGTTGGACGACGCGAAGCTAGTGGAGGCTGCACTCCTCGAAGCCGCCAAAGCCACGAAGAGCAAAGTAATTTCGCACTACGTTTACCGCTTCAAGCCGCACGGGGTGAGCGGTTACGTGCTCGTGGCGGAGTCTCACCTCTCGATCCACACGTGGCCGGAGTACGGCTACGCTGCCGTGGACGTGTTCACGTGCGGCGAGCACACGGACCCCTGGGCTGGGCTCGAGGTACTAAAGGAGCGCTTGAAAGCCCGCCGCGTCAGCGTGGTAAGCATGGAGAGAGGAGTGGGAGTGGCAGAAACGGAAAAAGCCGCAACGACAGTTTAGAAAATAAAAATTTATATTTTTTATTTTTATCACTTCACCATCGACTCCAGCTTCCACTTCATCAGCCTTTCGAGGAGGGCGGCGGCGTCACTGTAGGAGAGGTTCGTCGTGTCGAGCACCATGTCGTAGAGCGAGGGGTCGGTGAAGTGCTTCTTGTACAGCCTCTCGGTCAGCCTATCCCTATCTTCGTCGCTCCTTTCCACCTCCCTCATCGCTTCCTCGAGGCTGATCCCCCTGCGCTTAGCCACTCTCTCCGCTCGCACCTTCTTGTCGGCGTAGAGGAATACCTTCAGGAGGACCGGCCTGTCCAGGAGCATGAGCGCGGTGCGCCCCTCGACTATCACGTTGCCCTCGTTGAGGTAGTCGAGCGCGACGTTCCTAACAAGGTCCTCGAGGTCGATCTCGCCGTCCCTAGCCATCTGCGCCAGCTCCGCGAACGTCACCCGCTTCTCCGACACGATCTCCCTGATGATCCTCTCGCTGTTGACGACGCTCAACCCGGTCCGCTTAGCGAGCTCGAAGGCCACGGAGGTGCAGCCGGCACCGAGCATGCCGGGTATGAGGACGACTACCTTCTCCACGCGCGCGCTGCCGAGCGGCACCGTAATATGCTTGTCGCCACACCTCGAGCGCGTGATCCCTGTCGGCGACGACGTCAGGCGCAGGGCGGCGCCCGCCGCGACTTACACGCTGATCGCTGGCAACGTGGCGGCTTTCGCCTACTCGCTGGCGCGAGGCTTCGAGTACGTGGTCTCCAGCTACGGCTTCAAGCCGGCTTACCTCCTGGAGGGGGTTAAGCTGGAGACTCTGCTCACCTCGCTGTTCCTGCATGGTGGTTTCGCGCACCTAGCGGGGAACATGCTCTTCCTGTACATCTTCGGTAGGAGCGTGGAAGACCGGCTCGGCCCCCTCCCCTACTTCCTGCTCTACCTAGCGAGCGGCGTGGCCGGCTGCCTGCTCCACTCGGCTGCCGTCCTCCTGATGCCCCCGAGCTTGGTCGCGGGGGAGCTCGCGCGCCCCCTCATCGGCGCCTCGGGCGCGATATCCGGCGTTCTCGGCGCGTACGTCGTCTTCTTCCCCGAAGCGCGCGTGCTCACGCTCGTACCCTACTACTACATCGTCCTGCTGAGGGTTCCGGCGCGCTTCTACGTCCTCGCGTGGTTCGCCTACCAGCTGGCTCTCGGAGCCGCCGGCTTGGGGTACCCCCTCGCGGTGGCCGCTTGGGCCCACGTCGGCGGGTTCGCGGCG
Source organism: Thermofilales archaeon (assembly GCA_028275925.1). Taxonomy (GTDB): domain Archaea; phylum Thermoproteota; class Thermoprotei; order Thermofilales; family Thermofilaceae; genus JANXEW01. The sequence goes on from JAPWTS010000002.1 coordinate 48,844, forward strand.
GGCGCCGCCGCCGCGCTGGCTCTCGAGCGCGTGGCGCGCAGGCCTTAGGTGAGGGCTACGAGCCTCCAGGAAGCGCCCTCGAGGAGCGCGGCTTTAGGGCGCGTAGCTGGGTAGTAACGGCACGAGAAGAGGGAGAGCACCATCCCCCCGAAGTACTCGTGGAAACCCTCCGGGAAGTACTCGTGGGCTCTCACCATCAGCTTGAGGCCGTTCGCCGCGAAGAACTCCTCCACGGCCCTGCGGCCGTAAAGGTTGATGCCGGGCCCCCGGGGGCTCGGCGCGAAGTACTCCACGCTCTCATCGGGGTCGTTCCAGAGGAGCTGGAGGGCGATCGGGTTGCTCGGCTCGAGATCCCCCTTGGGCAGGCCGCGCACCGTTTCGACGCTGCGCAAGCCCTCGGCCACGCCGCCGTGGACCGCGAACACCTCGCCGTTGAGGACTGCGGCATACGGCATGCTGGAGAACACCTCCGCGTACATCCTGTAGGCACGAGGGCCGTAGCGCCCCACCACTTCCCAGTAGAAGCCGTAACCGTAGTTCATCAGAGGGGACTCGTGGTTGCCTCTGAGCAGGTAAACGCGCTCCGGCCGCTCGACCTTTTCCGCCAGCAGGAAGTTGACGTTCTTCAGCTGCTCCAAGCCCCTATCGACGTAGTCGCCGAGGAAGAGGGTGAGCTTCGCTTCCTCCGACAGCGCCCTCCGAGAGGACTCGAAATCCCCGTGCGTGTCGCCGACGACCAGCGCGCTCCCCTCGAGCTCCAGCAGCTGCGGCTCCGAGCGGAAGACGCTCCGAGCTTCCTCCAGCAGCTCAACCAGCTCCCCGGCGCTCAACCGGTCCGCGAGCTCGGGGTTTCCAACAACCTTTCTGGCGACGCTCATTGCTGGAGCGGTAAGCCCCGGCAGTGGACGACCCCTTTAACCCTCCTCACGAAGTTGGGACAGAAGTAGCACTGGAGGAAGGGCACCTCCCTGCCGAGCACAGGGCAATCCACCACCTCCCTCCTCATCTTGGAGACGAACTTGGGGGAGAGCCCCTTTAAGCGCTCCTTCACCTCATCGGGAACCTTCACCGGTCTCCCAACCTCCCTCACTTCCAGCTCGTACTTCGCGCCCACAGCAGGCCTCCCCAGCGCGCTCCTATAAACTTGAGCGCGGTCGGCGACCGCTAGTTTAAAAATCGCTTGGCGACGAGCCGGGCTTGTGCCGTGGCTGTACGAGGTTGCGAAAGCGGTGGGCGGCTACGCCGGGATTTTCGTCGTCTCAGCGCTGGGCAACATGATCCCCTTCATCCCGATCCCGTACCTGGCTGCCGTCTACTTCTACTCGATGAGGGTTGGGGCCCACCCGCTGCTGATCGGGGTGGTGAGCGGGCTCGGCGGCGCTGTGGGCAAGCTCGCGGTCTACGCCCTCGGCAGGGGCTCGAGGATCCTCCTGAAGAGGGAAACGAGGGACCGCTACGAGAGGATCGGCAAGCTGTTGAGGAGCTACGGCGCCCTAGCCGCCTTCCTCTTCGCTGTCACGCCCTCCCCCGACGACGTCATCGTCATACCCCTGGGGCTGATGAAGTACGACGCTCTCAAGCTCTTCCTCGGCCTGGCCGCTGGGAAGATCGTGCTGTCCACGGCGACCGCTTACGCCGGCAGGACCGTAGCGGCGCTGGCGAGGCACGAGCTGGTGCTCGAGCTCGTCGCCTCTCTTGTGCTTTTCGGGATCGTGATCGCGCTCCTCGTGTTCTTCGACTGGGAGAAGATACTGGAAACCTTAGCCGACCGCGGGATCAAGGGGCTCGCGGCAGAGCTGAAGGAGCGGGGGCTCGCAGCCGTAGCAAGACCCAGGGGGGCTAGGGCTTCGCAGCGATAGCGGCGATCTCCACGAGGGCCCCCGCCGGCAGCCCGCTCACCTCAACCACCGCCCTCGCCGGGTACGTTTTGAAGTACTGCGCGTACACCTCGTTGAACTCCCTGTACTGGGAAATGTCGCGGAGGAAAACGATCACGAACACGACGTCCTCCATGGAGAAGCCGGCCGCCTCGATCACCGCCTTCAGGTTCTCCAGGGCTTGGCGCGCCTGCTCGCGCACACCCCCCTCCACGAGCTTGCCCGTCGCCGGATCTATGCCTATCTGCCCCGACACGAAGAGCAGGTTGCCGACCCTGCGGGCTTGCGAGTAAGGGCCGATCGGCTTGGGAGCCTTCTCCGTGAATATCACGCTGCTCACGGGGCGAGCCGCGCTCCGATCTAAATAAGGGTAGCGCATCGGCTGGGTGCGACCGCAGAAAAAAGGCCTGGTGCACGGCCGCGCGGTCGAGATCATGCGCTTTTCGCTTCTTCGACTTTTGCCTCCTTTATCTGCTCCAGCAGCCTCTGAGCCCTGCTCCTCACCACCCACCGGTCCCTCAGCCCGTCGAAGCCCTGCCTCTCGACCCTCAGCGAGGCGGCGGCCGCCGCCATCGCTGCCGCCTCCTCGAGCGGCGTGCCGCGCGCCCGCTCGAGCGCGAAAACCGTGAGGAAGATGTCGCCGGCCCCCGTCGTGTCGACCACCTGCTCTGGTTGCATGGCGGGCACGTAGAGCAAGCGGCCCTCCGCGGCGACGTACGCGCCGGTGTAGCCCATCGTCACGAGGACCGCCTTCGGGCCGCGGGCTGCCATCCACTCGGCAGCTCGCTCCGGCTCCATGCCGGTCAGGACGCGAGCTTCCTCGGCGTCGGCGTGCACGATGTCGGCGCTGCCGAGCGCCCTGAGCGCTTGCTCGCTCTTGACCAGCTTGACAACCTCCTTCGGCTTCGCCGACCTCAGGTAACCCTGCAGGTCCACCGCGGTCAGCGCCGCTCGGGAGCGTATCGACTCCAGCGCTTCGAGCGGGACCTCGCCGATCACCGGCCCGACCACCGCCACCTTGCCGCTGAGGTCCACCGCCTCGACGTCGACCAACCCGATGTCCTCCGCCCTCGCTTGGAGCACGAGCTCCCTCTCGGCGTTCCTGTACGTCAACCTGAAGCGCGTCGTCTTGGTGCCGCGGACCATGCGGAGGTGGGAGATGTCTACGCCGCTCCTCGAGAGGAAAATTAAGTACTCGTCCGGGAAGTCCTCGCCCACCTTCGAGACGATCGAAGGCTCGAAGCCGTACCTGAGGGCGGTGAGCGCCCCGTAGACGACGGTCCCGCCCAAGCTCTGCCAGCGCGCGCCGCCCCTCACCACGGTGTCTATCACCACGTGCCCGAAGAACACGGCTTCCGGCGCCAAGGCTACTCACCTATCACCTCGATCACTACCCTCCTCGAGGCGCGGGGGCCGTCGAGCTCTACGAGAAAAATGTTCTGCCAAGTGCCGCGCACGATCCGGCCATCCTTCACGGGGAAGATCCGGGCGGAGCCCACGAAAGCCGACGCCAGGTGGGCCGCCGCGTTGTCGTCGATCCTGTTGTGCTCCCACGCGCCATCGTCGGGGAACTCCTCGGCGAACTTCCTCAGGATGTCGTTCATGAGGCCTCTCTCGTGCTCGTTGGCGATGACGGCGGCGGTCGCGTGCGGCGCGAAAACCAGGCACAGCCCGTTCGCTACCCCGCTCTCCGCCACCGCCTTCTCGACCTCGTAGGTGATGTCGACGAGCTCTTTGCGGCGCGCTGTCTTAATGCTGAGCTCCTTGAAGTAGATTTTCAAGGTCGGCACCGCGCCCACGCACCAGCGCGGCTTATAAAGCACGCGCCCCAGCGCCACGTTTTTAAAGCGGGTGCAGGGCCTCCACGCTATGGCGTCGAGCGGGGTTAAAGTGGTGGCTTACCTCATCCTAGTCGTTTCGCCGGGCAAGGAGTACGAGATCCTGAGGAAGCTCCTCGAGCTCGAGGCGGTGAGCGAAGCGCACATCGTGTACGGCGAGTTCGACATCGTGGCCAAGCTGGAGGTGAACGACCTCAGCGAGCTCGAGAGGACCGTCATGGGGGTCAGGAAGATACCGGGCGTGGAGCGGTCCGTCACGTTGATCGCAGCTTGAGCGGCCCGGCCGGGCGCTGCTTCGCGCGCCGAGCGGTAACCCCCTTCTCCTCGCCTTAAACCCTCTTTATCGCGTTGTATGCTAGGTATGCGGCGAGCGCGAGGGCTACAGGGAGCGGGAGGGCTGGAGCATAGCCCCTCTTCTCCGCGAGTTTCAGCGTGAGCGCGAGGCCGACGATCGCTGCGGGGATTACGAGGAGCATCCTGAGGACGTCGGGCGAGGGGGTTAGGAGGGCCAGCGAGCTCGTAGCCCCGTAGAGCACGACGTCGCCCATCCCGAGGGCTACGCCGCCGACGTTCACGGTGAAGGGTGTGAGCGGGGAGGGCCTCCTATCGCTCTCGCCCCGGCTGGAGGGGCCTTTGGGGAGGCCGTCGAGCAGGCGCTTCAGCGGCCCCTTGTAAACCGCGTAGAGGTCGTAAGCTGCTGCGGCGGCGAGCATCGCTACGAGGCTCGCGGGCGGCACCATGGCCGCTATGATGGAGCCCGTGAGGGAGCCGACGGCGACTTGCGTCAGCACGACCAGCGGTGAGAGGGGGCGGAGGGCGAGGGAAATGGTCGCCGAGAGGGCGAACGCGAGCGAGGCGAGCGTCGCCGGCGCGGGCTCCACCCCGCAGGCTACAGTGAACGTCTCGCCCACGAGGAAAGCGGCCATGAAGAACGCGAAGTAACCTAGGGCCTTCACGAGCGCGAAGCGGATCCTGGTCAAAGCTAGCAGCAGCAGGGCCCCAGCCAGCAGCAGCGACGCGAAAAGCAGCGCGTTGAAGAACGCCGCGCCGGCCCCCTCCTCCTTCACGAAAGGCCCCTCGATCTCCTCGGCCAGCCCGGTGGCGGCGAGCAACCACCCCCCTAAACCGCCGAGCAGGAGGCACAGCACGACCGCTAGGTAAAGCCAGGGCGAAGCGGCTCTCACGGAAGCCACCGTGCGCGAGGGGGTTTATCGCTTTCGCGCGCGCAAGACCTTTTATACCTCGAGCCGAGCGGCCGCTCGTGGAGCGGCTGGAGAACCTGCTCAAGCTGGGCTCGCTGGTCGACCCCCTGCTCGAGAAGTACGTCCTCAAGGACGCGGACCCAGAGTTCCACGAGGCTCTCCTCTACCCGATCAGGACCGGCGGGAAGAGGCTCCGGCCAGCCTTAACGTTGGCCGCTGCCGTAGCGGCAGGCGGCTCGATGGAGGACGCCATGCCCGCCGCGGCGGCGGTCGAGCTCGCCCACAACTACTCCCTAGTGCTCGACGACATCATCGACCACAGCGAGCTGAGGCGGGGCAGGCCGACGGTCTGGAAAAAGTACGGCTTGTCCACCGCGATCCTCGTGGCCGTCCACTACCGCGAGTCGATCGCGCAGGCTCTCAACGACACGAGGGACCCTAAGCTCTTCAACGAGATCATGGCGAGGACGCTGAAGCTTCTGACGGAGGGCGAGAGGCTGGACATCCTGTTTGAGCAATCCGGCAGGTCCGACGAGCCGTACGTGGTCGAGAGGCGGCGCCGGAGCGTGACGCTCGCCGACTACCTTGACATGGTGTACAAGAAGACCGGCGCTTTGATGGAAACATCCTGCGTCTTCGGGGCCCTTTCGGCGGGCGCCCCGGCACCGGTCGTTGAAGCGCTGGGGAGCTACGGGAGGAGCTTGGGCTACGCGTTCCAGATCGGCGACGACATCATCGACATCTTCGGGCGGGAGGAGGTGACGGGGAAGAGGGTAGGGAAGGACGTTGAAGAGCACAAGCTCGGCAACGTGGTAGTGCTTCTAGCTGCGGAGGAGCTCGGCGGGCGCGAGCGGGAGGAGCTGCTCGCGATACTGAGGCGCGACGCGGTAGACGCTCCTAGCGTCAAAAGGGCCCTCGAGATCATCTCCTCCACCCGCGCGAGGGAGAGAGCCGAGGAGCTGAGGCGGCGGTACTCCGAGGAGGCGGTGCGCGCCCTAAGCGTGCTGCCGAGGAACGAGGGCAGGAGCATGCTGGAGACCCTGGCGGAGTTCGTTGCGACGAGGGAGTTCTGAATGCGCGCCGGAGAGCTGCTGGTGGTGAAGCTCGGGGGCTCCTTGATCACCGACAAGCGGAAGCCGCTAACACTCAACCGCGAGGGCCTGGAGACAGCCGCGGAAGCTCTCGCGAGGGTCGCGCGGGGCAGAAGGCTCGTGGTCGTGCACGGCGGCGGGAGCTTCGGCCACTACGCGGTCGTGCAGGCCGGCGGCTCGAGGGAGAGGCTGGTCTCCGACGTCTCCTACTGGATGAGCGCCCTCAACCTCGAGGTGGTGTCGGCTCTACGCGCAGCTGGAGTGCCGGCGGTGGGGCTGCCCCCCCTCGCCGTGGCGCGCGTCGATGGCGGGCAGCTCTCTCTCCAGCGGGACGTACTCGAGGCAGCTCTCGAGGACGGCACCGTGCCGGTCACGCACGGCGGCTTGGTCCTGCAGGACGGTCGGCTTGAGATCCTGTCCGGTGACGTGCTAGCCAGCGAAATCGCCGTGAAGCTGGCAGCGAGAACCCTCGCGTTCCTCATGGACGTCGACGCAGTGTACACAGCGGATCCGCGCTCCGACCCGCACGCGCGCCCGCTGGAGGTGCTCAAGAGGTCGCACCTAGAGGCGATAAGGGGCGGTAGCTCGGGAATCGACGTGACAGGGGGCATTCTGCTAAAGCTGAGGGAGGCTCTCCGCGCAGCGGAGGCCGGAGTCAGGGTCGCGCTGGGCGGCGTGAGCGAGCTCGAAGCCATGGTCGAGGGGCTCAAGGGAAAGTACACGAGGGTGGAGCCGTAGCGCGGCGCCTCACCGGGGGATAGCGATCACGCCCCGCAGAACCCAGGCCGTGCCCAGCTCGCTCCGCACCAGCGCTCGCTAGGGTCGCCAGCCTAGCGTTCATCACGGCGCTCAGGCCTCACACGCTCGCTCATCCCCCGCTCGGGTTCTCGCCTGCCGCACTCTTAAGCCTTGGGGGAACCCTAAAGCGCGCTTTTTCCTCGGCGAGCTCCAGCGCGCTGCCGCGTGCGACGCCCAGCTGCACGCTGAGCCGTTCAGCTCGTTCTCCGTTAGCTTTTCAGGTCACCACGCTACGTGAGCTCCAGGCTTTCCAGCTCGGTGATGAAGAAGCCCTTGCCGAGGTTCAGGAGCAGCCAAGCGCGGAGCTCTTCGCCTCTCTCGGCGTCCAGCTCGACCACGACTCTCTCTCCTCTTTCCTTCACGGAAGCCGGCTCAAGGGCGCCGAGGTGCCGCGCCACGACCCTCTCGAAGACCGACTTGTGGAAGTCGAAGAGCATCCTCCAGCCCTCCCTCACGATGAGCACCTCCTCCTCCATCAGCGGAAGCTCCTGCCACTTCACAGGGGCTCGTGCAAGGGGCCTAAAGAAAACTGTAGCGCTTACGCCGCGCCTGCGGCTTCGCCGTGCAGCGCGCTAGCCGACGATGCCCACGTAGTCCCCCTTGGTTATCCTCGCCACCTTGATGAGCAGCTCGGTCCCGCTCATCACCACGTCGCCGGCGTCAGCCGTGGGCTCCCTGTGCTTCGTGTTCACGACCACCGTTGCGATGCCGCTCTTCGCGATCTGCGCCGCCACGTCCAGGACGGATTGCACAGCGGGGTCGAAGATGAAGCGGCCGACCCTGCGGTGCTTCTCGAGCGGTATGTTCGCGTTGCCGTCGCTGACGATCACGAGCACGGGCTCGTAGCCCCTCCGCCGCTCGGTCAGCGCCATGTTGAAGCCTAAGTACATTCCGGAAGCGAGGGGGGTGAAGTCGTCTAAGCCGATCCGGGATATCTTGCTGAGCACTAGGTTGAAGTTCGTGGAGGGGTGTTGCACGACCGTCGCCCCAAAGCCCTTGCAGACGACCAGCGCCACCCTGTCCCTGTAGCGGCGAGCCTCCCTCTCCACGGCTCTGAGGGCCGTGAGTATGCCCCTCACCGAGTACATCATGGAGGCGCTCGAGTCCAGGACCAGTATCAGGGAGACCTTGGACCTCCCCGCCAGCAGCCTGGCCCTAACGGCGTCCCACTTGAGCGAGGGGAAGGCGCCCATCGCCGCGCTTCGCCTGAGCGTCGCGGGGAAGTGGATCTTGAAGTAGGGGCCCTTGGGCAGCGTGTAGTCGACGGTCATCGAGGCGCCCAGCATCTTCCTCCTACCGCGGTGGCGCGCCCTCTTCCTCGACACGTTGAGCGCCAGCTCAACGAGCTGGCTGGGCTCGACCCTGCCGCCGAGTATCTTCATCCCCCGCGACACCTGCAGCAGGGTCTTCCTCAGGTCCGCGCCGCCGGAGAAGCTCGCGTAAACCGCCCTCTTCGTCTTTATCAGGGCTCGGCGGCCCGAGTACACGCTGTCCCTGCCCAGCAGCATGTTCAGTATGAGCCAGAGCAGGATGGCTAAAGCCGCTAAGCGGAGGTCCACGAGCGCCAGCAGGACGAACAGCAGCAGCGCGATCACCGAGATTACGGCGTCCGCCTTGGCCGAGAGCTTCGCTCTAGAACGTCCATCGAGGAAAAAACCTGACCTGGCTCTTCCTTTCAGCGGCCTCCTCCCTGGCCGCGACCGGCGGCCTCTTCCCCAGCGCCTCGCTCAACGCCGCCCGGATCTCCTCCTTCGTCGGCGGCGGCTTGAGCCCCTCAGCTCGCGTCCTGTGGCTTAGGGCCAGCTCGAGGCCGGTCACAACGTCCTCCTCCGTGACCTCGCTCCTCCCCTCCAGCGCGGCGATGGCCCTCGCGACCTTGATGGCCACGATGTCGGGCCTGTAGCCGTCCACCTCGAGCCGGGCGCAGACTCTCGCGACGAGCTCGTAAAGCTCGTCGCCAACCTTGACGCTGGGTAGGAGCCGCCTGGCCTCGATTATCCTCCTCCTCAGCTCCTCCTCCACAGGCCTCCACTTCGCCTCGAAACCCTCCGGGTCGCTCTCGAACTCCACGTTCCTCTTCACGATCTCCGCCCTCAGCTTGGGGTCTCGGATCGTCTCCACCTTGACCCCGATCGCGAACCTGTCGAGGAGCTGGGGCCTGAGCTCCCCCTCCTCGGGGTTCATCGTGCCGACGAGGATGAACCTCGCCGGGTGCCTGAGAGAGACACCTTCGCGCTCGACCACGTGCCACCCCGAGGCGGCGGCGTCGAGGATCGAGTCCACGATGTGGTCGGGCAGCAGGTTCACCTCGTCTATGTACAGCAAGCCCCTGTTGGCTCTGCCGAGGAGACCCGGCTCGAACACGATCCTACCCTCCTTCAAGGTCCTCTCGATGTTGATCGTGCCCAGCACCATGTCCTCGGTAGCCCCGATGGGTAGCTCCACCATCGGCATCGGCATCTCCGCGACTGGGAGCTTCCCGTTCTCGCCGAGCCTAGCTCTGCAAACGTCGCACATGTCGCGGGGCGAATCCGGGTCGCAGTGGAAGGGGCAGTCGGCCACAGCCTTTATGGGGGGCAGCAGCCTCGCGAAGCTCCTGACAAGGCTCGACTTACCCGTCCCCTTTGGGCCCATTATGAGGAGACCGCCGATGGATGGATCGACGGCTAGCGCGAGCAGAGCGCGCTTGAGATCCTCCATGCCGACGTAAGCCGGGAACGGCAGCAGGCCCACTGCGCCGCACCAACCGGTGAGAAAGCGGCGGGCGCGCTTAAAAGGGCTTCGCTTGCGTGATCGAACGAAAGCGATTGCGATCGGTCGCTTCAGGCGGTGGGGGGAGCCCTTTCGGGCAGCCTGAAGGTTATCCGCTCGTAGCCAGCGATCCTCTCCCCCTCTCCTACGCGTATGACCACGATGTTTTCCCCAACTATCTCGGGGGCTCCCGAGCACTCGACCTCCTCGACCTTCGCGCCGGGCGGAAAGAACCAGTACGCCTCGAACGGGTACTCGGCGACCTCCTCCTCGTATATGTTCTCGTAGTAGTTCAAGCCCCTCCGCGGTCTCCCTCTGAAATGTATGAAGAACACCAGGTAGGGTTCCTCCGGATCGCCGCGGAAGCCGAGGTTTACGCCCAGTACGCGCGGCCTCACGCGCTCTCCGTTGATCACCACCTCCTCCCGGTCCAGGTACTGCTGCATGTTAAGCGCCGCGCTCGTGAGCTCCCTGTTCAGCTTCTCAAGGTCTTTGGCAACGCTTTCGTAGTACCTGTCGTAGTCCAGGTACTCGAACACGACTATCTGGTGCACCTCCAACCTCTCGCTTACGGAAAAGAAGCCGTACGCGTGCAGCGGCTCTACCCCGCCTTCCCCCATGCCTCCCCCCGGCGAAAGCTACGGGCTATCAGCCTCCAGCCCACCCCGCCGCCCCCTCGCCGGCAGGATGCCGACGCTAGCAGGGTCGACGCCGTTGGCCCTCAGCACCTCTGCCGCGAAGTACGCGTCGGGTACCGCGCCTTCGAACTCCACGCGGTCCTCGCCGTCGACCTCGATCACGATCTTCGGGACCGCGTAGACGCCGTACGCGTCTGCCAGCTCCGGGAACTCCAGCGCCTCGATCATGTCGCCGTATATCCTGTCGTTGACCATCGCGAAGCGGTGGGCAGCCCTCACGGCGAGCGGGCAGTAGGGGCACGTGGGCGTCACGAAGACTTTTATGACGGTCTTACCCGCGACGTGGTCCCTGAGCGCCGCGGCGACGCGGGGGTTCAGGTTCTTCGGCTCGCCGCGCGACGCGTCGATCACGTCTTCGACTAGCGCTGCGAACTCGTAGCCGGCTGGCGTCCCGAAGAACCTGATGTTGTACTCCCTGACCCCGTGCACGACGATGGCCGGGTACATGCGCACGTCGAGCCTCTTGGCTTCGACGGAGCCCTTCGTGAGCTCGCTGACGCTCACCTTGTCCGACGCGCTGGCCAGCAAGCTCAGGATGCCGCGTATGTCGTCGCAGTGCTCGCACTCGCTCTCGGGGTCCGTGAAGAAGAGCAGCTTCACGGGGTTTACCAGCGACGCGAAGGCTTTCTTCAGCTCCTCCACGAGCTCCTCGTCGTACTCGACCGGCACAAGCCCGCTGCGGTCGGGGGCTTAAAAAGCGCGCGTTGAAAAGCGGCTCGCTCAAAGTTTTCCCCGGAAAGCGAGAGGCTATAAGGGGGCTGCTGGGAGCGCACGCTGTGAGCTCGCTCGCTGGTTACGCAGCCGGCTTGGCGGTGCTGGCTCTCGCAGCCGCGCTCGCGAGGAAGCGCGGAGCCCTCGACGCGGGGGGAGTGGCGGCGGCGCTGGCCATCGGCTTGGTCCTCCTCGCCGCCAGCTGGGTCGCGCTAGCGCTCATGATCGCGTTCTTCGCCTCTTCCACCGCCCTGACGTTCTACAGGTACAGGGAGAAGGAGAGGGTGGGCGCGGCAGAGAAGAAAGGGGGGAGGAGCGCCGCGCAAGTCCTCTGCAGCGGCGGCGTCCCCGCGGCGGTGGCTGCGGCGTCGCTGCTCGCTCCCGAGCAGGGGGCCCGGCTCCTCTTCGCTGCCGCTAGCGCCATCGCCTACGCCAACGCTGACACGTGGGCCGCGGAGCTGGGCTCGCTCAGCGGGACGCAGCCCCGCCTCATCGTGAAGCCCCGCGTCAGGGTACCCCCGGGCGTGTCGGGAGGGGTCACGCCGCTGGGTGAGGTGGGGGCGGCTAGCGGCTCCGCGCTCATAGCGCTCGCGTACTACGCGATGACCGGCGGGAACGCGCTCGCTGTGTTCCTGCTGGGGTGGGCTGGCGAGGTGGTGGACGCCGCCCTCGGGGCCCTTTTCCAGGTCAAGTACGTTTGCCCGAAGTGCGGGGTCTTGTGGGACCACCCGGTTCACGTCTGCGGTAGCGAGACGGCCTACCTCCGAGGGTTCAAGTGGATGAAAAACGAGGTGGTCAACCTGGTGACCGAGCTCGCGGTCGTGTCCGCGGCGCTGCTCACTTCACTACATCCGTGAAGTCGAAGCCCACGGGCCCCAGCTCCTGGGTGTCGAGCTCGAGCTCGATCTTGTGCTCGCCTGGCGCGAGGCCCCTCCCCAGCTCCAGCGTTATCGTGATCTCGTCGCCGACGGCCACGTAGAAGCTCTTGTCCGCCGCTTCGGACGCTTTCATCTTCCACCCCTTGAACTCGATCCAGATCTTGTCGGGCGGCACCTCCTGGTCGTCGACCTTCGCTCTGAGCCTCCCGCGGACCGTGCCTCCGCCGAGCGTGTTGCGCAGCTTCAGGCGTACGCCGTCGGGAGCTCCGTCCCCGTTCAGGTCGACGTTCTCGAGGCTCCCCTTGACGTACAGCTGACGTAGGAGGTACCTCGGGATGAACATTGCCCCCTCGAGGGTTTCCCCATTGTACGTTAAAATGGTTAGCGGCGAGTGGTGGTGTTAGCGGCTCGCTAGTATGCGCTCGATGTACTGCCTGAGCTGGCAAGCCTTGCACACTTCGCCCGAGGACGGCATCCCGCACACGCGGCAGCTCCTGAAGGGGCCGCCCCTATCGAGGAGGGGCGCGAGCGCGTTTTTGAGGGCGATGACCCGGTGCTTGACGCCAGGGTCCCGCTCGGCGACCTCGTTGAGCCACCTGCGCAGCGGGTGCCTCAGCGAGTAGACGATGTAGGGGCATTCCACCGGGGGGCTCTCGATACCGTGCAGCAGCGCGTAAGTGAGCACCTCCTTTTCCGGAATAAAGTAGAAAGGCTTCACGCGGGGCACCAGCTTCTCGTGAACCCGCTCGCTCCTGGGCCCCTCCCTAGCGATGGACGGCAAGTTGGCCTGGAGAGCGTTCATGAGGAAGGCCTGAGCCTCGTCGTCCAGGTTGTGGGCTGTCGCGAGCTTGTCGGCGCCCAGCTCTAGAGCCGCGCGGTTGAGCAGGTACCGCCTGAAGACTCCGCACACTGTGCACGGCTTGTACCTGAGGCCGTCCTCCATCAGCGCCGACACCGCTTCGTCGAGCGTGAAGCCGAGCTCCTCTCTGAACGATTTCACGACGAGCTCGACGCCCCACCTCTTCGCGTAGGCTTCGGCGGCCCTCGCCTTCTCTTCGCGGTAGCCGCGGATGCCCTCGTCCACGAGCACCGCCACGACCTCTACGCCGAGCGCGTCCGCGTGCTTCGACATGAGGTACAGGAGGGTGAGGCTGTCCTTCCCCCCGCTCACCGCGACGGCTACGCGCTCGCCCCGCTCGAACATTCGGAGCAGCCTGGTGGCTTCGAGGAAGCGCCGCTCGAAGTAAGAGGAGAAGTGCTCCTCGCAGAGGTGGACGCCGGCGTAACCTATCCTGATCACCGCTCTTCTGCCGCACAAGGAGCACTTCACGTTCACAGCTCTCCCGCGCGCGGGGGCGCCGCGCTTATATATCGCTCGCGATCGAGAGCCCGATGCGCTCGGCGGAGGCTGGTGAGGAGATCGTAGTGGTCAGGGTGGGCAAGAAAGGGATCACAGAGGGGCTTCTCGCGGAGCTCGACAACGTCCTGCGGGCTAGAGGGGTCGTCAAGGTGAAGCTGCTCAGGAACTTCCGCGAAGCGTACGGGGTGGAGAGCGGGAACAAGCGGGAGGTTGCCGCCGAGCTGGCAGAGGCGCTGGGCGCCGAGGTGGTGGAGGTTCGCGGCTACACGATCGTCCTGAGGCGGCGGAGAGCCCGGGGTGGAGCCAAGTGAGCGGCTACTACGCCCACCCGACCGCGGTGGTTGAGGAGGGCGCCGAGGTGGGCGAAGGCACGCGCATATGGCACTTCGCCCACGTGAGACGGGGGGCTCGGGTCGGCAGGAACTGCAACATAGGCAAGGGCGTGTACATCGACGCCGGCGCGGTCGTCGGGGACGAGGTGAAGATCCAGAACTTCGTGTCCGTGTACAGGGGCGTTACCGTTGGATCCCGCGCGTTCCTCGGGCCGAGCGCGACCCTGACGAACGACCTGTACCCCCGCTCCTTCTCCAGCTCCTGGGAGCTGGTGCCCACGGTCATCGAGGAGGGGGCGTCGATCGGGGCCAACGCGACGATCGTTTGCGGGGTGAGGATCGGGCGCTACGCGATGGTGGGGGCCGGCTCGGTTGTGACGCGCGACGTCCCGCCGCACGGCCTCGTGTACGGCAACCCCGCCCGGTTGAGGGGCTTCGTCTGCTACTGCGGCAGGAGGTTGAGGAGGGTCGTGAGGATCACCAGATCGGCCGTAGTCTTCAAGTGCGAGCACTGCGGGAGCGAGGTTGAGGTCCCGAGGGAGGACTACGAGAGGATGGTCCTCGAGACCTCTCTCTAAACCTCGAGGAGGGCTTTGCTGAGGAGCTCGACCGTCCCGAAGTCGTAGACGCCGCTGCCGAGCTCGACGACGAAAGCCCTCATCGACGCGACGTCCACCTCCCTGAGGAGGGGGGAGAGGAACTTCGTCCGCGGGACGTTGACCTCGGTGCCCGGCATCAGCGGGGACAAGGCTGGGACGACCACCAGCGCCGCCTCCCCGTACGAGCCTACGAGGAAGCTCTTCAGCTTCACGCTCACGCCCAGCTCGTCGCGCAGCAGGACCGCCGGGTGCTCGTGCCCCATCACCACGCACTCCACGCCCCCGCTCCACGCGTCGAGAGGCATCTCCTTGTGCCCGTGGATGAACAGGTAGCGCCCCTCTTTCAGGTAGGGGTCGTGGAGCGGCACCTCGAGGCGCTTCAGGATCGGGATGAGGAAGTTGTCGTGGTTACCGCGCACCACGTGCGCTTCGACCCCCCGCTCCTTGAGGGTCGAGAGGAGGTCGAGCGTCTCGCTCCACTCCTGCTTCAGCGCGCTGCCGAACTCGTGCTTCACGTCGCCCAGGATGATGAGCTTGCGCACGCCGGTCTCCTCCAGCGCCCTCAGGACGAAGCTCTTGATGAACCTGTACTGCACCGGGGGCAGGTGGACGCCCGCCTCCTCCAGCGCCTGCTCGTAGCCGATGTGGAGGTCGGCGACCACCAGCGCGTCGAGGTCCTCGACTAGGAGGCCTAACCCCACCGCGCGCAAGCCGGGCGCTAGCGCGGCGCTCGGCAGCCTCTCGAGCTGCTGGAGAGCGCTAACCTCGCTCATCCCTAGGCCTGATGATGAAGCGAGGGGGATATATCCTCTCGCTCCGGCAGCGCGGGCACTTCGACGGCTTCTTCAACCTCTTCAAGTCCCTGAACACGTAGCCGCACGACTTGCACGTCGGCGGCTGCACCAGCAGCACGAAGCCGCTGTTCTTGAGGCTGTGAGCGATGTGCTCCAGATCCTCGTAGATGCTGGCGGCCTCGCGGGGGTCGAGCCCCAGCTCCCTGGCTATCTCCCCGACGTCCATCGGCTCTTCGGTCGCGGTCAAGAGCTCTATGATGCGCTCGCGCCTGCTCACGCTGAGCCACCGCCGCCGGTCAGCTGCTTGATCACGTCGTCCTGGTTCAGCTCCGCGCCGCAGTACTCGCAGACGAGCTTCAGCGGCCGCACGCTGACGACCTTGAACCGCGACCTCACGGGCTCTCTGGGCATGTTCGTCACGCAGTTGGGGTTCACGCACTTGAGGAGCCCCTCCACGGCAGGGGGGACGCGGACCTTCACTTTCTCGACCACCGCGTAATCCCTGATGATGTTGATCGTCGCGCTCGGCGCTATGAGTGCGATCTTGCTCACCTGCTCCTCCCTCAGCTCGACCCCCTCCACCTTCACGATGTCCTTCTTGCCCAGCTTCTGGCTGGGGACGTTCATGACGACCGCTATCGTGAGCCCTTCGGCGCCGGTCAACCCGAGGATGCGGAGCACGTGCAGGGCGCGACCGGCGTCGATGTGGTCTATCACCGTCCCCTCCCTGATCTTGCTGACCCTGAGCTCGCGCGAGCTCTCCATCGCGCTGGCGCCGCGGCGCGCGCTAAAAAGGCTTCCCGGCCTAGCCCTTCAGGATCATCTTGAGCAGGGCCATCCTCACCGGCACCCCGAACGCCGCCTGGGTGAAGTACCACGCGTGCTTCGTGGCGTCAACGTCGAACGCCAGCTCGTCGACGCGCGGCAGCGGGTGGAGCACGACGAGGTGCTCCCTCGCCCCCTTCAAGGCTTCTAGCGAAACCCTGTAGCTCCCCCTCACCTTCTCGTACTCGGCCGGGTCGGGGAACCTCTCCCTCTGGATCCTCGTCACGTAGAGGACGTCCAGCTCGCCGACGACGCTGGCGAGCGAGCTCGCCTCCTCGTACTCCACCCCCCTCTCCTCCAGGAACTCGAGGACGTCCCGCCTGCAAGCGAGCTGGGGCGGCGATATCAGGTAAACCTTCCCCGGCTTGAAGAGCGAGAGGCCGAGGATGAAGGATCGGGCGGCGCGCCCGTACTTCAGGTCGCCGAGCACGCCGTACGTCAGCCCGTCGATCTTCCCCAGCGCCTTCCTCACCGTGTAAAGGTCGATCATCGCCTGCGTGGGGTGGTCGCGGGTCCCGTCGCCGCCGTTGATCACCGGGTGCTCCGCGATCTCCGCCGCGAAGCGGGCGGCCCCCTCCACCCTGTGCCTGATCACGATCGCGTCCGCGTAGGAGTCGAGCATCCTGATCGTGTCGGCCAGGTTCTCGCCCTTAGCCCTCGAAGAGACCTCCTCGGGCGGCAGGTCGATGTAGCTGCCGCCCAGCCTAAGCATCGCCGCCTGGAAGCTCAGCTTGGTCCGCGTGCTCGGCTCGAAGAACGCGGTCGCCAGCACGTAGCCCTCCAGAACCCTAAGCCTCCTGCCTTCCTTGAGCGCGCTCAGCATCATGTCCGCCTCCTCGAAGAGCGCCTCCAGCTCCTGCCTGGTGAAATCGGTGATCGTGAGGACGTCCCTACCTCTCATCTGCACCAGCCTCCTCCAGCAGCTCCTTAAGGGTTAGGAGCGCGTGCAGCCGGACCCCTGCCTTCTCGAGGTTCTGGGCCGCCCCCTCGCCCCGGTCGACCACCACCAGCGCGTCGCCCACGCTGAACCCGGCCTCCCTCAGTGCGCTTACGGCCCTCAGGATGGACGAGCCGGTGGTGGCCACGTCGTCGACGACGACCGCTACACCCTTCACGTTGGGGTCCCCCTCGATCATCCTCTGGGTGCCGTGCTCCTTCGGCTTCTTCCTCACGTACACGAGCGGTTTATCGAGGATGAAGGCCACCATCGTGGCTAAGGGTATCCCGCCGCTCTCCACCCCAGCTACCACGTCGCACCCGAGCTTGCCCGCCACCTCGGCCAACGCACCCGCGACGACCTTAGCTTCGCTCGGGTGGGAGTAGACCCGCCTCACGTCGACGTAGAAGCGGCTCACGCCGCCCGAGCTGAGCTTGAACTCCCCCTGCAGCAGGCAACCGGCTCTCAACAGCGCTTTCGCGATCTCCCCCGACATCGAAGCCAGCCCCCGTGACCCCTTATAGCGCTTACGCGCGCTAACGCCACTTGCCCGCCGCGCCGAGGCGAGCGCGGTGGGCGCTCCTCACGGCTTCGGCCGCCGAGCGGGGGTCGGGGCTCGCGGTTATCAACCTCCCGACGATCTCGAAGTCCGCTCCAGCCTCGAGCGCGGAGCCGGGCAGGGCGCCTTGCGCGCCGACCCCGGGCGCCAGCAGCGTCGCGCCCGGCGCGGCTCTCCTAGCGCTCCTCACCAGCTCGGGCTTCGTCGCTGGGACGACGAGGCCCCCGAGACCGGCTTCCAGCGCTTCTCGCACGAGCTCGTCGAAGTGCGCGTCGATGAGCCTGGATCCCGGGTGCGTCATCGCGGCCACGCCGAAGAGGTCTAGCCCGCCGGCTGCCGCCGCGGCGGCCTTCACCCCGCCCTGGAACAGGTGCAGGATCGCCCCGTCGAACCCCAGCTCCTTGATCAGCTTCAGCTCCTCGGCCACGACGTCCGGTATATCGGCCAGCTTGAAGTCGCACAGCATGTAGAGCTCGCCGCTGAAGGCTTCGCACAGCTCCCTAACCGCTCGCGGGCCCCACAGCATGAGGAAGGGGAGCCCCACCTTCACGCCCACCGCGAACTCCTCGACTTCCTCGACCAGCTTCCCGGGCTCCACCGGCACGCTGTCGAGCGCGACGATCAGCCTAGAACCCTTCGTTTCGGCGAGCTCCCACAGCTTGCGCGCCCGCACGCGGACCCCGGCGCGCGAACCCCCTTAACTCCTCCGCGCGCGGCCGTTGACCAACGAGATCCCGCGGCAGCTCCTCCGGGGGCGCCGACGAAGCCCGAAAGCCCGGCGGAGGGGGAGGGAGCGCCGATGCCCCTTGCGCGAAGGCGGAGCGCGGCAACGCTGATAGCGCGCTAAGGGTAAATAGCGGGCGCCGGCTGTAAGAGTGTGGAAGTGGGCCCCTCCGTCGCCCCCCTCGAGCGCATCTACAAGCTCGCCATCCCGCGGGAGATCGCGCGGGAGATCCTAGAGCACGTGGAGCGCGAGTACCCGATCGAGGCGTGCGGCGCGCTGTTCGGGCGCGTGGAGAGCGGCTCCGCGCTCGTCGAGAAGGTTGTACCGCTCAGGAACGTCCTAGGCTCCTCGACGGCGTTCTGGTTCGACGAGCGCGATTGGATGAGCGCGATAATGAGCGCGAAGAGGGAGGGGCTGGAGTACATCGGTCTCTACCACTCCCACGCGAGGGAGCAGCCGCTCCCCTCGCTCGCGGACCGGCACCGGATGCTCGAGTGCCCGGGCGAGGTCTGGCTGATAATCGCTTACCGGCCCGGCGGCGAGCCCCGCTTAGCGGCCTACAGGATCGACGATTACGGGTCCGCGGTCATGAGAGTGCAGGTAGAGCTCTTATAAGTAAGCGTTAGCTGGATTTCCCCCGCGAGCGGCAGAGCTCCTGTGGTCGAGGCGCTGCTCGAGGCTAGGGCTAGGGGGGAGGCCGATCTAAGCAAGCTCGAAGCCCTGGTTAAGAAGGCGAACGAGCTGAGGACGAACCTCGAGGCTCTCGTTCGAGCCATCGAGTCCAAGTACGCGGCGGACCCGCGCTTGGGGGGCGTGGTGAAGAACCTGCTGCGCGCTATCCAGCCGCAGGAGCCGCCCGGCGACCAGCTTCTCACGCTTTCCAGCAGCCTGGAGAAGTACGTGAGCTCCTTGGAGGCCGCGGTGAAGGCTTTAGCCAGCTACGCGGTGGCGCTGGATAGGCTTCACGAGGACCTCGTCAGGCTGGAGAAGGAGGCCGGCGAGCTGGCCGCTTGGGAGGAGCTGCTGAGGGAGGTGGCGCCGCACCTGGCAGCGGAGGCGGCGAAGCTAGTAGCTAAAGCTAGACGGCTCCTCTCCCAGCCGCCGCTGGAGGACCCGCAGCGGGCGCTGGACGAGGTGGAGCTGTGCTTGAAGGAGGTGAGGGCTCACGCTAGGGTGTGCAGGACCGTGTACTCGAACCGCTTGAACGATCTGCTAAGCGAGGTTTCGCAGCTCTCGAAATCCCTCAAGAGAGCTTCGAGAGCTCAGACCCCCCTTGAGGCTGGGAAGCTGCTCGCGCACGAGGAGTCCCTCAAGAGGCTGGAGGAGAGGCTCGAGGAGGCTCTGCGGCGCCCGCTCGAGCTCAAGCTCGATTTGGCGGCTGTGAAGAGAGAGCTGGAGGACATCGGGAGGGAGCTCGCGGAGCTCGCGGAGAGCGCGCTGAGCGGTGAAGAGAGCGGCGTGGCGAAGGAGCTGGAGAGGCTGGCCCGCTCGCTCGAGTCCCGCTCGGTGAGCTACGCTTCGCTCGTTGAAAGCCTCTCGCGGAGGAGCGGCTTACCGATCGAGAAAGTTTGCTACCTGCTCTACGCGCTGGAGAAGAAAGGGTACGCGTCGCTGGAGGTGCGGGTCAAAGTGTAGCGCGCTCAATCCCCGGCGCTTAAGCTGAAGGTGATGTCGGGGTACTCGGGCACGCTGACCTCGCCGCGCCCGCTCTCCTCGATCCGAACCTCGCGTATCCTCAGGGTGCCGGCGATGTCTTCCTTGCACTCCCTCAGCACCTCCGCGTACCGCGGCGGCGCGTGGATCGAAACCACTGGTAGCTCGGCGCTCAGCGGTAGGCCACGCCCGCTCTTCGCCCTCCTGATCGCAGCTATCGTCCTCACCGCAACCTCGCCCCTCTCGATGTCCTCCCTGCTGTACGGCCGGGGCTCGGGCCAGGGAGCCACCGTTATGCTCTTCCACCCCACCTTCGCAGCGTAAAGCCGCTGGTAGATCTCCTCGGCGATGTGCGGCGTGAAAACCGACAGCATTTGGAGGAGCCTCAGGAGGACCTCGTACAGGGTCTTGCGGGCGGCGGCCCCGCTCTCGCCCGGATCCCCCACCCTGTGCTTGACGGCTTCCAGGTAGTGGTCGCAGAAAACGTGCCACGTGAACTCGACGAGAGCCGTCGAAGCCCCCATGAAGTCCATCCGCTCCAGCTTCTCGGTCACGGTCTCCGTGAGCTCCTCCAGCTTCGCTCGGATCCACCTGTCGAGGAGCTTGTAGCTGCGGACCTCGACGCTCGGGTCGAAGCCCTCCAGCGCCATCCCCACGAACCTCGCCGCGTTCCACAGCTTCGTCAGGAACCTCCTCGCGTAGTCAACGCCTTCCCACGAGAAGCGGACGTCCGAGCCCGTCGCCGCCGCCATCGCCGCCCAGAGCCTGAACGCGTCCGCCCCGTGCTTGTCTATGACCTCGAGCAGGCTGACGTAGTTCCCGTAGCTCTTGTGCATCATCCTGCCGTCCGTGCCCCGAACCATGCCGTTGATCAGCGCGACCTTGAACTGGGGCTTGCCGAAGAGCGCTACCCCCCTCACCAGCAGGTAGTAGTCCCACGTCCTTATGATGTCGTACCCGTTCGGCTGGAGGTCGGCTGGGAACAGCCGCTCGTCGAACGAGTCGGGCCACCCCGCGTGGACGGCGGCCGTGATGCTCGAGTCCATCCACGTATCCATCACGTCGCTCTCGCCCACGAACTCGCTGGAGCCGCAGCGCGGGCACCGGTCGACCTTCGGCGGGTCCTTCCGGGGGTCGACGGGGAGCCACTCGGGCTCCGCCACCAGCACGTAACCGCACTTCCTGCAGTACCAGGCGGGGATCGGCGTCCCGAACACGCGCTGCCTCGAGATGACCCAGTCCCAGTCGAGGGACTTCACCCAGTCCTCGAGCCTCTTGTAAGCATGTGGCGGGATCCACACGACGCTCCGCGCGGCCTCGAGAACCGCGTCGGCCAGCTCCCTCGTCTTCACGAACCACTGCTCCTTAGGCAGTATCTCGACCGGCGTGTGGCACCTCCAGCACGTGCCGACGCTGCTTACCACAGGCTCGGACTTGACGTAAGCGCCCTCCTTCTTCAGGAGCTCGACGATCTTCGCTCTAGCCTCCTCGATGGTCAGCCCCGCGAGGGGGCCGGCAGCCTCGGTCATCCTCCCCCTCTCGTCGACCACGACCCTTACGGGCAGGTTGTGCCTCTTCTGCCACTTCACGTCCACCTTGTCGCCGTAGGTGCAGACCATCACGACGCCCGTGCCGAAGCTCGGGTCCACATCTTCGTCCGCGATCACCGGGACCTCGTGCCCGTAGACGGGGACGACGGCCGTTCTACCGACGATCGACGCGTAGCGGGAGTCCGATGGGTTCACCGCTAGGGCAACGCAAGCCGCGAGGAGCTCCGGCCTCGTCGAAGCGACGAGCACCTCACCCCCACCCTTGAGCTGGAACTTGTAGTAGTGGAGCTCCCTCTTCGCTTCAACGTACTCGACCTCCGCTTCGGCGATCGCCGTTTCGCAGCGCGGGCACCAGACAACAGGGTGCTCGGCCCTGTAGATCAGGCCCTTCTTGTACATGAGGACGAAGCTCAGCTGCGTCCTCCGCCAGTAGTCGGGGTCCATCGTCATGTACTCGGTGCTCCAGTCGATGCTGCAGCCGAGCGCCTTCAGCGCGGCGCGCATCGGCTCGATCCACTTCAGCGTGAACTCCCTCGCCAGCTTGAGGAACTCGTCCCGCGGTATCTCCCTCTTCGTCTTCCCCAGAGCCCTCTCAACCCTCACCTCGGTCGGAAGCCCGTGGCAATCCCAGCCCTGGGGGAACAGCACGTTGTAGCCTCTCATCCGCTTGTAGCGGGCCACGAAGTCTATGTACGCGAAGTTGAGCGCGTTGCCGACGTGCAGCTCGCCGCTCGGGTACGGCGGCGGCGTGTCTATGCTGTAGGTCGGCCTGCTCCTGTCGCTCCGGTCGAAGGCGTAGAGCTTGTTCTCCTCCCACCACCTCTGCCACTTCGGCTCAATCTCCTTGAAATTGTACCTCGTGGGAAGCTGGCTCATACCCACCCTCCTGGGGGGAGCTTCTCCCGTGGATAAGAAGGTGCCCTCCCTCGAGAAGGGGGCTATCCTACTTCCGGCACGCTCCCCCCACCGCGCCCTTCGAGCGCGCAGCTATAAATCCTTTTGCCGCCCAGGGACCGGTCGAAGCCGTGTACAGGATCAACCGCAGCAAGGTTGCGACCGCCGCCTCCTTCCTAGCGGATGCGGAAGTGCGGCAGCTCCTCGATGCAGCCGAAGCCGCGGACCCTCAGATGCGGGCGATCGAGGAGATCGCGAAGAGGTACGGGCGCTTCAGCGCGGCCGCGTTCTACGCGCTGGGCGTGGCGGCGATCAGCTACCAGCTCTCGGCTAGAGGCGAGGTCCACTGGCGCCTCGCGGCCAGCTACGCTCGAGAGGACCCCCTAGCGGACTTGCGCCGGTTCGCCAGCTCCTCCCCCAGCTTGAGGTTCGCTAGGTCCGCCAGGCTGTCGAGAGTGGAGAAGCTCGCGAGGCTCTGGCCCCCGTTCGAAGCGAGGCTCGGAGAGTACTCCAGAGACCTCGAGCTCCTGCGGCGGGAGATCGCGAGCGCGCTAAGCGCGGACGCGGACTCGAAAACCGTAGTGTTCGCTGTGAAGATGTTCTACTACACGGCGAAAGCCTTCGGCATCCGAGTAGAGGTGCCCCCCAGGATACCTCTACCGGTGGACAGGCGGGTGTGCTTGATAAGCCTCGCCAGCGGGGTGGTGGAGGACGGCCCTCCCACGCTCGAGAACGCTCGGCGACTGCTATCCGAGGCCCCCCGCCTGGTGGCTACAGCCTGGAGCGAGGCGTGCGAACCCAGCGGGGTTCCGCCGCTCAAGTTGGACGCCCTCCTCTGGCTGCTGGGAGGCTGCTACGAGGAAGGAGGGGGTCCTTCGCGAGCCGCAGAGCTCGCGGCCGAGCTGTTCCCGCCGCTACCCCCTCGCGCCGCCTCCTTCGTGCGCTTCCTCCTGGGCCTCAGCCCGTAGTCTTCCGGCGTGAAGTACACCGCCAGCTCGCCGCTCTGCCAGTCCCTCAGCAGGACGCGGGCGGCCTCCTCCACGTTGGGCTCGCCGCCCTTCTTCAGCAGGTTCCTCCGCCTCGCCAGCTCCTCGAGCGCGCGCAGGGGGTCGCTCTCATCCACTCCGTAGTACTTCTTCAGGAAGTCGGGCTCCTTGCGCCTCAGCACCTCGATGAGCTTAAGCGCGGCCGGCACGGGGTCCTCGAGGCTCTCGGGCCGGAGCGCCCCCCTCACCGCCAGCTCCTCCTCCTCACCCCTCGGGACAACACCGGGAGTGTCGATCACCTTGAGCCAGGTAGCCGCCCTCGCGAGCGTCGCGTGCTTCGTCCAGCCCGGCACCGGGCTCGTCGAGACGCTGTGCCTCCCCTTCAGCACGTTCAGGATCGTCGACTTGCCCACGTTCGGCAGACCCACGACCGCGACCACGACCGGCTTCTTATCGGTTACGCGCTTTATGATGCGCCACAAGAAGCGCGTGCCGAGCCTCTCCCTCGCGCCAACGTAGATCGTGGGGTACTCTCGGCTCAGCACGCGCTTCCACTCCTCCAGCACCTCGCGGGGCACGAGGTCGGCCTTGTTTATCACGATCACCAGCTTCTTCCCCTCCTCCGCCGCCATCCTCTCGAGCTCGCGCGACCTGGTGGCCATCGGGTCCCGCGCGTCAACCACCTCGAGCACCACGTCCGCCTCTCTCACGACCTTTCTCACGATGGCCCACGCGTCCTTCATCCAGCTCTAGCTGAGAAGAAAGGAAATATAGCTTTAAGGCTGCGCAGCAGCCGTGATCGCCAGGCTCGCGGTGGGCGGAAGGGCGGCTCGCGTGTACTTGACGTGGTGGCGGGCCCCGAAAACTTACGCCGCGCTCGTCAGCAGGCTCCCCGCGGCCACGCGGGCTCGCATCGCGGGAGGCCTCCTCTCGCTGGAGCTCAACCTCTCGGTCACCCACGAGGGGCACAGGTCCACCATCTGCCCCGGCGAAGTGGCGTACTGGCCCCCAGCGTCCAGCGTTATCGTGGTCTTGAGCCCCGAGTGCGTGAGAGTGCCGAGCCCCGCCAGCCCGCTGGGCCTCGTCGTAAGCGGCTTGGAGGCGCTCAGGCTCCTACCCGACGGCGTCTACGAAGCCACGCTAGACCTTGCCGACCGGGAAGACGTAAAGGGGCCTCTCGCTCACACCTAGCACGCTGGCAACCTCGTCGTCGTAGAAGGCGCCGACGGCCACCGTTCCTAAGCCGAGCGATGTGGCGGCGAGGTAAAGCCCTTGTCCCACCATACCGGCCTCCACCTCGGCGATCTCGGAGCTCTCCCTAGCGCAGAGCACGACGTTGAGCGCCGCCCTCGCCACCCACTCCTGGCCCAGGCACGCGTACGCGAGCCTTCTCGCGTAGTCGCCCGCGCTGATCCGCTCGAGGGAGTTCGATAGCGGCAGGTACTCGTAGACCCCCGGCTTAAGGCCCTCAACATTCCTAGCGACCACGTAGCACGAGACCCTGTAGGAGCCGCGGAGGGGAGGGTACGACCTCAGCCTCCCGCCTAGGGTCCAAGCGAGCAGGCCGGCCACCTCCGCCAACTCCACCGGTTCCCCGCTGTAATCCCTAACCGACCTCCTCGCGACGATCGCCTCCTCCAACGTCATTTTGGGCTTCGGAGGTCTCGGCAGCTCTCCCTCCGGGATCTCGCGCGCCAGGCCCCGCGCTCCGCGCCGCCCCACCTCAACCCTCACCTCAGCGCGCACCCCCAAGCCCGGCGGCGTCTCCCCCACCTCAGCCGCTAACCCGAGCGCGCCCGCCTCGAGGAGCGCGCCCTGCGACGCGTGCCCGACCTCCTCCCTCACGTACATGTAGCCGCGCTCGCCGTAAACGCTTGTCGTGCGCTCCGGCACCTCGGCGAGCACGACGGCGAAGGCACCGCTCCCCTCCCAGGTTCCGGTAGACACGAGCTCGAGGCGGTGGCTGAAGGGGGCGGGGGACACGTAGCGGTAGAAACCCGGCTCGAGACCCTCGACATCGCGCACGATCGCGTACGCTTGCAGCGGGTAGGTGGCTCCAGCTGAGGGGGCCGCGCGCAGGCACCTGCCCCACGCCCGCGCCGTGCACCCTTGCGCCGCAAACAGAACCCTAGCCAGCTGATCGAGGCTTACGGGGCCTCCCGCTACAGCGTACGCGTAAGCGGGATCGAGAGCAACCTCGTCGAAACCCGCTTTAAGGGCGGGTTTGAAGGGGGCTAGCTCGACCACAGCAAAGAAGCGCGGCACAGATATATTTTCTGTTCGCCCGGTCCCCCGTGGGCGCCGAGAAGCCGGTAATCTACGTGGTCTCGGAGAACCCGGGGAAGCTGCGCGAGATACGGTTCGTGCTCGGGAAGTTTGGCTTCGAGGTCGAGCCCCTGAGGGCGAGGAAGCTTGAGATACAGTCGGACGACCTGGAGGAAGTGGCTAGGGTGGCCGCGGAGAGCCTCCTCGGCCGCGCCCCCGAGCCGTTCGTGGTCGAGGACTCGGGGCTCTTCATCGCGAGCTTGAGGGGGTTCCCCGGGCCCTACTCCTCGTACGTGTACCGGACCATAGGCTGCGAGGGGGTCCTGAAGCTCATGAGGGGCGTCGAGGATAGGCGGGCGAAGTTCGTATGCGCGGCCGCTCTCGGCTTCAACGGTAGTGTGAGCGTCTTCAGAGGGGAGGTGGAGGGCGCGATCAGCGAGGAGCCGAGGGGGCGAGGGGGCTTCGGCTTCGACCCGATCTTCGTACCGCTCGGGCACGCCAAAACGTTCGCAGAGATGACACTCGAGGAAAAGTGCGCCGTTTCCCACCGCTCCAAAGCCCTCGAGACGCTTGCCGTGTACCTCCTCGAGCGTCTGAACCTTCATCGTTAAAGGAATCCAAAGCGCTAACTCCTACGCAATCGAATTATGCAATTCGAGTCCACTCAATACGCTAATTTATCTTCGGTAATTTGAATTGGCATAAAGTATAAATAGTGAAGGCCCCGGGCAGAGCAGGGGGGCGGAACTACCGGCGGGCGTGGGGCTGTGCCACCCGCACGGAGGGTTTTAGCGCGCCCCACATTAACCCGCCGGTAGCGCCACTCCTCCCCCACGGCGCGCTAAACCCTTAGCCCCCTCTTCCGCCACCTGCGCGTGATCGCGGTCCCCGCGAGGAGGTTGCTGAGCGTGGCAAAAGCCTACCTGTCGAGGCGCCCTCTTGCCCTGTGCGACGTGAGCGACCTCGACGGCATAGTGTGTGCCGCCCTCTTCAAGATGGCGTACCGCGAGGGGGTGGTTGTTCTCGCCGCACCCCCCGACGTGAGGAGGAGCCCTCTGCTGCGCCGCGTCCGGTGGTTCTTCGTTGCAGACCTGCCGTGCCCCGGCAAAGCTTTGGTTAGGACCGACCACCACGCCTCCAATAGCCCGTGCGCTGAGCGGGAGTTCTACGAGCCTTCAGCGCCCGCCGCGGCGGTGCTGGCTGCGAGAGCGCTGGGGCTCGAGGGGGACGAGCGGGCGCGCAAGCTCGTCAAGCTGGCCGTGGAGACGGACACGGCCAAGATAGAGTCGCGGGAGGCGCTGGTGCTGAACGACGCCGTTAAGGGTTCGGGCTACGGCGGCAAGCTCCGCCTGGTAAACCTCCTCGCCTCGAAGCCCTTGGAGGAGGTGCTCAACGACCCCTTCGTACTGGAAGCTGCTAGGCGGTACGAGGAAGTCAGGCGGGCTACGGAGGAGCTCGCTGCCAGGCTGCCGGCGGAGGAGGTGTTCGTGGCGGTCTTCAAGAAGCGGCTGAAGCTCTCGTTCAGGTACCTCTGCATCCTGATGGAGCGCAAGGGGTCGAAGATGACGGCGGTGCTGGCCCCCCAGGGGCTCTTAGGCCTCAGGGTGTACCTCGGCTCCTCGTCGCCTGAATACGACGTGTCGAAGATCGCGGAAAAGCTGGGAGGCGGCGGGCACCCCTACGCAGCTGGCGCCTCCCTCGCGTGCTTAAACCGAAGAAAATGCGCAGAAAGGGTTCTAGCAGAGATCGCCGAGCACCTGGGAAAGGAGCGGCTCAAAGTCCTTATCGTTGACGAGAAGGGGGTTGAAGAGGAGTGGTGGCCGAGGGGGTTCTAGCCGCGCCGCGCCTCGTCCCCAGCGAGCTCGCTCAAGAGCTCCAGCGTCTCACCGTACGCGCGCTCAAGCCACAAGGCGAGAGAGGCTTTCGCCCGCTTCAAGTACTCGCGGGCGCCCTCAGGTCCAGCGCGGGAGAGGAACGGCGTCAGGTAGCCTAGCGCCGCGGCTGGCAGCTCGCGGACTCTCCCCACTGTCCACCTCCTTTTCAGCCTCGCCAGTTCCGCGAGCTCTGCGCGCCCTTCGATGAAGCTCTCGACCGCTTCGAGGTCCTCGACCACAAGGAACTGCGGGAAAGCCTTGCACGAGGGGATGCCGGGCTCGAGGGGGTCTCCCTCGCACACCGCCGCCAGCGCTCTCCGCCTCAGCACGCGCGCAGCGCCCTCCTCAACGCGCAGCCTCTCAAGCAGGTTCACGAGCTCGGCGGGGGGCGGTAGGTACCTGGCTGCGCGCGATAGCAACGTCCTTAGCTCCTCCCTCCACGCCTCATAGCGGAGGAAACTCCTACCCTTTTCAGTTAGCTCCCGGGCCAGCCGAGCCACCGCTTCGCCCGCCTGCGCGGCGGCTTCCCAATCGATCGCGTCGGGGACGTCGCCGTCCGTGTGGTAGAGGTCCACGTAGCGCCAGAGGGAGTGTATCGTGAGCGCCGGCACGCCGGCGCTGCTGAAGGAGAAGCTGTCGAAGTAGGGCGAATCGAGCTCGTAATCGAACGAACCCCCGAGAACCGCCCTCGCGGCTTCGCGGAGCTCGGGGCCGCTCGCGCTCACGGTGAGGGGTCGGCGCGCTGGCACGTCTACGTTGAGCACGGCGACCAACCCCTCCAGCTCGCCGCTGGATTCGAGCTTCTCAACGAACTTCCTCGACCCCCACGCCCAGTACCACGCCGAGTACCCCGGCGCGCCGAACTCCTCGGCGCCGAACGCCACGTAAGCCAACCCCCGAAGCTCTCCGAGCAGCTTGGGGAGCAGCTGCAGCAGCGCCGCTCCGACCGCGTCGTCAGCCGCGCCCGCCAGCCACTTATCGTAGTGCGCCGTGAGGAGCACCTTCGCCTCCCCCCCGCCGTACGCGATGACGTTGGCCGAGGTCGCGCTCTCCGTGTACCTCGCCTCAACCTCGATCTGGGCGTAGTGCCTCCCGCGCGCTAGTCGGAGGCCGTCCTCGCCGCTTACCGCCAGAGCCGGGATGGGCGGGGGCAAACCCGGGCCGTCGGAGTAGCTCGCGAAGATCCCGACCACAACCCTCCTGACACGCTCGGGCGCGAAGTCGTAGAACACGACCGCGCTCGCGCCTGCAGCCGCGAGGCGCGCGTACTGGGCGGCGACGAAGTCGGGATCTTCGCGCGTCATGCCGACCAGCGCGACCTTGCCCTCGATGCCCTCCAGGGAGAGAGCCCGCCCGGCCCCCACGTGCGCGATCTCGCCCTCGACGTAGCCCGCCGGCGAAGGGGGCATAGCGACCGCCCTCAGCGCCCTACCGTCGACCTCGAGCGCAGCGCTCTCCTCCCGCCAGCTGGCGCAACTGAACTTCTGGACCTCGACCGCCAAGCCCGCCCGCTCGAACCCCTCCGCCAGGAGCGCGGCCAGCTCCGCTTCGGCTTCTGTGCCGGGAGGCGCCTCGCCGAGCTCCACGAGGCGGCTCGTCAGCCGCTTGAGCTCTGCGGCGTCGAGCACGCGACCACCAGCGGCCGCTGCCGACCGAAAGCGAGATAACTCTTGCGCGGAGCCCCTTGCCCGTGAGCCGGGCTAAGAGCCCGCTGGTGAAGGCCTTAGAGCTGGTCGACGAAGCGATAGACGTCCTCCGCGAGTACGCGAGGGAGAGGCCGGAGAAAGCCGAAGCGCTCGAGGACATACTCTACGCTCTGGAGGAGGCGAGCGAGGAGCTGGATCGGCTCGCGTCCGCGGAAGAGCGGGGCTGAAGCGCGCTAGGGGTCAGCTACCCCAGAACACGTCACGCGCTCGGTAGGCATGACTCTCATCATCCGGTAGCCGCGCGCCGGCTAGCTTAAAAAGCTCGCGCAACCGCGCGCAAACTATAAGCTAGCGGTGCGGAACGCTAAGTGCGGAATGCCCGCTAGCTGGCGCCGGAGGGGGTTCGAAGCGGAGAGGAGGTTAGTCAGGCTCCTTGAGGAGAGCCGCGGGGCTTACGTCTTCAGGATCCCCGTAAGCGGCGGCAGGTCAAGCCCCGAGGCGAAGACCGCGCTCCCCGATGTGTTCATGGTGGACAACGTGGCGGGCGAGGTGGCGGCTTTCGAGGTGAAAGCGACGAGCAAGAGCAAGGTTAGGGTGGAGGCCGAGCAGCTGGTCAAGCTCCTGAAGTT
Source organism: Thermofilales archaeon (assembly GCA_028275925.1). Classification (GTDB taxonomy): domain Archaea; phylum Thermoproteota; class Thermoprotei; order Thermofilales; family Thermofilaceae; genus JANXEW01. Next base: position 78,315 of record JAPWTS010000002.1, read on the forward strand.
CCTCGACGCCTTCAAGAAGTACGAGAAGCGCACCGCCGTCGTTGCGGTCTGGTTCGCGCGGGAGGGGAAGTGGGTCTTCAAGCGGGTCAAGGACGGTTTCCAGCTTGCGGACATGGTCGTCACCTGCCAGGACGAGTCCGACTGGCGACCTTAGCTTTCTAGCTCGCGCTCGGTTTTTAAGCCGGTCGGCTTTAAGTCCGGAAAACGGTTCCCATGTCGGTCTCCGTATCCGCGAGGCGTTTCGAGAGGGTGGGGGCGCACAGCCACATCAAAGGCTTGGGCGTCCGCAACGGCGTAGCGCTGCCGGTCGCCGACGGCTTCGTGGGCCAAGCGGAGGCTAGGCGGGCCGCCTGGGTCGTGGTTCAGATGATCAAGCAGGGGAAGATGGCCGGCCGCGCCGTCCTGATCGCGGGCCCGCCGGGCACCGGTAAGACCGCGCTCGCGGTCGCGATAGCGAGGGAGCTCGGCGAGGACACGCCGTTCGTCGCCATATCGGGCAGCGAGATCTACTCCGCTGAGGTGAAGAAGACCGAGGTGCTGACGAGGGCTCTGAGGAGCGCTATAGGCGTGAGGGTGAGGGAGTACCGCAGGGTGTACGAGGGCATGGTGAAGAAGCTGGAAGTCAGGTTCGATAGGCACCCCTACAACCCGTGGTACCAGATCCCCGTCGAGGGGGTCGTGACGCTGAAGACGGCGAGCGAGGAGCGCACGTTCACCGTCGACGGCGCGATAATCTCCGAGATGCTGGCGAAAGGGGTCAGCGAGGGGGACGTGGTCTGGATCGACGAAGAGACGGGTAGGGTTTACAAGGTCGGTAGGGCCCAAGCGGCCGAGCGGAAGTACGACCTCGCTTCCGCGAAGCTCGTCGAGCTGCCGAAAGGCCCCATACTCAAGGAGAAGGAGTTCGTGCACACGGTGACGCTCCACGACCTGGACCTCATGCACTCGCGCAGCGGCAGCATCTTCTCGCTGCTCTTCGGCGGCGGGGAGGAGCGGGAGATACCGCCCGACGTGAGGAGGGGGGTCGATGAAACGGTGAAGAAGTGGGTGGACGAGGGCAGGGCGGAGCTGCTGCCAGGCGTGCTCTTCATCGACGACGTCCACATGCTGGACATCGAGGCTTTCAGCTTCCTCTCGCGCGCGATGGAGAGCGACCTCGCGCCCATCATCGTGCTCGCGAGCAATAGGGGCTTCGCGAAGATACGGGGGACCGACTACGAAGCTCCGCACGGCATGCCGCTCGACCTCTTGGACAGGCTGCTGATAATCGAGACGCGACCCTACACTAGGGACGAGATCAGGGAGATCCTGAAGATACGCGCGGCAGAGGAGAAGGTCGACCTCGAGGAGGAGGCGCTCGAGCTGCTCACCGAGATAGGAGCTGAGAAGAGCTTGAGGTACGCGGTCCAGCTCCTCACTCCCGCCAAAATCCTCGCGAGCGAGCGGGGCTCGGAGAGGGTGGGCCGGAAGGACGTGGAGGAAGCGGCGAAGCTCTTCGTCAGCGTGAAGGATTCTGCTGCTCACCTGAAGCAGTACGAGGAGATTTTCTTAAAATGAGCGCCGTCTCGACGATTGTGGCCAGCAGCACTGCTTGAGCGATGTCCAGCTTGAGCATGCTCCCCCCGCTGGCCTCGACCCTGTAGAAGAGGGGGAGCAGCTCGATCTCCACGCCCCCGACCACCGCCTCCGCCGCCAGAGCGGTGTAGTGCGAGACCGCCAAGGCCAGCGCGCTGGTCACCATGAGCCAGCGGACCAGTCTCCTCTCCTTAGACGCGAAAGAGGACGCCAGGATCCACGCGAAGAACATGACGACGGCCACCCGCCAGTACGCGTACCAGGGGTACAGCCTGGGGAAAGGGTAGTAGCTGAGGAAGTTCTCGATCGGGGCCGCCGCGGCGAGCGCCGCTATAAGCAGCGTGATGGCCAGGGCCGCGAGCGCGGCTCCCAGCTCTCTCCTAAGCTCGGCGCGCACGCTGGCTCGTCGACCCCTCCCTCTTAGCGCTTTCGGCGCGCGCTGAGGGGCTCACCCGAACTCCGCCCGCGTCCCCACCCCCGGAACTTCCTCCAAGCCGAACTGCCTGCAGAGCTTCTCTCGGGCCTCGAGTGATGTGGAGTGGAGCGGCAGCAGAGCGGCGCCCCTCCTACTGGCGAACTTCGCCAGAAGCCTCAAGCCGTAAGCGTCGTACGTGCTGAGGTTGAAGCCGCCAACGAGACCTTTCACCTCAGCGCCGAGCCTTTCCTCCGCAAGCGCCAGGCGGTAGAGCACCTCGTCCACGCCGTAAGCCGAGCATCCGACGATCGCCACGAAACCCCTCTCCAGCCGGAAGAGCAGAGCCCTCTCGTTGTAGGCGGGAGAGAGCAACGGGACCGCTATTGCGCCGTAACCCTCTAGCTCCTCGAGAGCCTCAACCCTCCGCTTGGGCGGCGGGGGCAGGTGGAGCTTGAGCCGCGACCTCCCAGCGAGCTTCAGCAGGGCTAGGACGTGGTGGTAGGACCACATAGTCGCGAAGCCGGCTTCAGCGCTCTCGAGGTCCGCGTCGAGAGAAGACGCGTTGTGCTCGAGGAGCTCCAGCGAGGGGCCTCCGTCGACCAAGAGCACCACCCTCTCCCCCGTACCCCGCTCGAGCTCGAGCAGCAGGCACAAGCCGTGAGCCGGAAGCGCTCCAGCGTCTGCGCCTTCCTCCGTTAGGTAGTCGTCAACGAGAACCGCCACCTCGAGCGCGTTAAGCACCCTGCTCCTCGCCCTTCGCCTGGGAAAGGCTCTCGGCGATCAAGCTTTCAAGCTCGGGCGCCTTCGCGTACTTCTCCAGCGCCTCCAAGCCCTTCTCCGTCAGCACGAGGTACTCCCTGTACAGCTCGGTGTAAGAGGGGCCGACGAGGAACAGCGGCTTCAGGAGCCCCTCAGCCACCATGCTCCTGATCTCCTGATCGAGCTCCGGCGAGAACGGTTGATCCCCGAAGAACCTCAGCTTGAGCCCCAGCTTCCGAGCGAGCTTCTGCGCGTAAGTGTGTATCGCGCGCCTTTCCATGGGCTTCCCGTAGCTTTTGATGAGCGCGAGCACCAGGTACCTGGCGTTGAGGTCGGCCCGCGGCATAAAACCCCTTCGCGGCTTTCGAAGGGGTGTTTAAAAACCTCTTCGAAGCTTTCGCGCGCGATCGGGCGTGACGGGGATTACGATAAAGCTCGCCGCCGAGCTGGAAGAGGGGGTCGGTGAACTGTGCGAGATTTGCCTCGAGAAGCCGGCGGCGCGCGTGTGCGAGCTCTGCGGCCGCCGCGTGTGCGAGGAGCACTGGAGGGAGGGGCGCTGCGAAGCGTGCGAGATCGCGCTCTGCCAGGTGTGTCGGAGCAGGCTCTCCGTCGGCTACTGCGCTGCCTGCGGGAGGCTCGTCTGCGAGGACTGCTCCGTGGAGGTCGGCGCTGCCCGCTTGTGCAGGGAGTGCGCGGCAGGGTTCAAGCCAGGCGGACCTCGTACTTCGCGGAGAGGCGGCCCGGCTTCTTCACGATCTTGATGCCCGAGTAGTCGGGGAGCCACAGCTTCAGCCTGTAGCTCCGCGGGTCGAAGCCCGCGGCTCTGAGCTCCCTCTTCAGCTGCCTCAAGAGGTACTCGACGACGGCCTTGAGCCTGCGGCCGAGCTTCTCGAGCTCGGGGAGCCTCTCAGCATACAGCGCGCTGATCCTCACGGCGGTGTACGCCCGGATGTAGTAGATCACGTTCACGACGATGAGGCTGGTCACGATCAGCGCCAGCACGATCACGTCAAGCAGCAGGCTGGGGTACCAGACCCTGAGGGCGTAAAGGAGCAGCGCCCCGAGGAGCAGGAGCAGGTTGAGCCTCGTTAGAAGCGAGGCCCGCCTGTCCATCTTCTCCACCCGCTTGAACTCGGGCGAGGACGCCGGCAGGGCCAGTATGGCCTCCACGTCCCTTTTGACCTCCTCCCAGCTGTAGGGGGGCTTCAAGCCGAGCTCGTGGATCAAGCGCTCGACCTTATCCAAGCTCGTGTACCGCCCGACCCTGTAGCCGTCGAGCGCCTCGATGAGCTTCCGCAGCTTCCTCACGCGCTCGCTCACAGGAACCACCGGTCGAGACCCTGCCCGCGCGAAAGGAGGCGGGCGAGCAGGCGGAAGTCCGCCTCGAGGAGGCTGCGGAGGCGCGGGTTGTACAGGGCCGCAGCTGGGTGGAGCGTAGGCAGGCACAGGAGCTCGCGGCCGGCTACGACGAGCCTCCTCGGCTCCCCCCTAACCTTCATTATCGATTCGAACTTCAGACCCGAGGACTCGAAGAACACTCTAGCGCTGTGCCTGCCCAAGCACACCACGATCTCGGGTCCGACGGCTTCCAGCTGCCTGAAGAGGTAGGGTTTGCAGGCTTCGACCTCCTCCTCCGCCGGGTCCCTGTTGTTGGGCGGCCTGCACTTCACGACGTTCGTTATGAACACCTCCTCCCTGCTTAACCCAGCGAGCTTGAGCATCTCGTTGAGCAAGTTGCCCGCTGCGCCCACAAACGGCCTCCCCTGGAGGTCCTCGTTGAAGCCCGGCGCCTCCCCCACGAACATCACGCGCGCGCACGGGTTGCCCTCGCCGGGCACGGTGCGCGTCCTCGAGGCGTGCAGGGGGCACCGCGTACACCTGGCGATCTCGCTGGCTATCGCCTCAAGGACCCCCCTCCTCTCCTCGCACATCCGCGACCACCTTCAGGAGACCCGTGCCCCCCTCCACCACGAGCTCGGCTTCTCGGCCCTCGAGCTCCCGTTTGAGCGCGATCGGGTTGGGGTCCGGGCTGTCCATCAGCGGGATGCCCCCCAGCATGCAGCCGACGACCACTATCGGCTCACTCGCGAGGTTGACGATGCCGGCTGGCGCCTTGCCCCTCCTCGCTAGCCTCAGCAGCGTGTAGGATCCGACCGTGCTCCCCTTCCCGTACGGGAAAACCAGGATGGCGCCCGCAACCGACCTCCCGTACAGCTCGTGACCCCTCTCCACGATCTTACCGGTGAGCGGATCGACGCCGCCGTAGAAAGACAGGGGCTCCTCCGACACAAGCAAGGGGCCGCGCCCCCTCCCGCGCACGAGCCCCCTTCCCCGAAAGATCAAATGTTCGTCCACGCGAGCGACGGCTCTAAGGGAAATATAAGGCGAGCGGCTAGCGCTGCGAGGATAGCACTGCTTTGAGCAGGAAGTCGCGGGGTGCCAGGACCACTTCGTACCCCTGGTTGCTCAAGTAAAACGCCGCCTTAGCGGAGTCCGTCGCGCACCGGCGGACCCCGAGCGCCGACAGGTTCCCCACGACCATGCAGGTGTCCGCGTACACCTCAACGCCGCTCCGCCGCAGGGCCTCTACCGCGTCGGCCGCCCGCGAAACCGCCCACCTCGAGGTGAAGACAAGGACGCGCCCCTTCACCCTGCGCCCTCCCAGGCGGCTCGCAAGCTCCGCGAGCTCGCCGGGCGACAGGTGCGGGCATCCGAGCACTACCGCGTCGAACGCCTCGCCGCTCCACTTATCGAGAACCCTCTCCAGCTCCCCCTCCTCCAGCGCGATCTCCTTCAAGCCCTCGACGCGCTTGAACTCGGGGGACACACCCTCCACCAGCACCATGCCGATCGAGCTCGCAGCTCCCACGGCCGCTAGGAACAAGCGGAGGTTGCCCGGGTGGGCGAGGTTCCTCGGCGCGTTAACGAGCAGCGGAACCCCCGCCTTCACTTTAGCGCCCAGCAAGTACCCGAGCGCGGAGACAGCGCCCGTCCTCTCCACGAAGCTCCTGACGCCGCCGGCGTCCACGACCACCGTAGGGGCCCGCCCCTCATCGGTGTGGAGGCCCACGTAGGGTGCTCGACCTACGATGGCTTCAAGCACGGATAGCGGCCCCCCCTCCCTGTTGGTTCTCGCCCCTATCACGCTGTTCGCGTAGAGCACCGCGTTGCTCTCAGCCCACGCCAGGTGGTCCCCGAAGCTAGGCGGGTTGATCAGGTAGGGCGTGCAGCTGAGCGTGACCCTAGCGCCCATCGAGGCCAGCGCCCTCACAATCCGCATTTGCAGCTCGTACTCCTCTTCGCCGACACCCATCTCTCTGTAAACCTCCATGTCGAAACCCGCCGGGTTCACGGTGGTGGGAACGGAGAACCTCGCGCCCTTAGCGGCGAGCTCCTCGAGGAACTCGACACCCTCCTCCCCCAGGTTTTTGTAGGAGACGCCGGAAATGTGGGCGCTCGAAACCTTGACGAGCCTGGGAGCGCCCAAGACCTCAGCCACCCTGACCACGCTCTCCATCGCCAGCGCTACCCCTTCGCCCAGCGAGCCGGCAAGCATCCCTTTTTCCTCGGGCGTGAGCTGCACCATCCGGTCGCTAGCGGCACACGCCCCCTTTTTAGCCTTCGCTCCTCGCGCACGCTCCCCGCGGCCCAACGCCACGGCTCTCAGCTCCTCTCGGGCCCATGCAGTTCGGCAGTACGGCTCCTTCCTAACTTCTTATACCTGAAAATTAATATATCAAATTTAAATTTCTCCTCACTATCTTTTTAATTCGGCAGCAACTTTAAGCCAACAAACCGCGTGAAGAAACCTGTGCTCTCGCGGTTACGCGCGTCGCGCACGAGCGAACGCTCAACGTTAGGCGCCGGTGGTGCGGGACCGCGCATGAAGGGCAGGTAACGCGTGGAGAGCTGACAGCTTAGCCCGCTTCGGGATTACTTTCGGCGTCCTATACTTGTACGCAACCTTTAAAAGGAGGAATGCCACACATGCGCCGGAGCGTATGAGCAGCAGAAGGAGGGGCGGAGGGGCTGGCAGGCAGGCATCGTCCGAGGTTGCTGCAGAGGAAAGTGGCGTGGGTGGCGCCCTGCCCGAAGTGGAGCAGCAGGAAGAGTACGGCAGCAGAAGCTTCGAGCCGCAGCTGGACGTCGACCTTGAGGACTTAGAGGGGGTCGGCAGAGTCACTGCCCAGAAGCTCAGGGAAGCAGGGTTCTTCACGATAAAGGACATAGCCTTCGCGTCCTCGCACGAGCTGGCCGCGGTCCTGGGCTCTGAGGAGCGCGCGCTGAGCATCATACAGGCGGCCCAGAAGATGCTGATGCGCGGCAAGCTCTTCATGACCGCCAAGGAGTACTACGAGGAGAGGAAAAACATAGCATACATATCGACGGGCGTTAAAGCTCTCGACGACCTGCTCGAGGGCGGCATCGAGACTAGAGCGATCACCGAGCTAATCGGCGAGTTCGGAGCGGGCAAGACGCAGCTCTGCCACCAGCTGGCGGTGATGGTTCAGCTGCCGAGGGAGAAGGGGGGCTTGTCGGGCAAGGCCCTGTACATCGACACGGAGGGCACGTTCAGGCCCGAGAGGATCGTGAGCATGGCGAGGTACAGGGGCCTCGACCCGGAGAAGGCGCTGGAAAACATAATCTACGCTAGAGCGTACAACAGCGATCACCAGATGCTCCTCGTGGACGAGGCTAAGCGCATCATCGAGGAGGAAAACGTGAAGGTGGTTCTCGTGGACAGCTTGATAGCGCACTTCAGAGCCGAGTACCCCGGTCGCGAGAACCTGGCGGCTAGGCAGCAGAAGCTGAACAAGCACATCATGCAGCTCGCTCGGCTCGCGGCGATATACGACGTCGCCGTCGTGGTGACGAACCAGGTCTTGGCAGCCCCCGATGTCTTCTTCGGCAACCCGCTTAAGCCGGCTGGAGGGAACGTGGTGGCTCACGGGTGCACGTACAGGATCTGGCTGAGGAAGGGGAAGGAGGGCAAAAGGATCGCTCGGATAATCGACTCGCCGAAGCACGCCGAAAAGGAGGCCGTCTTCACGATCGCGGACGAGGGCGTCCTAGACGTGTAACCGCTGCGCGCCATCGGCTTCGGAGAGGCCGCTGGAATTCGAGGGGGAGGCAGAGGGCTCCTGAACCCTTTTCACCGAAGAGAGCAGCGGCGTGAAGCCGCTCCCGCGGAGCTCCTCCAGCAGCTTACCGTTGAGCAGCTCCTCTTTCACAAGCACGTACTCGGCTTCCACCAGCGCGCGCTCCCCGCGCTTCACCTTCCACAGCACCTTCACCCTCTTGTCCAGCGCGTAAAGCCTCATGAGCAGGCACAACTTCTTCCCTGCAACCTCCTCCCTGCAGGAGAAAAGGTACTCGCTAAACGACAGGTAGGCCTCGGAATCCTCGGAGTAGAACTCCACGACCTTATCCTTCGTCAGGGGTAGGAGCTTACCGCCGTCCTTCGCCGCGATCTCCTTAAGCCTCTTGACTATGAGGTAGTCGATGAAGTCGTTGTACGAGTCTTCGTCGCGCAGGGTGTGCACCGGGATGTAGAAGTGGTCGTTAACGAGCTGCTCCCCATCGGAGCCCTTTACCGTCACCAAGACTCTTTCCAGGCTCTTGTCCAGCTTCTTGAACCCCAGCTCGAACCTGCTCGCGCACCTCCTGCACATTGTCCAGTCGGAGGGCAGATGCACCTTCCTACCGCAGCGGGCGCACCTCTTCCACTCCCCGTTCACGAACCTCCACTTTACCTCCACGCCGCCGTTCCTGTCTATCGAGACAAGCGCGTAGTTCCCTATGACCTCGCCGTTCCTGCCCAGCCTATCCAGCCTTGAAACGTTCACGTAAACAACCCCGCTGTGGCGCACGTCCACGCCGCCCAACGCGTGGCAGTGCCCGAACACGTGCACCGCCGGCTTGTAGTAAGCCACCAGGTAGTTCACCTCCGGCAGGCCGGTGTGCGGGCTCTGCTGGACAGCCTCGGCTTTCCTACCCCGGTCCAGGATGCTGAAAGGGGGGTAGTGTGTAACGAGGACTATGGGGCGCTTCAGAGGTCCCTTGTAGGGTTTCAGGGAGCTGCTGTGACCAACTATCGTAACCCACTTCAGCTCCAAGGGCCCCAGCGACTCCAAATCAGCCACCAGAGGCGCCTCGTTCACGACCCCCGAGGGGGCGTTCACGTCCCAGTTGCCCCTCACGTAAAGCACAGGCTTGCCCAGCTTCTCCAGCTCCTTGACCACGAGGTAGAAGGTGTCGCCCTTCTGGGGGTTGCCGATGTCGCCCGCTACCACGACGGCGTCTAAGCTCTTAGCGAAGCTCTGGTCCACGCTCGAGACTAGGGCTCTCGCGGCCTCCAGCCTACCGTGTATGTCCGAGACGCATAGCAAGTTAACCCTCTCCGACATGCCGGCTACCTCGGAGGCTCCACATTAACGCCCCCCTCTACCGCGACAGCTCATAAATCCGCCGGCGCAGCGAGCGCACGGTATATCCGCTCAGCCCGGCGACCCTGGATACGTGCGGGTAAGCGTCGTCGTGGCAGCGGCTAGAATCGACGCCCAGCTCGCCTCGCTGGTGAGGAGCTTGGAAGCTCAGACACGGCGGCCCGACGAGGTGCTCATCGTAGTGCCGGAAGGTGCAGGCGACGCTCGAAGCTTGATCGCGTCATCGAGCTTAGACGTGAGGGTGGTGGAGCTCGCCAAGGATCCTGGTCCCATGAGGGCTAGGGTCTTCGGCGGGATCGCCGCCTCAGGCCGCTACGTGGCGTTCATCGACAGCGACTGCATCGCGCCGCCACGGTGGTTGGAGAGCATGGTGGCTGAAGCCGTGCGCTGGCGCGCGGATGCGGTTGCCGGTTCTCTCGCTGCAGCCAACGGCGACAAGTTCCTCTCCCGCGCGCAGGACCGCTCCCTGATCGCCCCCTACCCCCGCCACAAGCGGGTGCTGCTCAGCGGCGACCTCGACCTCAAGCTCGTGGTTGCCGCGAACATGCTCGTCGACAGGGCTGCGCTCTTCGACGAGCGAGTGATACCCTCAAGCTACTGGAGGTTCGGGTTCGAGGACCTCGACTTCGCTTACCGGCTGCTCGCGACTGGGCGAAAGATACTGTGCAGCCCGGTCCTAGCATACCACTACAACCGCACAAGCCTCCTCGCTGTGCTGAAAAGGTACTACGAGTACGGGCGCGGGCTCCCGCTCTTCCGCCGCCGCTGCCGGGGGAGCTTGTACTCAAAAGCGGTCACGGCGCTCACGTATTCCCTCGTCGCCATCCTGGCAGTAGCGGCCATCCTCCTAGCCTCAGGCCGCCCGGCGGCTGCCGCTCTTCCGCTGGCCATAGCGATAAGCCCCTTTTACGCGTACCACGTCCCTCGCGCTCTGCGCGACGGCGCGGAAAGGCTGCTTTATCCACTCGTAGATTTCGCGCTCGCCGTAGCAGCCGCAGTAGGAGCCGTAGTCGGCGAAGTAGAGGTCGTTTCAGGAAGGGTGGAGCCCCGGCCGGGCTTCGAACCCGGGTCCTCCGTGGGGGAACCCCTCTCCGGCTGCCCTGGCCGAGCGTAGCTTACGAGGCCGGCGCTCTACCAGGCTGAGCTACCGGGGCTACCGGCTGAGGAGTGAGGGGGTTATTAATCTTTTAGCGCGTTCCGGCGCCTTAGGGGTAACGCCCGCTTGGCAGAGCCATGCGTTTTTACTCAACCCTTCCCAGCAAAGTTGAGCTCACCTCCCCGTGCACGCATGTTGTTGCCCTCCTGCGCATTCTCTCGTCCTTCAGTACCTCCCTTCTTCGCCCACCTAACAGCATGAGAATCTTTTTTCTTTTTCTTTTATTTTTAACTTTTCATGCAAAACTTTCAGTCTCTTCTTCATCAGAAACTCCCGCCTCGCCTTTAAGCTCGATAGCTCTGCTTCAGGGGCGGGTAACTGAGTGGCGCGCTATGGGTAGACCCGCCTTATGGTGCGCGGGAAAGCCACCGCGTCCACTATGTGGTCTAAGCCCGCTACCCACATTACGAGCCTGTCGATCCCCAACCCGAACCCGGCATGGGGGACCGTGCCGTACCTGCGCAGGTCTACGTACCACTCGTAGTCTTCCTCCCTGAGCCCGAAGCGCTTAATCTTCTCGAGCAGCTCCTCGAGCCTTTCTATGCGCTCTCCTCCCCCTATTATCTCTCCGTAACCTTCAGGGGCTAAGAGATCGGCCGAAAGCGTTACCTCCGGTCGCGCTGGGTCGTTCTTGTGGTAGAACGCTTTCGCCTTCTCGGGGTAGCGGTGGACGAACACCGGCTTGTCGAACTCTTCAACAAGCGCGCGCTCCTCGTCGGCTCCCAAGTCTTCGCCCCACGCTACCTTGAAACCCTTCCCCTCGAGGATCTCCAGCGCTTCGTCGTAGCTTACCCTGTAGAAGGGTGGCTTGCAGCGCTCCAGAGGCTCGGTATTCCGGCCCAGCAGCTTCAGCTCGTCCTGGTTGCTGTCCAGAACCCTCTCCACGACGTACGACACCAGCTCCTCCTCCACTCTCATTATATCCTCGAGACCGGCCCACGCGACCTCGGCTTCGCAGTGCCAGAACTCTGTCAAGTGCCTCCGAGTCCTCGACTTCTCGGCCCTGAAGGATGGCGCGATCGTGTAGACTTTTTCGAGGCTGTAGATCAGCGCCTCCAGGTAGAATTGCGAGGACTGCGTGAGGTAAACCGTGCTCCCGTCCACGTACTTCACCGGGAAGAGCGTGGCCCCGCCCTCCACCGCAGCTGTGATGAACATGGGTGCTTGAACCTCGTAGTAGCCGCTCCTCCTGAAGTACTCGTGCAGCGCTCCGAAAACTGTGTGGCGGATCTTCAGGACAGCCTGCATCCTCCTGCTCCTGACCCACAGGTGCCTCACGTCGAGGAGGAACTCGCGGGAAAAGTCCTTAGTGATGGGGAAGTTCTTGGACGCGCCCACGACTTCCACCGCCTCGCCCACTATCTCCTTGCCTCCGGGCGCCCTGCTGTCGCTCCTCACAACGCCGGTCACGATGACTGACGCTTCCACGTCAGCTTCGCGCGCTTTGGCCGCGGCCTCTCCCGAGAAAACCGCTTGGACTATGCCGGACGAATCCCTGACTACCAGGAAGACCTTTTCCCCGAGATCCCTGAAACGGTAGACCCAGCCTCGCACCGTGACCCTTGCCCCGTCCTCCATCTTGAGGGCTTCCGCTGCTTTGGCGAGCTTCGCTCCCATCGCCCGCAGCCGGCGCGCACCCAGCTAAAAAGCTAGCTTCGCGCGCCTCGAGCGGGGGCTTTAAAGTTTTGCCAGGGGGGGGGCGGGCTTTCCGCGAGCTCGAGCAGCCTCCTCGTCACGGGCCCTTTCGGCTCTATCCTCCTCTTCTCGGCGAGCTCTCTCAGGGCGCTCCTCCACTCTGGGAGTCGCTCGGCGAGCTTCAGCACCTCGCGACTGTTCAGCTGCACGATCCAGTACCTCTTCAGCCGCTTGCACACCTTAGCCTGCACTCCTAGTGCAGCTAGCGCCTGCGCGCACCTCCTAGCCTCCTCCTCGCTCTTCGTCACGGTGCACGCTATGCCTTTGGAATGAAAGGAGTTCAAGCAGAAGACGTGCCCGTTGAAGCGCACGTGCACAGGGTTTTGTTTTGGCGCAGGTTCTTCAGCACCAGCCACTTGTCGCATTTTATTGCATCGAGCAGCTTGCCGTAGCCAGTTTCATATGCCCTCCTCACGATCTCTGGAACCACAGTTACTTCTCAGCGCCGCTCCCCACCGAGACGGCGAAGGCTTCTGGGTGCTTGCAGCCGTCCCCCAAGTACAGCGTCAGCAGGCCGAGGGGGTTCGCTCTCGCGATCTCCCTCGCTAAGCGCTTGCCGCTGGACCCGCGCCACTATTCGCGCCAATCCTTGGCTATCAGCTGCCACCCTATCGACGGCCCCCGCTTGTTTAGGGGCAGCGCTATGATCGCTACGTGTAGGCGACCGTAGCGCGCAGCGGACCAAGCAAGCACCTGCCACGGACGCGTTGTCCCCATTCTCGGTCTTTTCGATTGAGCGTTGCAACTTTCATCAGAGGCGCGCTACCCCGCTTGCGGCTAGCTCGGTTTGCCGGCATTGACGGCGCGATTGGAGAAAAGTTTTCAGCGCCGGTTTCGCTAGGCTTGCGTGGATCAGCGCGCTAGCTGGTTAGTGTCAACAGGTCTGTTAATTCTTTTCGCCTACGTATCTACGTACTTCCCGGAGCACGTTGGCACGTTCTTCCTAGTCTACGTGCTTGCCGTGCTCGCCGTAACCGCGATAGTTGCCGGCCGCAGCGCAGCAGCCATATACAAGGATCTCGAGTACGTGAAGTCTGGGAAAACGCTGCTTTCGGTGAGCAGCAGCGAGGTCGCGAAGCTGAAGTCGAGGGACCGGGAGCTCAACCGCGAGCTGAGCGCGCAGACGAAGGCGATGGTCCCCCAGCTGGTGACCCCCTTCGTCGTGATGCTTGCGCTTTTCATCCCGGCGGTCCGCGAGGGCGCTTTACACGGTCTTGCGAGCCTCGTCGCCCAGACGAATCTAAGCGGTCAAGCTGGCAGGTTCCTCACGTTCCTGCTGTTCTACGGGTTGCTCACGCTGATCTTGTACCTCGTCAACTACATCGCTGGGAGGCGCCTGCAGCGCGCAGGCGGGCGGCTCGACGTACCCTCCTTCTACCTTGTGACCGAGAGGGGCCTGGTGCTGGAGGGTAGGGTGCCGCTCAAAGCCCCCCTCACCGTGCAAAGCGTTAGAGTCGATACCCGCCGCAGGTTCGTCGAGCTCCAGGTGAGAAGCCGGTCAGGCTTGGGGGGTGGGGTAAGCAGGGTGAGACTCTATTGCGAAAATCCGCGGGAGCTGGAAGCGCTGCTGCGGTCTTTAACCGAAGAGCGCCGCTAAGCCTTCGAGGGTTTCCTCGCTCTCCTCCTTCTTCTTTTCTTCCTCCTTCTTCGCTTCGGCCTCGGCTTTAGCCCCCTCCGGGGTTGTGGCGGGTTGCGCGGCAGGCTGGACAGGCTGCGCCGCGACCGCCATCGCGGGGACGCCGGCGCTCTTTATAGCCTCGTCTATGTTGACGCCGCTCAGTGCCGCTACCACAGCTTTCACCCTGACCTCGTCAACTTCGATTCCAGCGGCTTCGAGCACCTTCCTCAAGCTGTCCTCGGTGATCGGCCGCTTCGCGTAGTGGAGCAGCAGGCTAGCGTACACGTACTCCATCTTCCCTCCCGCGTGGGGCCTACGCCGGGCCTTTTAAAGCTTGTGCGCGCCGCGGGAAGGGGCTTGAGGGGGCTCGCGCCAGTACTCCCTCGTCCTCAGGTACTCGGCTTCCGCTCTGACTATCTCCCTGAGGAGCTCGTCCTCCGACCTGCTCGCGCTCAATATGCGGGCCGCGGCTGTCGGCCCCACCCCCCTGCCGGCTAGGCAGAGCAGAGCTTTTCTGCCGTAGCTCATGACCAGTAGCGCGCTCTTTTGCGCGTTCCTCACGATGCGCACCTCCTCCTCGCTCAGCTTCTCACCCCTTCTCCACCTCTCGAGAACCTTCAGGGCTCCGTCGTCCCAAGGGTTCAGCGCGGCAACCACCCTAGAGCCGCAGAGCGGGCACTTCACCTCGTCACCAGCTTCGCCGACCACCACCTCTCTGCTCCACTTCAAGCAGTGGAGGCAGACGAGTAGGAGCCGCGACTTTTCGAGCCGCTTCTTGACCGTATCGAGAACGAGGAGCTGCTCGAACCCCTTCGTTAGAACCCCCGCCCTGTAAGGCTTCTCGAACATGCTCTTCGCCATCGGGGAAAACTCCCTCACCCGCACTACGTGCAACCGCGCGCGGCCGCTTTTCAAGGACTCCAGGAACACCCTCAGCGCACCCGGGTCCAGGCGCGTGCTAAGAAGCTCCCTAATCGTCTCCTCGTCGATGGGGGTTCCCTCAAAAAGCTCAGCGAGCTTCTTCACGGGGATCTTGGGCTTCGAACCCTTCTCCACGACGCCCATCCTCTGGCACACGTGGAGCAGCTTCCATAGGTAGAGGCTCGAGCTCCTGACGGCGCTCCCCACATCGGCGAGAACCCTCTCCAGCTTCTCGGTCAGCAGCTCCCCGACCTCCTCCACGCTCAGATCCCTAGAAAGGGCGAGCGCTACCCGGTAGGCGTCGAAGAAGTGCTTCGAGGACACGCCGTACATCTTCGCCAACGCGTAGCTGAGCAGCAATGCGAGGAGCGCGTTGGCGCGCGTGCCCAAGCACGCGTGGATCACGATCAGCTTGTTCCCCACCTCCACCACAACGTCTTTATCGCTTGGCACAACGCCCAGCGCCCGCAGCTGCCTCTCCACGTAATCCTTAGCTTCTTCAAGCATCTCCTCCCCGACTCCGTACTCCCTAGCGAGCTTGCCTAGAGGTTCCGTCGCCAAGCGGCGCCTCAGCGCCCCGACCTCCCTCGCGACCTTGAAGGGTACCGGCAGGTCCTCGCCGACCCACGCCGGTATCGCCGCCTCAGACTCCTCCGCCGGCTCAACGAAGACCTTGCCCTCCTCGACGTCGATCCTCACCACCTCCCAGGCCCTCCCGCCCAACACGAACCTGCTGCCCTCGCTTAGCGCCGATACCGCGAAGTCGCCGTCGAGCGTGCCCACCCTCCTCCTGCTGCCCACGTCGATAACGTCGAAGGTCTCCACGTCGGGGATCGTAGACGCCGCCTCGAAGTAGTACTTGATACTGCGCGGCCCGCGCAGCAGCTTCCCCCCGCTGAACCTGAGCAATCTTATGCTCGCCAGGAACTCGACCAGAGACCTGAGCTGGCCCAGCCCGAGACCCCTGTAGGGGTAAGCTCTCGCAACGATCCTGTGCGCCTCCTCCAAGCTGACCTCGCCGCGCTCTAGGACGAGCCCGACGAGCTGGTGCGCCAGAACGTCGTATGCGAGCTCCTCGAACTCCGCGTCCTCTAGGTCACCGTTCCTCGCCCTCCTTGCGATCACCACGGATTCGAGCAGGTCGTCGACGTCGGAAGCCACGATGCACCCCTTGGCTACTCCGCCGAGGAAGTGGGCGCTCCGCCCCACCCTCTGGACGAGCCTGTTGACCTGGCGGGGGGACATGTACTGCACGACGTACTGCACGTGGCCCACGTCGATGCCCAGCTCCAGGCTGGAGGTCGCCACCACGCACTTGAGGGCGCCCTCCTTTAGCCTGCGTTCGACCTCCGTCCTCTGCTCCCTCGAGAGGGAGCCGTGGTGGACGGCAACCGCGCCGCCGCACAGCTTGCTCAACCTAAGGCCCAGCGCCTCAGCGGTATCGCGCGTATTGGTGAAGATCAGCACGCTCTTCCACTTCTCAACAAGCTCCGCCAGCAGCTTGGCTCTCTCCTCCGCCTCCTCGTAGGCGCGCGTGTAGACGACGTCGATCTCGTACCGCCTACCGCCTCTGGCTTCGACGATCTCGAAGTACCTGCCGCCGGTCAGGAAGAGCCCCGCCGTGAAGGGGTTCCTCACGGTCGCCGAGAGCCCAACCCTGCACAACCTCCGCTCGCTGGCTCCCTCCAACCTCTCGAGAGCTATCGTGAGCTGAAGCCCGCGCTTGCTCGACATCAGCTCGTGGAGCTCGTCGACGATAACCCACTCAAGCTCGCGGAGCGCGCCTCTGAGCTTCTGGTTGACGAGTACGAACTGCAGCGTTTCCGGCGTCGTGATCAGGATCTGCGGCGGCCTCTCCGCGATCCTCCTCCTAACGCTCTGCGGGGTATCCCCGTGCCTCACCTCAAGCGCTACGCCGAGGTCCTTCGCCAGCCTGCCCATCCTCGCGAAAATGTCCCGGTTTAACGCCCGCAGAGGGGTTACGTAGAGCGCCCGGATCCCTCCCTCGGCTCCTCCCTCCTCGAGGAGGGCGCTCAGCACGGGGAAGAGCGCGGCTTCCGTTTTGCCGTAGCCGGTCGGAGCTACGATGACGGTGTTCACCCTCCTCCTCAGCACCTTGAAAGCTCGCAGCTGCAGCTCGTTGAAGCTCGAGTAGCCGTACCTCTTAGCGACCTCGATTAGCTTTGGATGCAGTAGCGCTTCCTCGGCTTCGACCATGACTTCCAACTGTTGCCAGCGCTGTTCGCGCGCAACAAAAATTTAACTCGGCCACCGGCCATCCAACCGTGCCGTTGTTTAGGCGGGAGAAGCGAAGCGAACCTCCGCCGATACCTCTAGAGGTGATCCTCGCCAGCAAGCCGATCAGGAACCCGGCGGTCAGCTGGGAGAAGAACGAAAAAGGGGAGGTGGTGATCACAATCAAGCTGGAACCTTCAAAGCCGGGACTTTTCAGCGGCTTCGTCAAGGAGCCTACAGAAAGGAAGATCGTCCTCGATGCTGTGGGCGGTTTCGTGTGGGAGCTCATGGACGGCGAGCGGACCGTAAGCGAGATCGCTGAGCGCGTCTCCGAGCGCTTCAAGCTGCACCGGAGGGAAGCTCAAGCGTCCCTGCTGGCGTACCTCCAGATGCTGGCGAGCAGGGGGTTGATCGCTCTAGTGGCTCCAAGCCCGCCGCAGGAGGGAAGGGCCGGGGGTGCGGAGAGGTAAGCCATGGACGAGTACGAAGACCTGGTCAAAGCTCTAGAGAGCGAAGTGAGAAGCAGGCAGTCGATGAGCTGGGAGGAGCTGCTGAAGTGGGGGGAGGAACGCAACGTGGGCCCTGTCACCCTCTCTCTGCTGCTCGAGGAGCTGAAGCGGAGGGGCGTTGTGGAGGCTTCGCCCGAGCTCGAGCTCGTCGACGAGCACCTGGAGATCGCGATCCCGCGGAGGATCTCGCTTAAAAGGCCGAGAACGCCGCCCCCGAGACCGAAACCGGCGCGCGAAAAGCGCCCGAGAGCCGCTAGGGGGCGGCAAGGCTCGCTGCTGACGTTTCTAGAGGGGGAGGAGGTCAGCACAGGTGCGATCGAAGGGGCGAAGGAGGTGCGCGAAGCCGAGGAAGCGGAAACCGAAACTGCCGTCGGCCCTCCGCCAGTTGCAGCCGCCGAGGTCGAGCCGCCGCGAGCACAGGAGCCGGTAGACAGGGATTTGGCGGTAGCGCTCCAGTACTTGAACAGGTACTGGAGCGTAGGTAGGCTTAGGTTCCTAGCGGACCTGAGGAGCTTAGGCGTAAAGGACCCGGAGGGGCTGCTGAGGAGGTTGATCGAGGAGGGGATGGTCACGGTCGTCGAGCCGGGCGTCGTGAACGCTAAGAGGGATATTGTGGAGAAAAAGGTTAAAGAGCTGGGAAGCGTGCCCGCAAAGAGCCTAGCGGAGCTCCTCGAGTTCTAGCCGGCCGCGGCGGGTTGAGCGCCCGCTGGAACGTAGATGCGGATCCTCCGGTTCGCATCGACCAGCTTAACGAGACCCTTCGCCTCGAGGTCTCGCAAAGCTTGCTTCGCCGCGCTCACCTTCAAACCAAAGGTCGTCGCCAGCGTATAGGGGGTAACGTAAGGCAGCTTCGCGATTTCGCGGTACACAGCATCGAGCGACGCTTGAGTCAGAGCCCCCTGGCTTGTGACCTTTAGCTTCGGCCGCCCCTCCTCCTGCTGCTTGCCCGACTTCGCCGCTTGCTCCCTCATCAACCGCTTCTCCAGCTGGGAAACGGTCGGTTTCTTTTTACCCCCCACCGGAACCCCCCTTTTCCCACCCTAAACCCTTTATATGCTTTTCACGCTTTTACTTGCGGTCAGGCGCTACCTAGCTTCGATGCTGCAGCATCGAAGGTTGGAGAGCGGGAACCCTACTCCCTTGCGACCCTCCCCGAGACCAGGATCGAAAGGATCGCCCCCAGGGTCAACGCTAGGAACACCGGGTCCTCCACCCAATCCGCAAGGGCGGCCAGCAGGCTCGTGGCCGTGCTAGCCAGCTGCTGTGCCTCCTCTGCCGCTCCTACCCCAACGAACACTACTGCCCCGTCCTCGAGGAGCACAACCGTGGGGAAAGCGGAAACGTTGAAGCGCGCCGTCAGCTGGGCGCCCTCGTCGAGGACCCAGCGCCACCCACTCGCGTTAACCTTCTCGCTGTAGCTCCTGAGAGACGCCTCGCTGTCGTAGCTCGAGGGAGAGATCATCACCACCTCCACGCTCAGCGCCCTCAGCTTGGGTACCAGGAAGGAGCAGCCCGTGCACTTAGTGTAGAAGAAGACCAGAAGCTTGACGCCTCTAGCGAGCTCCACGCTAGCCCCGTCGATGTCGGTAACCGGCGGGAGGTTGGTTACAACCGAGCGAGCCCGAGTGGCGTTCACCGCGACGTAGGATGCAAGCGCTGCCGCGATCTCGCGAGCGTTGACCGCCGCCGAGGAGGAGTTGCCGGCGGGAGCCTCGCTCGGCTGTCTCGCTTCGACGCACTCCACTTCCACCCCCTTCTCCTCCCCGGGCAGCAGAGGTAAGGGGCCGCTAACCCACGAGCAGCCGTCAGCGCGCACGCGGACAACGTAAGTGCCCGGCGCTGGGAGCGCGAGCTTCACCGGAGCACCGCGACTGGCGGCGTTGAGAGAGCCGCTGTAGATCAAGCTCCCGTTAGCCGATACAACCTCCAGCGTCGCGTTCCCCAGGTTTTCGCCCGACGCCCCTTTAAGCACCACCGAGAAGTAGGCTTCTTGCTTGGGCCGCGCTGGAGCGAGCTTTAGCTCCAGAAACCTCCGCTCCCCAGCGGAAAGTGCCAACCTAGTGGAGTTGGGCGAGAACCCTTCCTTCCAAGCGCTTACCTCGTACGCGCCGGGGGGCAGCGTTAGGGTCGCCATCCCCGTCTCGTTCGCTACAACCGAAACGCCCGCAGGTGAAACCCTCACGG
The DNA here is from genome assembly GCA_028275925.1 of Thermofilales archaeon. Lineage (GTDB taxonomy): Archaea > Thermoproteota > Thermoprotei > Thermofilales > Thermofilaceae > JANXEW01. The sequence goes on from JAPWTS010000002.1 coordinate 97,828, forward strand.
TAGCCCCCGCCTCCGTGACTACGACGAGCGTCGCCGCGCTCTGAGGCTGCGAGTGCGCCGCAGCGTACGCGTTGAGCAGGAGCCACCGACCGTACTGCACCAAAACCCCTTTCCCGTACTCTACGATTTCGCTGGGTTTCCACGGCGGGGACCAGCCTAGGGGGTTCAGCCGCTGACCACCGACATACACGGAAGCGGTCCCCACGACAAGCGGGGTCCCGTTAAGGAAGGCGATGGCGTAACCCTCGGGGTACACGCCAGCCTTTACCAAGCCTTGGCCGCGGATGCGGTAGAGCGCAACTCCCCCCTCTGGTTGCTGCGCGAGCACGTAGCCCTCCCCGCCGCTCACCCTCGCATCGGCGATCCTCGAACCCACTTTGAACTCCCACCGAGCTCCGGTGAGCAGGTTGCACATGAAGCCGGAGCCGTCCTCCACGCGGGCGGCGAGGAGCGCGCTCCCGCGCAAGTCGGCCTTACACTCGCCGATCCTCTCGGCGAACACCCTCTCGAACGTCGAGAGGTTGTAGACAACCACGTACGTGTCAGTGAGCCTGCAGATCTCGCAGGTGGTATCGATGCCCACTAGCAGGAGGAGGTTCCCCGAAACCTTCACATCGAACGCGTAAACCAGCCGGATGTCGGAGTTCCTGTCGACCTTGAAAGTGAGAGCCCTAAGCACAACATCGTAAACGAGCACTCTATCCAGCTCCAAGCTGCCCTTCTCCGTTGAGTAGCCGTACTTCGCGACGGCGACCACCCACCTCCCACCGACCACGGCGCGCTCTAGGCGTCCACCGGGCAGCTCCGCCTTCCAAGCAACGCTGCAGCTCGCTGGGTTGAAGGCAACAACGGTCCCGTTGCTTAAAACGAACACCGCAAGCCCCCCCTCCACCGCGCCTCCGCCAACCGGTTTAACTGCGCCGAGATTCCACCGAGCCGAGCACACGGGGGTTAGGAGCGGCAACTCGTAAGTGGCTAGCGTGCCGTTGGCGTAGACGGCTGCGAGGTGGTTCCCGCTCACTGCCAACCCTAGGACCTCGGCCTCCGGCTCGAGCGCCGTCACGCTGGGTTGAGCGCTAGCTAGCAGCGCAAGCGTCGCTAAGAGGAATAGCGCTGCCCAAAGGAAGCTTCTCATGGGGTCTCGCTCTCCTTGAACAGCAGCTTGACGGGGATCCCATTCACCGTCTGGACGAGGAGGCTTAACCCTCCCTTCTCTATCTCCGTCTCCTTCACTAGGCTGGCGATGACCTCGCGGACTCGAGTTAGTGCCGCTAGGGTGTCCTTGAGCGCTGCTAGGGTTTCTTCCACCGCCACCAACTCGTCGAGCGCGCGGGCACTAACTACCACTCTGATCCCCATGAAGTCGACCTCGTTTATCGACCGTATCTGCTCGCCCACGAGCTTGCTGAGGAGGGTCTCTAGCTTCCTAACCTTTTCGGCTTTACTTTTCAAAGCCTCGTATTTCTTTTCCAAATAATCTATTTTAGATTTTAACTGCGATATCTGGTTATCTAAGTACTCAATGAAATCGGCGAAGCTGGTAAAGCTCAATAGATCGTATGCCATACTCCCCTGCTCGCACTTCCGATTCCCTCGCTTAAATACGTAGCGCGCGTCACACCACGACCCCACTCTTTGCAGAGGCTCTACTCCGAGGCTAAAGTGGGGAGTTATCAAGATGGCGTTTAGAATTCAGATAAATAATCTTTTTCTCTAACAATAAAGAAAATAATGTGTTACGTAACTCGGCTAACAAAACCGAGGAAAGCGAAATACCATTACGGAAGAGGGGAGAAACCTTACCGCGCCTCGCAAGTAAAGGCGTGCGCCAAGTACGCAGCGGCGCTGGCTGAACGAAAGCGCCGATGCTTACGCGCCGAACCTGCGGCTCCTCCTCTGGTAAGTCCTCAGAGCTCTCAGAAAGTCTATCCTCCTGAATTCGGGCCAGTAGACGTCGAGGAAGACGAGCTCCGAGTAGGCGATCTGCCAGAGCAGGAAGTTGCTGATCCGCACTTCGCCGCTCGTGCGGATCACGAGGTCAGGGTGCGGGTTGGGCAGGTGCGAGGTTTGGAGGTACCTCTCAAAGATTTCCTCGTTTATGTCCTCGAGCTTCAGCGCCCCCCTCACCACGTCCCCCGCGATCCTCTTCGCGGCTTCCACGATCTCCGCGCGGCCGCCGTACGCTACAGCTACGTTGAGGAACCTCTCCGAGAAGCCTTCCGTCCTCCTCTCGAGCTCTCTGATACCCTCAGCTATGTCGGGCGGCAGCAGCTCGGGGAAGCCGATGGCCTTAACCCTGACCCTCCTCTTCACCAGCTCACCCTCCTGCAGCTCCTTCCTCAAGTACTCGCGGAGGATCCCTAAGAGCAGCTGAATCTCCTCGGGGCTCCTGCGCGAAAGGTTCTCCGTCGAGAGGGCGTAAAGCGTTACCGTCCGCACTCCCAAATCGTAGCACCATCTCAAGAACTCCTCCACTCGCCGAGCCCCTTCCCTGTAACCGACCTCGAGAGGCACGCCCTCCTCCCTAGCCCACCTCCTGTTGCCATCGAGTATCACGGCGACGTGCGAAGGGATGTTGCCGCCGCTCCTGACCTCCGACTCCAGCAGCTTCTCGTAGAGCTTGTAGACCCCTAGCGCGCTCGCCAGTTTCCTCGCAATTCTCGCGAGCCGAGGCACCGCCGCCCACCCGGCCATCGCGCACACGCTCTGAGGGAGCGCAGGAGGAGGCGCTAAAAGAAGGTTCCGCGCGCTGAAGATGCAGAGCCTCCCCCTCCTCCGGACGAGCTTCGTGGCTACCTCCACGCCCTTGGGCGAGCGCGCGCGCTCCAATAGCGCACGCCTAGCTCCGCTGGAGCGTCCCATACAGTATACCTGCGTATTCTCTATCCTTTTCTTTAACTTTCCGTTTAGAAAAAATCACTTTCGGGCTTCTCAACATCGAATTTATAAGCCTCCGGTTCGCCCTGAGCCCGTGCACCGCGGAACCCTGCGGTGGGAGAGAACGCGGTGAAGGGGGCCGGAGCCCCGAGCTCGGTACTTGCC
>JAPWTS010000103.1 GCA_028275925.1 Thermofilales archaeon
CTGCCGGGCCTTCCTGATGGCTTCGAGGAGCCGCTGGAGCTCCTCGATGCGCGCCGCCACCTCCTTCTCCTTCGCCTCCAGCTCCCTAGCGTACGTCTTCAAGCTCTCCACCGGCCCGATGTCGAGGCCCAGCAGCTTCAAAGCCTCGATCAGAGCCTCCATCGGAGTGATCTGCGGCTGCGCAGGCTGCTGGAGCGGGGGTTGAGCGGCAGGCCTCGGCTGGGGAGCCGCGGGTTGCGGTCTAGCTTGGGGTTGGGCGGGTTGGACCTGGGGCTGAACCTGAGGCCTAGCCGGCTGCGGCTGAACAGGCTGTGGCTGGAGCGGGGGTTGAGCGGGTTGGGGTTGAGGTTGCTGAACCGGCTGGGGCTGGAAAGGCTGCGGGTTGTTCTTTAGCTGCTTCATCCTCTCGTGCTCCTCGAAGAAGTCCTTCGCCTCGCGCTCCTCGCTCTTACCCTTATCCCTCCTGAAGAGGCTCACAAGAGTGGGGCGGGGCGCCAGTATATATTTTTACCGCCCGCGCAGGATTAGGTTGCCCAGCTTCGCGATCGCGCTGTCGTAGTCATCCGATGTGTACTTGAAGATCCCGAGGGTGGAGGGGCTCAACCTGCTGACCGCTGGCTCGTAGGGCACCAGCACGTACTCGTAGCCGTTCCTCCGGCAGAAGTACTCGATCACCCGGCGATAATGTTCTACCACGGTCTTCGGGTAGGGGCGGGGCTGGTTCAAAGCTACGATGACGCGCTTGCCCCCGAACCTGTACAGGGAGGCTTCAATCGAAGCGGGGTTGGGCTCAGTTACAATGAGCACCGTGTCGGCGAGCTTCAGCAGGGGCATGTAGCGCTCCACCGCGTCCACGTCGGTTAGAGCTGGTTGGTCGATCACGACGAGCTGGTACCGCGAAGCCCAGGCGGCGACGCGCTCCGCCACCTTCTGCGGCCAGAGCAAGGGGCCCCTGTTGACCGCCACCGTGAGGCGGAGCTCGTCCGCCTCCACCCTCCGCAAGCTGCCGTCGGGGTCCTCGCTCAGGTAGGGGCCCGGGCAGTCGCCCAGGAGGTAGGCCGTCGCACCCCCTTCGGCGGAGGCGTCAACGAGCAGGACCTCGCGGCTCAAGCTGGCTGCCAGCGCGAGCGAGACCGCGAGCGTGGTCTTCCCAGTACCACCCTTCGATCCGCTGAACGTCGCGACGATCACGGGAGGATGAGCGATTTCCTATATTTATTTTTATCTGCTGGCTCGCGGCTTTGCCTAGCTGCGAGAAGTTCGGCGAATACTCCGCTGAGGTATTCGTGCCTCGTTGAGGTGAAAATGCTACGGTTGAGCAAAAGCTTATTAGGAGCTTAGCGCAAAGCATCCGTGGCTGAGGATCGCGACATTCCAGATATTATTAAAAAGCTCCTAAGCGAAGGCATGCATTCGCACATCGTGATCCTAGTCTTCCTGTATAAAGCTGGCAAGGCAACGCTGTCGGACATCCAGCGAGCGCTGACTGGGGGGAGGTATAGAGCGCAGTACAACTGGACGATGGGTATAATAAATGAGCTGAAGCAGATGGGGCTTATTTACGAAGAACCTCCAATTCAAGTTAAAAAACTTAAAGTAAGGTTATTTGATTTAACAGAAAAAGGAAGGAAAATAGCTGAAAAGTTATCAGATATACTTTCGATCTAGAGGGCTTGTAAGAATGTTAACGGGAGAGCGAGGGGCTTCAGGCGGGCAGCGCCCCAAAATGCATTTATATCGTTTCCCGGCCCCACCCTGCGATGGAGTCGATAACCCTGATACCGCTCGATCGGCTTTTCCCCTCGTCCGCTAACGTGCGCATCCACGTGTCGGAGGAGGCCGTGAGGAGGTTGGCGGAGGACATCGCGATGCGCGGCCTCCTCCACCCGCTCGTCGTCAGGCCGGAGGGGGCTGGCTACGGCGTGGTGTGCGGCCGTATGCGGCTGGAGGCGATCAGGCTGCTGCGCCGGGAGCGGCCGGAGGTTTTCGAGAAGTACTTCGCGCGAGGAGTCCCCTGCGTCGTGAAGGAGCTGAGCGACCGGGAGGCGTTGGAGCTCTCGCTGAGCGAGAACCTGAGGCAGAACACGCTGACGCCAGAGGAGGTGGGGCGCGGGATCGCGAGGCTGCACGAGATGGGCTTGAGCGAGGAGGAGATCTCGTCGCGGATCCAAGTCGAGCTTGACGAGATAAAGAGGTTCGTCAGGCTCTACGCGCGGCTGCGCACGATAGCGCCCGCCGTGGCGGAGTCGAAGCCCGGCAGGCCGCCTCGCGCCCAGAGAAAGAGGGGGGTGAGCCGCACCGGGATGACGAAGGTGGTGAGGGCGGTGGAGGAGCTGGCTCAGAAGGGCGTCGTAGATAGGCCGGATGAGGTGGTGAGGAGGGTGGCGGAGCTAGCGGCAGACCGCGGCTTGAGCACCAGCGAGCTGGACATCCTCGCGCGCAAGATCCGGGAAAACCCGCAGTTAGCACTTCAGCCGGAAAAGCTGATCGAAGAACTATCGAGGGAGGAGATGATCGAGAGGGTCGTGCTGCTTAAGCGACGCCTCGCCGCGTTCGTCGACGAGTACGCTAGGAGCCGCAACCTGACCTTCAGCGAGGCCTTGAACGAGATACTGGAGGACTACCTGAACCTCAAAAGAGCTGCCGCTTAGCGAGCTCCCGGTGGAGGCCCGTGCTCGAAGAGCTCCTCGAGGAGCGCTTGCTGGTGATCGTCGGGAGGGTTGGGGGGAAGAGGGAGGAGCTGGCGAAGGGGTTGATCGCGCGCGCTTCGGCAGCGGGGTTAAGCCTGGCGGTGCTCGACTACCACGGTCTCTTCGGGGACCTTCAGCTCAGGGCGCAAGCGCCGTCCCTCCCCTACTGGGCTGTCTCGGAGCACCTTCCGCTGGTCCTCCCCTCGATACCGGGACCGAGCACCCCCGCGGCTGAGGTCGCAGCCGCCGACGCCGCAGCGAGATCGCGCACGATGGGCGAGTGCTTGGCTAGGCTCGCCTCGCGAGCCGACACCGCTGCTTTCCTCGCTTACCGCAAGCTTTCCCTGCTCTTAAACTACATCGTAGACAGCGCGCAGCCCCCCGACGCGAGGGGCGCCCGCGTCGAGCTGGCAGCTGCGCCACCTTCGTGCAGGAGGGCGTTAACGCTGCTCTGGGTCGCGTACCTGGAAAGAGCTGGCGCACCCCCGCCCGAGCTGGTGGTGGTTGGGGAACTCAGCTTGGCTACGCGGGAGCGCGCGTGGGTTGAACCCCTCCTCGAGGAGCTTACCGCGCGCGGCACTAGGCTCGTGCTCCTCGAGCGGTCAGTGCAGCGCTGGCACCTCCGGCACACGGTCGCTCTAGCAGAAATTACGCCTGAAACGCGCGCTTACATGCTGGCGCACAGGCTCCCCCTACCCTCGGAGAGCGCGCTCGAGCGGGGCGCCGCCGTGATCGACAGCAGCTCTCGCGTACGAGAGATCAAGCTACACCAAAGGTGACCGCTGGCACAAAGCGACGCGTTAAACTTAATAACACCGCAAAGCAGAAGCAGCTCGCCCGATGACGATCGGCGCGCTGGAAAAGCGGCGCGCCAATTGCCGAGGGCTCCCAGATGATTTACCTGGAAAAACTCAGCAGGCGAGCCGCACCTGCAGCCTGCTTCAGGCCGCCGGAGACCCGCAAAGTCTTTAACCCTGCCCCTTTGACCTTCAACGCGGGGCCCGTGGCCTAGCACGGAAAAGCGCGCTGCGCCGAGGGCGGCGGCCCTTGAGGGGCCGCAAGCCTCCTAAGCCGCAGATCCCGGGTTCAAATCCCGGCGGGCCCGCCACGCCGGCTCGACGTTACACCCTTCCCCGCGGGTCTCAGCCAGCCCTTTTCACCTTTATTGCCAGGTCGCGAGCTACGCTCTCCAGCCTGATCGTCAAGAACCCGCCGCTCGCTCTCTCCGTCCACGACCGTTCAACAGTGCCTTTCCACGTATCCCAGAGCTCCACAAGGTAGTCGCCGTCGCTGAAACCGGCGAGCCTGATCGTCACGTCCCGCACCGGCTCAACGCTCGCGTTTCGGATCGCGTTCCACCACGTGGCGTCGGGGTTCTTCACCCAGACGAGCGCTAAGGTCCCGTTCGTGAGCCCGTAAACCCTCACTCTCGCCCTCTTCAACGCCGCGCCCTCGAACCTCACGTAATCCACGGTGTACCAGTCGACGCCCAGGTTGTCCAGCTTGACCTCGTGGGTGCCGGGCGGAACCTCGATGACGACGTCCATGTCGTACTCCCTCGCGAACGCGTCGTACTTCCCGTCCCTATCCGGCAAATCCACGCGCTTCGCGAGCCCCCCGTCCACGTACACCGCCAGCACAGCGCCGGCGCGCGACACCGAGTTCACGTGCACGACGACCCTGCCACCTCGCGGGAAGGTGACCTTGAACGTCGGGTTGTTCCTCAAGTCCGGGTGGGCGGCGCCCTGTATGAACGAGGGGATCTGCGACACGTCGCCTTCAACCGCCCCGTCGAGCCTGACCACGAAGTAGCTCTCCTGCGGGCGCGCCCAGCCCAGCGAGGGGTAGACAACGACGTCGGCGAGCTCCTCCCCACTCAAGTCGCTCGGCAGCACGACTTCAGCCTCCAGGCGCTTGAAACCGGCCGCGGCCGGGTCGATGCCCTCCAGGAAGCTCGCGATCGCCCTGAAGTGGTGGTACAGGTTGTAGGGGTGGATGTAGTTGTCCCACCACCAGGACATCGCGGTCGCCGGCGAACCGGCCATCACGGTCGCCCAGAGGCCGTCGTGCAGACCCACCCCC
>JAPWTS010000089.1 GCA_028275925.1 Thermofilales archaeon
GAGGCCGAGCAAGGCTCCGGCCGCCCCGATCATGGGTCCTACGGCGTAGCCCAAGCCGATCGACGCTTCGAAGACCGAGGTGTAGGCGCCTCCCGCCTGGAAGATCCCGGCTAGGGCTGCCGTGTACACGAGGCCCTGCGCGACCCCAGCGGCGACGGCGAGCGCGGCGTGGACGTACTGGTTCGCGACCGCCCCCACCGCGGCTGGCGCGAGGAGCAGGGGGAGGGCTGCGGCGGAGCCCGCGAGGAGCTTCGGCGAGCGCCTCTGGGCTAGGAACGTCAGCGTCCTAGCGAGCATCATCGAGAACACCACGAGCGAGACGCTGTAGCCCGGTAGGCCCTCCGCGGCGATGGGGTAGAAAGCTAGTAGGCCGCCGGCGGAGGTGGCGTAAGCCACGCAGAGCAGCCAGGAGCGCCAGAGGGAGAGCACGCTCCCGCCCTTCTCCGCGCCAGCCCCCGCGCCGGGCGCAGCCAGCGCTAGGGGGAGCGCCGCCAGCGCCGCCGACGCCGCGGAGGAGGCCGCGTAAGCGGTCCTGAGGCCCAGCTCCGCTAGGGGTGAGACCAGGAGAGCCCCGCTCAGGCTGCCCGCGCTCCAGGAGAACGAGAAGGTGGGCGCGTCGCCGCCAGCCTTCGAGAGCCCTTTCTCCACGCTCGGCCAGAAGACGCCAAAGCCGAAGCTGACGAGGCTGGAGGCCGCTAGCAGGGCGGTCGGCTCGCGAGCCAGGGAAAGCAGCGCGTACCCGAGCGAGACGGCCAGGAGCGACGCCGACGCCGGGAGCCTGTAGCCGAGCTTCCTCAGGAGCCCCTCCGAGAGCAAGGCGGAGACGACGTAGGCCAGCGAGCCGGCACCAGCCACCGCGCCGACCTCCGCTTCGCTCAGCCCGAGGGAGCGGGCGTACATCGAGAGCGTCGGCAGGAAAATCGCCTGCAGCAGCGAGCCGGCGAACGATAGCGCGTAGAGCGCGAGCACAGGGGCGCGGTAGAACCGCTCATTTAAGGCTTGCCCGAGCCGGTCGAGCGGCGCGCCCCGCCGCAAAGCTTGTTAGCTGGAGATCGGCCGAGGCCCGTGGCCGACGTTAAGATCTGCGTGATCGGCGCGGGGAGCGCCGTCTTCTCCCTAAGCTTGGCGGTGGACCTCGCCCTCACGCCGAGCCTTTACGGCTCGACGGTCAGCTTGGTCGACATCAACGAGAGGAGGTTGAACGCGGTTTACTCGCTCATGCGGAAGCTCTTCGAGGAGGTGGGGGCGAGGTACAAGCTGGAGAAGACCGCTGACCGCAGGGCGGCCCTGCGGGACGCCGACTTCGTGATCAACACGGCGCTGGCGGCGGGGCACGACCGGTTGAGGGAGGGCTGGGCGGTGGCGCGCGAGCTCGGCTACAGGTTCGGCGGGAGCCTCCACGTGATGCACGACGAGGCGTTCTGGATCAACTTCTACCAGTTCAAGCTCTTCGAGAGCGTGATCGAGGACGTGCTCTCGATATGCCCCGACGCGTGGTACCTGCAGCTCGCAAACCCCGTTCTGGCGGGCGTCACGCTGCTCGGCAGGAAGTACCCCGAGGCGAAGGTTGTCGGCCTCTGCCACGGCTACAGGGCCGTCTACTACCTCGCCAGCGTCCTGGGGCTCGACGAGAGGGGGATCGAGTTCACGGCCCCCGGCTTGAACCACTTCATCTGGCTCACCGAGTTCAAGTACAGGGGGGAGGACGCGTTCCCCATCCTCGACAGGTGGATCGAGGAGAAGGCCGGGGAGCACTGGAGCAGGTGCCCGCCCAGCGACGCTCTCGGCCCGAAGGCGGTCGACCTGTACAGGAGGTTCGGCGCCTTCCCCCTTGGGGACACGTGCACGCCGGGCGGTGGCTCGTGGCCGTGGTGGTACCACGTTAGCGATGAGGTGGAGCGGAGGTGGAGGGAGGACCCCGAGGGCTGGTGGAGGGGCTACTTCGGCTGGCTGAGCAAGCGGGTGGAGGAGATCTTCAGGGTTGCGGAGGACCCGGCGGCTAGGGTCAGCGAGCGCTTCCCCCTCGAGGCGTCCGGCGAGCAGACCGTGCCCCTCATCGAGTCGATCGCCTGCGACGTGCCGCGGAGGGTTCAGGTGAACGTGATGAACCGGGGCCCGCTGGTGCCCGGCATCCCCTCGAACTTCGAGGTCGAGGTCCCCGCGCTCGCCGACGGCGGGGGCGTGCGCGGCCTCGAGGTGCGCGGCCTGCCGAAGCCCGTGCTCGCCTACGCGCTGAGGGACCGCGTGGCGCCGGTGGAGGTCGAGCTGGAGGCTTACGAGAGCGGGAGCAGGGAGCTGCTGGTGGAGCTCGTCGCGATGGACCCGTGGACGCGCTCGAGAGAGCAGGCCGAGCGGCTGGTCGAGCGCATCCTGAAGCTGCCCTACCACGAGGAGATGAGGAAGCACTACAAGTGAGGCGCGCTTAGCATCCTTTTTATAGGCGCTACCGCAGTAATTGATCGTGGGGGCCGCTTCTCGCGAGCTGGTCGTACCCGTGGGCCCGCTCAAGCTCGATGATTCGCTTTCGCTCGTGGCCGAGGTGATGTGGAGGTTCGAGGTCCCGGTCGTCCCCGTGGTCGACGAGAAGGGCGCGTACGCGGGCTCCATCTCGATCTTCTCCCTCCTCAGGAGGAGGGCGCCCGCCTCGGCGAAGGCGCGCAGCCTCGTCGAGCGGGTGCCGGCGCTCGAGGACCTCTCCGACCTCGTGGCCGTCGCGCGGGCGTTCGTCAAGACCGGCTACCCCGGGCTCCCCTTCGTGGAGGGCGGGAAGCCCGTGGGCGTCGTGTCGGCGAGGAGGCTGATCCAGGCGATGGGGCTGAAGCCCCGGGTGCCGGCCGGGCTCCTGATGCACAGGGTGGAGCCGCTCAGCCCCGACGACCCGGTCGAGAAGGCGAGGAAGCTGGCGGGGGACGTGGGGTTGAGGCTCGTGCCCGTCGCCCAGCAGGGGAGGCTCGCGGGGGTCGTCAGGGTCTACGACATCGCGAGGTACGTGTACGTGACCCCGATCCAGAGGGGTACGAGGGGCGAGGTCTCCGGGGACGTGGAGTACTACCTGAGCAGGCCGCTCAGGGACCTGGTCGTGGAGGCGCAGAGGGTCGTGGAGAGCGGGAGCGTGCCGACCGCGCTGGACCTCGCGGAGGGGTGCGTGGTCGTGGGCGAGAGGGGCGAGGTCCTGGGGGTGATATCCCCCTACCTGCTCCTGCGCCGCCTGCTGCCGGCCGTGGAGGAGGCCGCGGTGCCGCTGCGCGTGGAGGGGGTGGAGGAGCTGGACTTCATCTCGCAGCGCCTCATCTACACTAGGAGCCTCGAAGTCGCGAAGAGCGTCGCCGAGCGGGCGAGGCTGCTCGAGATGAGCGTCGTCCTCAAGGCCAGGAAGAGGGGCGGAGCGACCAGGTACGAGGCTTTCGCCAGCATCAAGCTGGACGTGGGCGTGCACGCGGCAAAGGCGGAGGCTTGGAACCCCGTCGAGGCGGCGCTGGAGGCGGTGGACGCGGCCTACAAGCGCTTCGCCAAGGCGAAGGAGAAGGCTAGGGAGAGGAGGCTGAGCCTGGAGCGGCTCCGCAGGAGGCTGCCAATATAGAATTCTTTAGGTCTTTTTCCCGCTACCTCTTAGAGGCCAGCGAGGGGTGCGTGTGCTCGATCGGTAGGAAGCGCGGGTTGTAGTTCTCGCGGGGTACGAGCTCGCGGGCCTTGCTGGGGCACCTGTACACGCAGATGCCGCAGCCCATGCACTTGTCGGCGCGCACCGCGGACTTCCCGTCCCGCGCCTCAACCGCGCCGAAGGGGCAGACCTTCAAGCACACCCCGCAACTCCCCGTGCCGGCGCACTTCCCCGCGTCGACGCGAGCGACAAGGGGGCCCGGGTAGACGCCTTCGCCCGTGACGAAGTAGCTCCTCGTAGGTATGCAGTAGCGTGGGTCGCAGTTGCATATGACGAACGCCCAGCTCTTCGCCTTGAAGCAGGCGAAAACCTCGTGGATCAGGTTGTGCTCCCTGAACTGCCTCAAGAGCTCCTTGGCTTCCTCCTTAGATATGAACTTGTATTCTTCCGGGTGCGCGAGCTTGTAAGCCTGCGCCCCGTACATGATCACCATGTCCGTGTAGTAGGGCTCCTCCCTCACTCCGATGCTCTTCTTGCAGACGCAGGGGCCGATGGCGATGTGCGAGTCCTCCGGAAGCGAGTCGATCAGCCGGAGCGCCGCCTCGTGCTCGACGACCACGCCGTGCGGCAGGAACCAGAGGGCCTTTGCTAAGGCCTTCAGGAGGGCCCTGCCGGGCCTCGTGCCGCTCAGGAGCTTCGACTTGAGCATCTTGTCGATCAGCCAGACCACGCCGGGCTCGATCTTCGCGTAGAACGCGTGGAGCCACAGCTGGAAGCGCGACTCCTCCCCGAACCCGCTGTCGGAGAAGATGTGGGCAGCCGCCAGCAGCGGGGCTACCGCGAGCAGGAGCTCCGCCGCCATTGCTCGGGCTCACCGGCGCTCCCTCAAAAGGGTTGCGCCCACCGCTGGAGCCAGAGCTCAGCCGGCCCGCCGGCTCCCGGCTCCGGCAGGAGGCGGCCGCTCTCGAGCCTCGCGAGCGCCTTCGACAGCGGCGCGGCGTCGAGCGCCACGGTGAGCGCTACGACGGCGAGCGCGCTCCACCCTCCCCACCTCCTCCGCCACTCCGCCTCCACCGCCTCCTCCCCGACGCCGTAGGCCTTCGCGGCGAGCGCACGCACCCACCTGTCGACGGGCGGCAGCTCGTACCTGCGCAGCGCTAAGGCCAGGGCGAGCCTCGCCGTGTAGCTGCCAACCCCCTTCACGCTCCTCAGAGCGGCCTCAGCCCGCTCGGCCGGCTCGGCGGCGAGGAGCTCGCGGCTGGGTAGCGCGCCGCTCTCCACCGCTTCAGCCACCCTCAGCACGGTGGCGGACCTGTACCCCAGCCCCGCCCCCCTCAGCTTCCCGGGATCCGCCAGCACGTCGCGGGGGGTGGGCGGGAGCGGCACCCACCCCCGGCCCTCCAGCTCGACCCCCCTCCCGTAGAGGGCGACGAGCTTCGCGAGCATCCCCCAACCCTGCCTGAAGCTCGCGTTCTGCTGGCAGACCGCGGTGACCAGCGCCCACCAGAGGTCGCAGCTCCTGAGCCTCCACCCCCTCCACTCCCTCGCGAAAGCTGAGAGCAGCGGGTCGGCCGACGCTCTCGCGTAGAAGGGCTCGAGGTCCTCGCGGAGGCCGAGCGCGTGGAGCAGCCGCTCCTCGAGGCTGGCGACGTCGGAGCCGGGAGGCGCGTAGATCCGCGCAGCCCCGCTCACGCTGACCACCGCGACAGCTGGGAGCTCGGCGTCCAGCACCAGCTTCGCCTCCCTCCCATCGAACCAGAAGCCGAAGTTGTAGACGCTCAGCGTCTTGAACAGGTCGACTCCTCGCGCGGCGGTCTCTCCGCCCAAGTCGACGCTAGCTACGGGCTTCAGCACGCTCAAAGCGTGCGCCGGCGCCCTCCCTATAGTTATCGGCGCCCCCTCTGTAGTATGCCAGAGTATTCTCTATCCTTTTCTCTAACTTTCAGTTTAGAAAAACTCACTTTCTTGCTTCTCAATATCGAATTTATAAACCCCCGCCTCGCCTTTCGACCCGTGGGCCGCGGAAACAGCGCGGCGGGAGCGAACGCGGTAAAGGGGCCTGGGCGGTCCCTTAGCTCGGTACCCGCTCGTTGGCGAGCTGGCGGGATCGCGCCTCTGGCGCCGCCCCGCTGCCCGTGCGCGCCGGAGCGATAACGGGCGGGCCAGAGGGGGCAGAAAAGCACGGGCCTACTCGCGCGCACGCTCAGAGGGGTGTAAAAGGATGGTAAAAGCCCCGCGCGGTCTCTCGAGTCGGCGGGAGAATCTGGGGGTCAAGGGGCTTTGAGGTCGAAGCGCCCCTTCCTCACCCCCGCCTGCAGCCTCTCGCGCTCGGTGATGCGGAACACGAGCGTTAAGAGACGCTTCACAGCGTTTGTGGGCGAGAGCCCTCTTCGCGCCATCATCCTCTCGAGGGTTTTGAGCGCCGACTCGAGCTCGAGTTCGACGGGTTCGATCCCCAGCGACTTAGCGTAAATGGTGAAGGACGGGACGTCCTCGGCGACGATGCCGTGCAGGTGCGACGCGACACCGACGCTCTTCCCCGTGTAGAGGAGGGTGCCGATGCTCGTCTTAACCATGTCCGCGATGAAGGCGCCGACCTTTTGGCGCCCGGTGTCGACCTTCTCGGGCCCGAAGCGCACCGTCCCGTAGGTGTTCTTCAGGTCGCTGTTTGTGGTTAGGGCGCCGAGGTTGACCCACTCGCCGACGTACGCGTGGCCGAGGAAGCCGTCGTGGTACTTGTTGCTGTAGCCGTGGATGATCGACTCCTCCACCTCGCCC
>JAPWTS010000012.1 GCA_028275925.1 Thermofilales archaeon
TCAGCGAGGGCAGCGTGAGCGAGCTCCGCGAGCTCGTGGGCGCGGCCGGCCTGGAGGAGGTCTTCCTCAAGGTGACCGGCCAGGAAGCTTGGGTTTCCGAGGTGGTGAAAGCGCTTGAGGAGTAGGGGTGAGCTGCGCGAGCTCTGGAGGATCTCCGGTTTCGTCTACCGCGAGGTCGCCTACCAGCTCGTCTACATGCAGAGGAGCGGGTCGCGGCTGCCGCAGTCGGAGGACGCGAGCAATCTGGCGAAGGGCGCGACCAGCTATATGCTGATGAACAAGGTGCTCGCAGCAGGGATCCTCTCCGCGATGGGGGTCTTCACGGCTTTCCTCGGAGTGCCGGTGGGGGGAGGCGCGGCCTTCGGTTTCGCGGCTTTCCTCGCCACCCTCCTGGCGTACACGCTGTTCTTCTTCCTTCAACCTATGACTTCCTTCGTCTCCGTGAAGGTAGCCGAGCTCCTGGCCCCGCTACCCTTATCCAAGAGCGAGGCTTCCGCCGTCGCCCTGCTGGCTTTCGTGAGGCTCTTCGACGTCGCAATCGCTGCTGTGGCGATCGTCGTCCCCGCGGCTTACGCGGTGGTGTACAGGAGCCCGCTCGCATGGCTCATAGCGCTGCTCGGCGTCGCCGTGACATGCGTTTTCGCCCTAGCGGCCGCCTTCGCGCTCGCCCACGCCTTCTACACGAAGGTCGTGAGAGGGGGCGGCGGCTCGGCGGGCGCCGCTCTCCTGAGAACCTTGGGGATGCTGGCTTGGGTTTTCGCCGCCGTCCTACCCTACCTGCTGTCCAACCTGATCGCCGGTCTCGCCCAGGCGCTTGCGGGCGCCGGGGAGCTGCTGAGGGGGTTCCCCGCAGGTTTGGGCCAACTGCTCTACCCGCTCCTCTTCGCTCACCTGCTCGCCTTCGCGATCGGCCAGGCGGCTGCTCCCCCCGCACTCCCGGCGCTCGCCGCTGCCGGCTACGCGGCGGCGGCGTACGCAGCTTCCAAGTGGCTGGTCCGCAGGGTGCTGGAGGTTTGCACGGGCGGGCTGCCCCCCGCGCTCGCCGCGGGCCCCCTCGCCCTGAAAACGACGCACCCCTGGCTGGCGGTGGTGAAGAAGGACTTGAGGCTGGCTTCGCGCTCGCCCACCCACGCGTTCACGGTCTTCGCCCCCATCGCGTACGGCGTCTACTTGGCTGTTACGTGGGCTAGCGAGTGGGCTGCCGCGCTAGGGATCGCCACCTTCACGCTGGCGAGCGCGATAGCGCTTCTGAGCACGGAAGCTCTCGCCGAGCAGGCGACCGGCTCCCTCCCGCTGACGAGGAGGCTACTCGTCTCATCTAAAATCTCCCTAGCGGCGGGCGTCTACCTCCTCTCGACCGGCGCCGCAGCCGCGGCTGCCGCCGCGGGCGGGAAGCCAGCGCTCCCCCTGGCGCTGCTCGGCTTGGCGTACTCGCCGGCCGTAACCGCTTCAGCTATCGTCCTCTCCCTCCTCGCCTTCAGGGTCTCGGAGAGCAGCGCGCCGCCCGGGGACCTCTACTCGAGGCTCGCGCGGAACCTCTTCCCCCTCATCGCTGGCTTCCTGCTCCTGCTGATCCCGGCGGCGGTCTACGGCGTGCTGTGGCTGCTGAAGCACCCCGAGCCCCTCCTCCCGATGGCGCTGGTGGCCGCTGCGGAGCTCGCGGTCGCCGCAGCAGTGCTAGCGGCCTCGAAGTAGAGCGCCCGGCGCTAAGCCCCGCAGTCGCGCGGAAAGGCATTTAAGCAAAGGCGGAGGTAAACGTGCGCGTGGGCTCCCAGGAGCACTTCGCCTCGGGGTTGAGCTCGCTGAGGAAGGCCGCCACGCTGAACATCGCCTCCCAGCTGGTGGGCTTCGCCGCCCTGGCCTTCGCCCTCATCGCGCTCATCAGCCTTGTCGCAGCCCTGGTCGCCGCCCCAGCGCGGCCAGCCCGGCTCGTGGAGGAGCTCCTGCGCCCGGGCGTTCTCGCGCCACTCGCGGTCGTGCTTGTGCTGCTCCTCGCTTCGGCGATCTTGGGGCTCCTCGCCACGTTCGCCTTCCTGGTGCCGGGGGTCGGCAGGCTGGCGAAGTGGAGCGGCGCCTTCGAGACGCCGGCGAAGCTGGTCAAGTGGGGCTACTGGAGCGCCCTGATCCTCGGCGCGCTGGCCCTGCTGGCAGGCGCCGCGGGCTTCGCGCCCATCATCCAAGCCGTCATGGAGCGCGCTAGGCCGCTGGAGCCGCGCTCCTTCGCCCTCCAGGTGGCCGCTGGCCTATTCGCGGCGCTCGCCCTCGCCGTCTTGGCGGGGATCGCCAACCTGATCGGCTTCGCCGGGCTGGTAATAACGCTCTTCGAGCTCTCCTCCCAGACGAAGGTCGACGGCTTCAAGGTGGCCGCCATCCTGCTGATCCTGGGGTTCGCGCTCAACTTCATCATACTGCTACCGTACGTGCACTGGGCGAGCGTGCTCGCCGGAGCAATGATCCTCGTCGGATGGATCTTCGCGCGCGACGCAGCTGGGAAGGCGCTGGCGGCGGCCGCTGCCCCTCCACCGCCGCCCCCGCCCAGCGTGTCCGCTTAAGGTAGCTGGTGGCGCAGCTCCTCCCAGAAGGCTACGCCCAGCCTCCTCAGCTCGCCCTCGTACGGTTTCATCTCCCCCTCCAGCTTCAGGAAGAGGGGTATCGCCCCGCGTAGCGCGCCGACCGCGATCACGTAGAGGTCCGGGAGAGCCATCCTGAACCTCTTCCTCAGCTCCCCCGCCGCCAAAGCCGCCTCCCTGCCAATGGGCTCGAGCGCGACACCCGGCAGCGCGAGCAGCCACTCGGCCAGCTCCACCGCCCTCGCGTTGGGGTCGCGGACGCCGGCTTCCGAGTAGATCCTGGCGGCCACGTAGATGACTTCGCTCAGCGTGACCGGCGTCACGTAAGCTCTCGCGGCGCCGGCGGCTAGCGCGTCGAAGAGCCGCTCGACGCCGTAGGGTGAGCTCTCGTCCAGGTACTCGGCGATCACGCTAGTGTCCAGGACGAACGCTCTCCTCCAGCTCAAGCTCCTCCCTCTTGCTCTCCCTCACGATCTCCTGAACCCGGGCGCCGAGCTTGACGCGGAGGGGTTTCAAGGGCTTGAGGACGATCGCCCCCCCGCTCACCTCGAGCGCTAGCAGGCTCCCCTCTCCGATCCCTAGCGACTCCCTCACGTCTACCGGTATGACGACGACCCCCTTCCTACCGACTCTAACGATCCTACCCTTCACGTTGCTCCAACCGCTGGGGAGAGTAAGAAGGATATAAGCTTTCGCCCGCGGGCTAGAGCTCGCCTTCCCACTCCTTCAGGAACCTCTCGACGAACTCCTCGACGAACCTGTGCCTGCCCTCGGCGATCCTCCTCGCCGGCTCGGTGTTGAGCGTGTCCTTTATCCTCAGGATCTTCTCGAAGAGGTGGTTGATCGCGGTTTCCGAGCGCCCGTCGTAATCCCGCTTGGGCGGCTTGCCCGGGTCGTGGAGGGGCGTGTTCGACCAGCCGGCCCGAGCGAAGACCCTGGCTACTCCGACGGCGCCGAGCATGTCCAAGCGGTCGGCGTCCTGGAGGATCTGCGCCTCGATCGTCTCCGGCTTGACCCCGCTCCTGAACCTGTGCACCTCGATGCAGTAGGCCACCCTCTCGATCTTCTCCTCGGGGAAGCCCACCCTCCTTAGGATATCGCGCGCGATCCTAGCCCCCTCCCTCGCGTGGTCGTCCACCAGCCCCTCGTCCTCCATCGCCCTCGCCACGTCGTGGAGCAGCGCCGCCGCCCGCAGCACGTCCAGGTCCACCGGCTGCCCCACCTCGCCCGCTATGCGGAGCGCCAGCTTGTACACGCGCTCGACGTGGAACCTGTCGTGGTGGGAGTGCCGGTAGTAGGGCTCGGCCTCCCGCCTTATCGCCTCGAAAAACTCCTCGCCCACCACGCGCCGGCCTCTCTCGCGGGGAGATGAACGTTTCGTGAAGCTTAAGGTTATCTACCCTGCCCCGCGCGACCTCCGTGGCGCCCCAGGCCGCTAGGAGGGTGCTGCTGACCCTCGGCCCGCTAGCCTTCCCGCTCTTCCACCTGGTGGCGGCGCTGTCCGCGGCGCGCAACCCGTGGTGGAGCTTCTGGAGGCACGCTTTCAGCGACTTGGGGGATCCGAAAGCTGCGGACCCGTGGATCTACAACGCGGGGATGGTGTCGCTGGGGGCTATGGTCTCGCTCTTCTCGCTCGGCCTCCTCGCCTCCTCGAGGAGCAGGGGCGCGGCCTTCGCCTCGGGCTTGTTCTTCGTCTCCGGCCTCTTCCTGGCTTTGATCGGCGTCTACCCGAGCGGGACGAGACCGCACACGTTCGTCTCCACGTGGTTCTACGTGCAGTTCTACACGGCCTCGCTCGCCCTCGGCCTAGCGCTGCTGCGCGAAGGGAGGCGAGCGCCCGGCGCCGCCCTCCTGCTCCTCGGCGCAACCCCCCTGCCGCTCGGCTACCTAATCGACGCGACCGTCGGCTGGCCCTCCGTCGCCGTGGCCGAGTACGCCGGCGCCCTCTTCATGGCCGCATCAGCGGTGATCGCGGCCGCATCCCACTGGTGACGCTTAGCGGAGCGCGCGGGCTCAGCCTACAGCTACCGCGGTTTCTCGGCAACGCACAGCGAGGCTAAACCTAATAGGTTCAACCGCGCAGCTAAACCGTGGACGTTGTGAGGGTTTACAGGAGGGGGGTAATCGTTCTCCCGAAGAGCGTTCTGGAGCGGGCCGGCATCAGGGAGGGGATGCTGCTGACCGTTGAAGCGAGGGATGGGGAGGTCGTCCTCAGGCCCCTAGACCTCTGGGAGAGAGTCTGGGGCTCCGGCAAAGGTAGCGCCGAGGAGGTCGAGAGTGAGCTGGACGAGGAGGAGGAAGCCCGGGAGAAGCGGTTGAACCCATGGAGAAGGTAGCCGTGGAGCGCGCGACGTCGGCTACCGTGAGAGGGGTTTAGGAAACGAGAAGCGATCGCGAAAAGCGGTAAGCCTGGTGAGAGCGAGCCCGCTCCAACGGCGGCGTTTTCGGAAACTATTTGGCAGGGTGCTGCGCGGCGAAAGCATTTAACCGGCCTTTCGAAGGTTCACCGTGGTGTCGAAGGTCTTCGCGCCTCTGAAGAGGAGGGTTTCGAGCCGCGCTGCAGCCGCGCTCCTGCTGCTCCTCGCGCTCCCGGCCCTGCTGGGCGCGGTCCTCTACAAGCCGGTGGGCGCCGGGCGCAGCGTCAACTACGCGGAGCTGCCCGAGCTCTTCGCCAGAGCAGCCGCGCACTTGAACGCTTCCGCCGCGTCGGTGGAGCGCGCGCTCGCTGGGAGGGCGCCGCTCGCGGATAGGGAGGGGGCTCGGCTCGTGCTGGCCGAGCTCGAGAAGTTCCGCGAGGAGCTCGAGCGGGAGGACGAGACGGGGATTGTGGCCTCCTTGAAGCGGGCGACCGGAGCCTACGCGCGCTTGGCCAACGCGAGCCTCGCGGCCTACGAGGCCGCCGAGGTGCTCTACGGCAGCAGGGGCTCGGTGAGGAGGTTCCTCGACGCGGTGCTCGACTGCGACCCGGCGGCCATGTCCGAGGCGGCCGCTCTCGTGGAGAGCAACCTGACGCGGGCCGCCCGGCTGATCGGCGAAGCCGTCGCGGAGCTCGCCGCGGTGAAGCCGGGGGACCTGCCCTCCGAGGAGCACCGGGAGCTCGTGGAGAGCGCCGCGGAGAAGCTGGCGCGAGCCCACCGGGCCTTGAGGGAGCTCCTCAAAGCCGTGGGCATCGCGCGGAGGTACCCAGGCGACCTGAAGGCGCTGTGCGCAGTCAAGAGGGGTGGGGGGTCCGCGCAGCCGAGCCCCGGGGCGGTCAGCGCGCTCCTCGACCTTAGCCCGGGAGACGCGGGCCCCTACGCCTACCCCATCTCGAGGCTAAAGGCGCTGATCGGCGGCGCCAACCCGGGCGGCGGCAGCGCGGGCGCCGACAGCGGCGCAGGCGGCGCTGGCGGAGTAGGCGGCGGGGCTGGGTATCAGCCTCCGCCATCCGACGACTAGGTGGGAGGCGTGCTCGCGCGCAACCGTTGTTGAGCTTTCTCGTCGCAGCCGGAAATAACGACGCTAGGGCACAGCTCGCCAGCCTTCAGCGCGCTTGCGAAGGCACGCTGGTACGTCCCGCTCGTTAAGCGCAGAGGGTAGGAGGTGCGGAGATTCCCTGCCTGAAAAACCCTTTTGAGCTGGTGCGTAGGGGCGGAGGCGCTGGGCATACTCATTAGTGGTCTCGCGAGGATTTTTCCGAGAGAAAAAACGGTTCTTAGGTGGAGAAGCCTACTTTGACTCCGAAGTAGGCTTTGACATGTGGCTTGAAGAAGTAGTAGAGGATGATCGCCGCGATGATCAATGAGACTATGGCGGTGAGCTCTCCGAGCGCCAGGGAGGCTAGGGATAACACGATGTTCAGCGCCTGGAGGATCACCGTCAGCCACCAAGCCCACCCTTTACCAGTCCAGAGACCCCAGCCGACGAGCAGCGCGAGGGCTCCAATGACTACAAGGAAGACCCCGAGGCCCCCAAGGAGGAAGCCGAAGAGTGGTAGCCCTACGAGCTGTGGCAGCGCTGCTAGCGCGGCGCCTCCCAGCACGAGTAGGATCCCGCCCAGGAACTGCAGGATCGCTACTACTGTGACCCCTAGCGGCCTAGAGGGGCGTGGCTGCGCTACCGCAGGCGCTGCTGGCTGCTCCGCCATAAGCTCATGAAGAATTCAAGCGTTATATAACTTTTTGTGCAGCGCATAGTGTAAGGTTAGGTAACTTGCTGAGTCGTTTTACAGACAGCCAGCAGTATCTCGAAGCAGGCTCCCACCGAGTCTCAGCGCCTGCGCTAATACTTTACAAGCGCTCTCTAGCCCTGCACCCGGTTTGGACATGAGCTGTCGAATCTGACGCGCGTTGAGACGTCTCCCGCTAATGCTTATTTACAGGCCGGGGTGTGGACGTTCGTGCCAGGAGCAGTGGGCTTGCCGAAGCTATCGAGGCGCAAAGCCGCAGTGTTTCTACCGCTCTCCGCTCTCCTGGCTCTTCTGGGGGTAGTGCTTTACGAGCCTGCCGTTGCGAGCCGAAGCGCGGACTACTCGAGGCTGCCTGAGCTCTTCGTCATGGCAGCAGTCCCAGCTCGAGCGCGGGCGGGGTCGGCGATGGGGCGGGCTACCAGCCCCCACCCTCCGACGACTAAGCTGGGGTGAGGGGCGTGATCACCTTCGGCAGGCCCGAGGCCTTATCGCTTCTGCTGCTCCTCGCCGTCCCCCTAGCCCTCTACAAGCGCGCCTCTGCTAGAAGGACTGTAGCCCTGAAGGCTCTCGGGGGCAGGCTGCCCAGGCTCGAGTGGCGGCTCCTCGGCTGGACCGCCGCCCTCCTGCTCCTCGTGCTGGCAGCTGCCGAGCCCGCGGTGGTTCGCAGGGTGAGCTTGGAGGTCCCCTTCGAGCAGGCGCACCTCCTGAACGCGACAAGCGTCCTCCACATCGTCGTGCTGGACGTTTCGAGGAGCATGCTCGAGGCGGACGTGCCGCCGAGCAGGTGCGAGGCCGCCAAAGCCTTCGCCGCCGAGTACCTGCGTAGCGCCTCACCCGCCGACTTGGCCTTGCTCGTGAACTTCTCGCAGACCGTCGAGCTCAGCCCAGTGATGCCGGCCCGCGAGGCGGCGCGGGCGGTTCTGGGCTTCGCGTGCGGGGGGCGCTACTCGGCCGTCGGCGACGCGCTATCCGCGGCGCTCTCGGCGGTCAGGGCCTCGGGCATGCCGGCTAGCGTGCTGCTGGTCACCGACGGGGGCTGGAACTACGGGTCCAACCCCCTCGACGTCGCGCCCGGCTTCAGGGAGCTCAAAACCCCCCTGGCGGTGGTGAGGGTTGGCGGCGACCCGAGGGGTGCCGCCCTGCTACCCCGGGTGGCGGAGGAGGCGGGCGGGAGGTACTACGAGCTCGACGCCGCATCAGCGAGCATCGCGGCGGAGCTCGCGAGAGCGGTGGGCGAGGAGGGCAGGTACGCGGCGCTGAGCGCGAAGGGTCTCGCCAGGGTGGAGGCGGTGGAGAGGGTGCCGGTGCCCGCGGAGGCGCTGCTGCTGCCGGCGCTCGCCGCGCTGGTTGCGCTGCTCCGGGACGGCTTGTAGGTGGTCGGCTTGGAGCTCGAGCTCGGCCGGCCGGCGGCGCTGCTGCTCGCCCCGGCGCTGGCCGCGCTGCTCGCCTACCTCCACTACAGGGGCTTCGAGAGGGGCTACCTCAAGCGCCACGCGCTCTACAACCCGCTGGCCCGCGTGGTGAGAGCGAGGGGCCGCGCCGGGAGGCGCGCGACGCTCGCTGCGAAGCTCGCACTCGCAGCGGCGCTGGCGGCAGCTTTGGCGAAGCCCGGGCTCGCGGTCGAGCGGGAGGTGGTGCTCCAGGGCCCGGCAGAGGCCGTCACGTTCAGGCTGGCGAGGCCCGTTGCGATACTGATCATCGACGTGAGCGGCAGCATGGGCGAAGCGATACCCGGGGGCGTTAAGATAGAGGTGGCTAAGGATGCGCTGAGGAAGCTCGTCGAGCGGGTGCCGCCCTCGGTGGACCTGGGGCTGATCGCGTTCGACCACGCGGTGAGAGCCGCCGTACCGCCCTCGCAGAACAGGACCGTGCTGCTGCGTGTCCTCGACTCGCTGCGGGCGGAGGGCGGCACGGTGTACGGGCACGCGCTGGACACCGCGATCAGCTGGCTGAAACCCTACCTCGCGTTCAACTCGTCGGCGCTCGTCGTCCTCGCCACGGACGGCATGCCGTCGGACCTCGAGTACAGGAGGCTCCTCGCGTTCTTCAGGGAGAAGCGGGTGCCCATCCACACCGTCTACATAGGCAAGCCCGGCGAGCCGGGTGAGGGGGAGACGAGGTTCATCGCGTGGGAGACCGGTGGCGAGCAGTACACGGCCGAGACAGCGCAGCAGCTGGCGGACGCCTTCGCCGAGCTGGGGGAAAGGGTGTCGGAGATGGCTGTTAGAGCGTCGGCGCCCGTCACCGTGAAGAAGCTCGTCCGCGAGCGGGTCGACCTCTCCTGGCTCTTCGCGGCAGCTGCCGCCGCGCTGCTCGCCATCCTCCAAGCGGCTAGGTACCGCGCCTCCGGAGTATCCTTCTGAGCCTGTAGAGGAAGAGGAAGGGCGGGCTGCCCGTCAGCAGCGCGTCGAGAGCGACCAGCACGGCGCCGGCCGCGAGCAGCGCAAGCGCCCTCGCAATTTGGACTGGTGTGGGTTTGAAGAGCGCGTACGCCCGCACCTCCACGTTCAGGGCGTAGAGGGCGAAGGGAGGAAGCACGGGCTTGACACTCGCGCCGCGCGTGAGCGCGAGGAACTCGGCGAAGGGTACGCGCGTTCCGTTGTCGAAGACGGCTTCGGCCATCGAAGCGTCGAATTCCAGCGCGCACAGCACCGCCGTGTCGTTCCCCAGCCGCAGGGTGAGCACGTAGCCGCCGGCTGGGTCGACCGCGGCTTTAACCTCGCTGAGCGAGAGGCCCAACACCCTCTCGAGCAGGTCGTACGACTCCCAGTCGCCGGCGAGCATGCCGAGCAGGGGTTCCACCCTGCTCCTGTAGGTCCTCCCCTCGTACACGTAGCAGGTGAGCCCCCTCATGGACAGGTTCTCCACGAGCACGGGTTTGGGGGAGTACTGGGGGAGGGGCCGCGTGAGGTTGGCCGGCGAGGGGGGCGGCAGGAAGAGCTGCAGCGCGACCTTCGGCGCCCCGCTCACCCTCACGTCCAGCGCGCTCGTGAACCCTTCGACGGCGCTGGGGCCCGGGCTCCCGGGGGTCGGCAGCTCGAGCAGCGCCAGCAGGCTTTGGTCCCTCAGCGCTAGAGCCCTAGAGCCGACCCCGTAGGCCGTCGTGGAGAAGGTGGAGACGCCGTTGGAGGAGAGGGCGAGGAGCATCGCGAGGAGGGCCACGCAGGCGGCGGTTAGGAGGGCGTAGCCCACGAGGCGCAGCATGCTTCACACCTCAAGCCGCGCCCTGGCTAGCCAGTAGAGCAGGAGCGCCAGCGCCGCCGCGAGGAGCGCCGACTCTGCGAGCGGCGGGCCGCCGGCGGCCCCCCAGCCCGAGAGCGCGCCGTAGAGCGGGCGCGCGACGGCCACCGCCCGCCTTAAGCGCTCGCTGGGCAGGGCCAGCAGGAAGGTGCTCCCGAACGTCATCGCCGCCCAGAGGGCCACGAGCACGGCAGCCCTCCTCGCCAGCACCGCCGCGGCGAGCAGCGCCAGCGCGAGGATGGCGGCGTCGAGCAGCCAGGCCGCCGCCAGGGCGGCGTCCACCGCTCTCAGCAGGATGGGGTCGATCACGGCGAAGCTCAGCAGGAAAGCCGAGAAGGTTGCGAGGGCGGAGGCGAGGAGCGCCGACAGCCACGCGAGCGCGTAAGCGGTCCTCGAGATGGGCTGCGAGAGGAAGACCTGCGCCGGCCCCTTCAGGTCGGAGACCATCGCGGAGGCCCCCGCTAGGGCGACGACGGAGTAGCCCATGCTCGTGAGGAACAGCAGCACCGGAAGGCCGCTGACCGGCCCGCCGGCGGGCGGGAACGCCAGCACCAGGAGGAAGGTGAGAGCGCTGAGGGCGGCGGTCGAGGTCGCGAGGGGGCCGCCCACGGTCTCGGCGACGAAGGCCCCGTAGGCGGCGAAGCGGGAAGCCTTAGCGCGAAGCTTGGACCGCCCTCTCATACACCTCACCCAGGCTCCTGGAGCGGAGCTCCCAGCCGAGCGCGAGGCCCTCCAACCTCGCTTTCTCGAGCAGCGCCTCGAGCCGCTGGCGCGCGCTGCTGGCGGCTCTCGCCACAACCCGGTCCCCCTCCACCTCGACGCCCCTCACGCCCTCCTCCGATACGAGGAGCGAGGCTAGGCGCCTCGGCTCGCGCGAGCGCGCCACGAACTCGACCTCCGCGCCGAACGCTGTGGCGAGGTCGGTGAGGCTGCCCTGGGCCAGGACGACGCCCCCGCTGATGATGACCGCGTAGTTGCACACCTGCTCCATCTCCGGTATGATGTGGGACGAGATCACGATGGTCGCCCCCATCTCCTCGCCCAGCGTCTTTATGGCCGCGAGCACCTCCCGCCTGGCGCTCGGGTCGAGGTTCGCGGTGGGCTCATCCAGCAGGAGGAGCTCGGGCTCGCCGAGCAGCGCGATCGCCAGGCCGAGCCTCTGGAGGTAGCCGCGCGAGAGGGCGGAGACCGGGCGCTCGAGGTAGCGCTCAACCCCGGCGAGCTTCGCGGCCTGCAGCGCGTCCTCCCAGCCCAGCCCCCGGATCCTGGCGACGTGCCTGAGGAGGACCTTCACCGGCACGTCCGGGGGGTAGGCGGGCCTCTCGTGCAGGACCCCGACCCTCTCCCGCAGCTCCTCGCCCTGCTCCCAAGGGTCGAGGCCGAGGACGCTCACCCTCCCCCCGTCCCTCCTCAGCAGCCCGGCGGCGATCTTGATCGTGGTCGTCTTGCCGGCGCCGTTGGGGCCGAGCAGCCCCGCCACGACCCCCTTCGGCACGGTGAACGTCGCCCCCCGGAGGGCCTCGGTCGCCCCGAACCTCTTCACCACCCCCTCGAAGGCGATCACTGGGATGCCACCCTCTCGGCCAGCGCGAGCCCCTCCCTTATAACCTTATACCTGGCCCCGAACCTCCCCTGCGAGGGCTCCTCTTCCACCACCTTCTCCAGGTTGGGCACCACGCGGTGGTTGAGGACCGGGAACAGCACGGCCTTCACGTCGACCTCCTCGACGACCGCGGAGCCGCGGAGGGCGGCGTGGGCCTTGGCGGCCCTGATGAGCGCGATCCCCGCTCTCGGGCTCGCGCCCAGCTCGAAGTACTCGGCGATGGGCGGGAAGACGGAGGGCCGCGTCGCCCTCACCAGCTTCGCCGCGTACGCCACCACCTCCTCCGGAACCTCGACGCCCGCGGCCACGGCCTCCCGCGCCAGGACCACCCAGCCCGGCTCAGCGACCTTCTCGAGGTCCTCGAGGGGCTCGGTGAGCCTCTTCATGTGCAGCTCGTAGATCCTCCTCTCCTCCTCGATCGTCGCCGGGTACTCCACCACGATCCTCGCCAGGAAGCGGTCCAGCTGGGCCTCGGGCAGCGGGTACGTCCCCTCCTGCTCGACCGGGTTCTGGGTGGCGGCGACGAAGAAGAACTTCCCCGCGCTCACGCTCTCCAGCGGGTAGGTCCTGCCCCCTATCGTCACCTGCCGCTCCTGCATCGCCTCGAGCAGCGCGCTCTGCGTCCTGGGAACAGCCCTGTTGATCTCGTCCGCCAGCAGGAAGTAGGTGAAGACGGGGCCGAAGCGCACCTCAAAGTCCCTCGTCGCCGGGTTGAACACCAGGCTGCCCAGGATGTCGGAGGGCATGAGGTCGGGCGTGAACTGCACGCGGGCGAAGCCCCTGTGCGGCACCCCGCTCAGGTTCGCGTGGACGCCCTCGGTGAGGCCGAGGAGGCGGGCCAGCGCCTTGACGAGGGTGGTCTTCGCGACCCCCGGCACGCCCTCGAGCAGCACGTGCCCCCCGGCGAGCAGGGAGACGAGGAGCACCCTCTTGGCCTCCGCGTAGCCGACGACGACCCTCGAGAGACCCCTCTCGAGGGCGGCCCCCACCTCCCTCACTTCGTCGAGCTCGATCACTCCACGATCACCACGTCCCTCGCCGCCCTCACCTTGCTCCACGGGACGTCGACGCACGCCGCCTCGCCGGCTCGGACGTGCTCCTCGAAGGCTCGCAGGACCCGCTCGGGCGCCCGCAGCGACTCCAGCAGCGCCCTCGCCTCGTCGACCTCCGCGCCCTTGAGGACGCTGTGCTTCAGCGGGTGCCTGAACTTCGCGAGCTCGCGGTAGAGCTCCTCCTCCCCGAGGGACCTGAGGCGGGAGAGGAAGGCGGCCCACCCCAGCACCCTCTCGCCCCTCCTCCTGCAGACCCTCAACCCCAGCGTCCCGGGCCCCACGACCACGCCCTCCACGTACCCGAGCACGCCCGAGGAGAGGCTGACGCAGAGCTTGCCGCGCAGGAGCTCCTCGAGCGGCGGCACGGGTTGGCGCTGCAGCTTGAGGCCCCTGTACTCGGCCTCGCGGGGCGTCGAGAGGAGGACCACCTTCACGCTCTCCCTGGAGCCCAGCGGGCTGTCCACCTCCTGCACGTCGATGAGCGCGACCTCCTCCACCTTCACCTCGCCCTTCAGCAGCTTGTACTCCCGCTCGGCCTCCGCGAACGGCACCTCCACGCCCTCCTCCCTCGCCCTCCTCACGAGGAAGTCCAGCGGCGCCCCCTCGCCAACCTCCACGCCCCTCCTCCTCAGCTCCTGCGCCAGCTTCGCCGCGTCCACAACCCTCTCGCGAGCCCTCACCGGAACGTAGACCTGGAGGAAGGCCCCCTCGCTGGAGAAGCGGAAGCCGCCGACCCTGCCGTAGATCAGCCCCTCCGAGTCCACGACGAGGGCGTCCAGGAGCTCCCGGGGGTCGAAGAACCTCACCGCGCCTCGGGCGCCAGGCGCCAGAGGGTATAAAAGCTTCGGCCCGCCGCAGGCCAGTGGCGCAGGGCGGGGGCTGCCTCGAGGCCAGGATCGGCGTGCGGGCGGCCAAGGCCGATACCGCCGCGTTCCTCACGGGCTCCTCCCCAATCTCCGCGAAGGGGCTGGGGCTCGAGTACGTGGACTTCCGGGACATGGAGGAGGGCGACGACGCCCGCTTCATCGACTGGAGGCTATCGGCGAGGAGCCTCGACGCCAGCGGCTCGTACAGGTTGGTCGTCAAGGTCTTCAGGGCGGAGAGGAGGGTGCGGGCGGCGCTCGTGGTGGACCTCTCCACCTCGATGCTATACGGCAGGAAGGCCAGGGCCCTCGCCTACTCCGTATCCGTGATCGCGGCGGCGGCCTCGGAGCTGGAGGACGAGCTGGCCCTCGTCGTGGGGGCCGGGGGGCGGGTCTCCGTGTACCCGTGGGCCGAGCCGGAGCGGGTGCCGCACCTCGTGGCTAAGGCGGCGTGCGAGCGGCGGGAGCGGGGCTCGCTCAGCCTCCCCGAGCTGGCTAGGAGCGCGTCCAAGCTGGCGGGCCCCTACATCCTGTTCACCGACTACGCCAACAGCCTCGGGGAGCTGGAGAGCGCGATCACCGCGCTGAGGGGGAGGGGCTTGGGGGTCGTGATCGTGTACGAGCCGGCGGAGCTCAAGCCGCCCCTCGACTGCTTAGCCACCGTCGAGGACCCCGAGACGGGGGCGGGCGCCGGGGTTAGGCTGAGCGACTTCTACTCGGCTGTGCGCTCGCACGTGAGCGGCGTGAGGGCGCTCCTGAAGTGGAGGAGGGTGCCCTACCTCGAGGTCGCGTGGCCCCAGGTCAGGGGGAGCAGGCTGGCGCTCGCCAACCTCTACGTCGGGGTGAGGAGGGGGCTGCCCCCGCCCGGTAGCGGGACTCACGTCGCCGTGTAGACCTCAACCCCCAGCTCCCTCGCCAGCTCGAGAGCCCTCTCCTCCACGAACGGCGAGACGAGCACGAGCCTGGGCTTGACGCCGGTCACCTTGGCGTAGAGGTTCCCCACCCTCCACAGCTTCGCGACGTCGCCCTCGCTGGCGCTCGCCTTCGGCTCCACCAGGATGTGCGCGTCGTCCCTGACGAGGAGGTCCACCTCGACCCGCGCCGGCCGCCCGAAGACCTCGCCCCCCTCGTCGAAGTAGACCCACTTACCCACCTCGGCCGTGCCGAGGATCGCCTCGAGGATCCCCCTCATCGCCTCCCTGAACGCCTCCTCCGACTCGACGCCCCACCTCGCCCCCAGCGCGATCAACCTCCTCTCGAACGAGTCCAGCCTCCTGTTCACCTGAACGTACAGCCTGTTGAAGTCCTCCCTCATCTTGTTGAAATCCTCCCTCAACCTCGCGAGCTCCGCCTCAATCGCTTCGAACCTCTTGAACGCCTCCTGCCACCTCTTCTCGTTCTCCTCCCACCTCCTCTCGTTAGCTTCCCACCTCTTCTCGTTCTCCCGCCATCTCCTCTCGTTCCTCTTCCACCTCTTCTCCTCCAGCTCGACGTGCTTGTTGAAGTCCTCGCGCAGCTTCCTCAGCTCGTCGAGCACCGCGCCTAGGCCCAGCAAGCCCGCTACCGCGTAGCGGAACTCCTCGTCCTCGCTGAGCGCCCTAAGGAACCTCTTCTTCTCCTCGCTCGAAAGCACGCCCACCCCGCAACGCCAGCGGACCGCCGCTTTAAAACGCTTCGACGAGCCGCGCGGCTGCAAGCCCAGCCCGCCCACCGACCCAGCCGAGGCAGGCGCCGCGCAGGGGGGTTTGCGGTTTAGCAGAGGCTAAACGGCTGGAGACACCTTCGCGTAGCTGCTCGGGCGTGAAACATAAAAAAGCATGATGAGTAGAATACCGCGAGGGCATGGCGGTTTTCGTCGAAGAGTGGTTGAAGCTTAATACAAGCCTAGCCCCCCACCTCGCGTTGGTGGGACGCAGCGGGACTGGGAAGACAGGTGTAGTTCATGTTTTGCTATCTCGCGTGCTGCGCAAATACTTTCATCCTATAATAGTTTTGGACTGGGAAGAGGAATACACCGATATGCCGCTGCCGATTCACGCTCCTCCTTTCCCCGTACCTTTCTTACATCATCTGCTATCAAACGCGCTGATAGCTACCGTAGGGAGGTTTTCAGAGCTCGACCACGCAATCGCCGGCTGGCTCACTCGAGCACTAAATCAGAATACGTCTCTCATAGGAGCAGCCACAGAGCTGAGGAAGCTTGCACCCTACTCTTTAGCGGCTCTAACCGCGAGCTCTCTGCTGGAATTGGCGTGGCGCTATATAGAGCCGGAGGTGCTTTACAACGAAGAGGAGGCTGTGCTTGAGGATGGAGTCTACTTACTTTCCAAGATACCATCGATTCACGAGCGTGAAGCGGTACAGAAGTTCCTCGCGATGCTCGCCGTCCTACTGCCGAGGATGCTAGGGAGGATAATCGTTATTGAGAAGAAGTGGCTGAACGATGATTGGTTCTTCTTCCGAAGGCTCTTCAATTACGCGGGCTCTCGCAATCGTATCGTGTTCACTTCAGACACGCTCCCGCCCCCCGACATATTGAGCAACTGCGAGCTGTTGCTCTTCGACTGTGACCGGGAGGTACGTCGAGCGCTTAAAGCCCCGATACCCGACACGCCCCTTAAGCCGGGAGAGTGTTGGTGGGTACGCAGAACAGGCTCTCCGCGGAAGCTGCGCTTCGAGCTGCGCTAGCGCGCTTGGAGGAGCCGCGCTCGAGCCCTTCCTAGCCTCTCCGCCAACCCCTAATGAGGTCGGCCACCCGCTTGCAGTCATTCTTCTCCGCCTTCTCCGCCGGCGTCTCCCCCTCGCTGTCGACCGCGTTCGGGTCAGCGCCGTGCTTCAGCAGGAGCTCCGCGATATCGGCGCGGCAGGATTGGGCGGCCAAGTGCAGCGGTGTGCGCCCAGCCTCGTCCCTCGCGTTTGCGTCGGCCCCCCGCGTAAGCAGGAGCTCCACCATCCGCTCGAGCCCGCTCGCGACGGCTACGTGGAGCGGGGTGGCTCCCGCCAGGTTCCTAGCGTCCACGCGAGCGCCGCTCTCGATCAGCAGCGCCGCCACGTCGAGGCACCCTGCTTCGGCTGCCACGTGCAGGGGGGTGAAACCGCCGATGTTCGCCGCGTTAACGTCCGCCCCGCTCATGACGAGCAGCCGAGCGATATCCGCGCGCCCCACGAGAGCCGCCCAGTGCAGCGGGTTCATCCCGTAACAATCTCTGAGGTTTGGATCAGCTCCGCGCTCTAGTAGCTCTTTCACTTTTTCCGCGTCGCCTGAGCGCACAGCTTCGATAAGTCCTTTGCCGCTCTCGTCCACTCGCACTGCCGGCTGCGCCCTCTCTGCTACGAGCTCCGCGAGCTCCCTGTACCCTCTCTCCCTCGCCACCTCGGCTGGTGTCTTGTTGTACTTGTCCTTTATGAAAGGATTAGCGCCATTTTCCAGAAGGATTTTCGCGGCCCTCAGATGCCCTTTCTCGGCCGCGTAATGCAGGGGTGTGCGGCCGTTCTCGTCGGCTGCATTCGGGTTCGCTCCCTTCTCCAACAGCAAAGTGACTACGCCCGCGCGGTTAAGCTCGACCGCTAGGTGCAGCGGGGTACGCCCCCGCGCGTCCCTAACGTACATGCCGGCGCCCCAGCTGGCGAGAAGCACAATCGCCTCCATGCCGCCCGTAGAGACTGCGTAGTGCAGGGGCGTGAAGCCATCCGCGTTCCTCGCGTTGGGGTCCGCACCCCTCTCCAGCAGGAGCCTTGCCACGTCCACGTGCCCAGCTGCAACAGCCGCGTGAAGCGGCGTATCCCCTTGCGCCCACTCGCGCGCGTTGGCGTCCGCGCCCCGCTCGAGGAGGAGCATTGCCATTTTGGAGTGCCCAGCCATTGCGGCGTAGTGGAGCGGGGTTCGGCCGCTCTCGTCCCTGGCGTTCACGTCGGCTCCTAGCTCCACCAAGAACCTCGCAGCCTCCTCTTGACCGGACTCGGCGGCTAAGTGCAGCGGCGTAGCCGAGTTCCGACCTCGCGCGTTCGGATCCGCACCCTTCGTGACTAGCCGCCTGATAATTTCTACGCGGCCTAACTTCGCGGCGATGTGGAGAGGCGTCAAGCCGTTTTCGCCTCTGCAGTTGGGATCGGCACCCTTCTCCAGCAACCCCTCAACCCTGCTGGCGTCGCCGCGGCGGACAGCCTCGAAAAGCTCCTCCTCCAAGCTCGCGACCGACACCGCCTCTGCGGTTTCCCGCTCCGGGACCCAGCCTCTCTCTTTCGCGCGCCGCCAGCTCTTGATCAGCTGCGCCGCCTGCGCGTGCCCCTTCTCCGCGGCGAGGTCGGCTGGCGCTTCTCCCACCGTGTTTAGGGCGAAGGGATCGGCGCCGCGCTCCAGCAGCAGCCGCACCAGCTCGACGTCGCCCTTTAGGGCCGCGTAGTGCAGCGGCGTGTTCCCCCGAAGGTCTCTCGCGTTGACGTCGGCTCCGTGGTCGAGGAGGATTTTGGCGATTTCCGCGTACCCCCTCTCGGCTGCGACGTGCAAGGGCGTCCGCCCCTCCTCGTCCGCGGCGTTCGCGTCCGCCCCGTACTCGAGGAGGAGCTTGGCGACCTCCGCGAACCCCTTCTCGACCGCGAGGAAGAGCAGGGGTCTCTCGTCCCCGCGCGCCATCACCTCCAATTTTCTCTCTAGCTCGCTGAGGAGCAGCAGGAGGCTCTCGTTCCCGTGCGCCGCCCCCTCCACCCTCCCCTCTAGCTCGCTGCGCCGAGCGCCCTTCCTCGTCGGCACGCGCCAGCTGGGCCGAATCGGCGCGTTGGGGTTCGCGCCCATCTCCAAGAGCTTCCTGACTCTCTCAGCCCGCCCGAGCTCGACCTCTAGCGCCAGCTCCCGGCTGAGCCGAGCGACCTTACCCGGCGGGAGCGGGACCTCGAGACCCTGAGACCCCCTCTTCACGACGCCGTCTCTAACCGCCAGCTCGACGGCCAGCCTCTCGCACTCTTCCCGGATCATGGCGTAGGCTTCGTCCCTCTCCTCGCGCGTGAGCTCCATCAGTTCCAGCCGGAGCCTCTTCTCGTAGTCCGTGTGCTGGTGCCTGTAGTGGGCGATGGAGACGCTTCTGAAAGCGTCCTCCACCGTCTCCGCGCCCCTAGCGAGGTTCCAGAGGACCTCCCCGCTGTTCCGGTGGGGCCCCACCTTCTTGAAGCAGCGGGGGCACCAGAAGCTGAGCGCCCTGTAAGCCTGCGTTGTGGGTACCGCGCGCGGGAGCCACAAGACCCACCACAGGAGCGCGGCGGTTAGGATGTACCACCAGGCGAGGAAATCCCACTCCGGCAAGGAGCTCTGCGCGGGCCCAGCTTGAGCCCCCCATAGGCCGAAAGCCAGGGGGAGGCACGAAAGGATTAGGCAAGCGATAGCCTTCGCGGTGAGCCGCGTGTTCTTGATAATCATCCTCCCCCTTTCTCTTCCCTCACCTGTCCACTCCTCCAACCCGCTTTCGAGCCAGCTTGGCTGTCGCCAGCTTCCCTGCACCCGCGGTTCCACGAGCTTCGCGACCCTCCAGCGGCCGGCCGGCGACAGGAGGAGGAGGGCGAGCGAGAGGAGCGCCGAGAGCGCGTAGACCCTTGAGGGTGTGGCCGCGAAGCCGGCGTAGGGTAGGTCGAACTCGGCGCCCGGCGGAGCCCACGCGAGGCCGGCGAAGCGGAGGAGCAGGTAGGCGGCAACCCCTAAGCCGAGCAGCTCGGCCGCGAGAGCCGAGCGGGAGGGTTTACCGTAGGGGACGCTCGCAGCCGCCTCGAGGGCCACCACGGAGGCTGCGGCGAGCAGCAAGCCGAGGGGCACCATGAGGGGGAGCAGCGGGTAGGGGTCGATGAAGTGGACCGGCACGAGGATGTGGGAGGCGAGGGCGAGCGCCCCACCCCCGCAACCGGCGGCGACAGCGGCTCTCACCCGCCCCCTAAGCCCCCGGGGCGCGGCAGCGGCCGCGATCGCGGCCGACATCATCGCGATCAAAGCAGCGGCGAGGTGCAGCCCCCGCTGGTACCTTAAGCCGAAGTCAGCGGCGTGCTTCGAGTAGGGGGTTGCGGTCAGCGTCAACCGCTCCCCGGCGCGCGCCGCGAAGCGGAGCGGCGCGTACGCTATCCAGCCGCCCCCCGGCGGGCTGATGGGGAGCGCCTCGTACTCGCCGGGCGGGGCTTCGCCGCTGAACCGCGCGAGCGGCCTCCCGAGCGCGTCGACGTACACCACCGCCACCGAGGCTGAGGGGAACGTGTAGTCGCTCCTCCCGCTCTCGTAGTCCAGCACGGCGCTCGCGTCCAACCTCACGAGCTTCAGGAAGGGCGGGAGCCCGCCGGCGTACACGAGCTTCGTCAGCTTGGGGAGGCAGTAGGCTTCGCACTCGCCGCTGCCGCACGATAGGGCGGGCACGCCGCCGATCAGGAGCTGGAAGGGGGCGGGGGAGCCGCTCGCCGTCCTCGCCCTCAGCGTGCACCGCTCGAAGGGCACGGTCAGCTGGAGGGTTCCCGGCGCGCTCGCCGAGCCGGTCCACCACGTGGCGCTTCCAACCAGCAGCTCGACCTTGTAGGTGCCCGGCTCCGGCAGGTAGAACGTGGCCCGCCCCTCCCCGCTCAACCCCGCCTCGACGCCGCCGACCCTGACTTTCACGAGGCGCGTGTACCCACTCGGCACGCCGAGCACGTTCACGTCGAGCCTGGCCATCGCGCGGGCGGTGACGAGAGCGAAGCAGAGCTTCAGCGCGGTGTAGAGAGTTTCGCTGCGGAGCTTCAGCTCGACCAGCTCCCCCGTGAGGGAGCCGCTCGCCACGAGGAAGTACATGGAGGTCGCGTTCACGCTGAGCTTGCCCCGCGCGAGCGCGATCTTCGCGTAGGTGTCGCCGGAAAAGCCGGCGAGGAAGCTGATGGTGGCCGGGCCGCCGAGCCCTGTGCTCAGCGCCAGCGTGCTCTCGTTCAGGTAGACGGCGTACGGGCCGGCGTACAGCCGGTAGTAGAGTGGGCCCTCGCCGTACACCCCCAGCAGCAGAACCCCCTCAACGTAGTAGTAAGAGGCATCCCCCTTAGCGCTCAGGGTCACCTTCACGGCGGGGGCCGCCGCGAGCTGCGGCGGGACCTCCAGCCAGACGACCGCGAAGTACGGGTGGTACTCGCCCTTTATCCAGATCGAGGCCGCGTTGAAGCTCAACCGCTCGCCGCCCACGTAGACGGCGCCCACGCTCAGCCGCTCTCTGCTGGCGAGGCCGAAGAGGAGGTAGGCCTTCGAGGGCCGCTCGGGGAGGCCCGCGATCTCGAACGCGCCGCCCCGGGGCACGAAGGTTTCGTACCTCGCGCGGTAGGCAACGCGCTCGGCGAAGCCCTCGGCCACGAGCTTCGGCTCGCCGAGCGGTTGGGCGAAGGCCGGGAGGGCGAGTAGGGAGAGCAGCGCGAGGAGGGCGGGCAGCCAGCGCGCGCTCGGCAGAACCTTGGCTCCGGCGGCGCGCTCCGCCGAGCTGGCCACAGCTCTCGGAAGCTCGCGAACCCTTTAAGCTTTATCTAGGGAAGCCCCGGCTTGCGCTCCAACCGGGTACTGCTGCGATTTTCTGCGGGCGCCTGCCAGCGTGACCCGAAGCATCACACAGGCAAAGGCTCCAAGCGGGGGCGTTACCCTACGAACCGGTGTAGCATGAAGCTGAAGCGCGTCCTAAGGGAAGGCCGTTTCGCCGAGGGGCGTCGAGCGCAGAGAAACCTCTGAGCATTTCTCATCGACGTGCCCGCAAAATCGCCGGCGGCGAGCATCCCTGCGTTGAGGGCGAACCCGTAACTAACCCTTGCGGAACGCTTTTGCGACGCGGATTAAGGGCGGGGGAGCGCTTAGTAGTCTTCCCTCTCTAACACCTTCTCTGCGATTTCGGCGTACCGCTCGTACGTCATGTCGGGCGGCAGGAGCCCCGCCTCCTTCGCCCTCATAATCGCGATTTCCGTGAACTCCCTCTTCGCTTTTTCCAGGGCTTTCGCCTTCAACCACCTGAACTCCTCGAGTAGGTACTCCCTCTCCT
Source organism: Thermofilales archaeon (assembly GCA_028275925.1). Classification (GTDB taxonomy): domain Archaea; phylum Thermoproteota; class Thermoprotei; order Thermofilales; family Thermofilaceae; genus JANXEW01. The sequence goes on from JAPWTS010000012.1 coordinate 21,503, forward strand.
CCCTCGCGCGCTGGCTGCTCCTCCTCTTCAACCTCAAGTACCTCTCGAGGGCTTGAACCATCCTCTCGCCCTCCTCGGGTTTCAGGTATCGGGCGAGCTTTCTCGCGTCGCTGCGCACGCGGTCGTAGCTTGTGTGGGCGTGGCGAAAGTGCGTGACCACCGCTACGATCTTCGCTTCCTCGGCTGTTACGTCGCCGCGCATGAACGCTTTCCGCGTGAGCGAGTCCCTGAGCGGCTCGATTTTCCAGTTGCAGATGGGGCAGAGGAAGGCCACCTCCTCGTCAAGCTGCTTCTTCCGAGCCCTGTACAGCCTCCGCCTCGCCCGCTCCGCCTCCGTGTACCTCGGCAGCTTCTTTATCTCCTCCAGCTTCGCGGCGAGCTCCTCCTCGCCGATCAAGAGCGCGGGCGGGGCGCTGCTGCTGTGCGGGTTTTGCACATACTTGTAGTCGGTGATCAAGCCCAGCCGGATCGCCTCCTCGATCTGCGCGCGTGTCAACCCATACTTCTTCATCGCCGTGGACTTGTAGATGTAGCGCCTCTTCGAGCCCTCCCCGCCGGCGCTCCCCATGTAAAAATCGAACCCAAGGACAGAGTAAAAAGTATTTGCACGCAACGATCTCCTCCCAGCAATCATTAAGAGGGGGTGCAGCGCGCGTATCCAGCCGCCCTCCTCTCAAGCAATCACGCACCCGGTTCTCGCGCGCTATCAAGGCGAGGGGGATTGTGTAAAACGCGCCAGCGCACGTCCTACGCTGCCGCTTCAATCCCCCTTAGGCTCTCCGCCCGTAAAACCGCTAATGCTCACGTAACCGCGCTACCGCCTTATTCCGCAACGATGGAGAGCAGGCATAAAGCGCTCCCGCCCGCCGAGCGCGAAGCCAGCCCAGCCCGGCCCGAACCCCTCCCCCACCGCACCCCCCACCCCGCGCCCGGCGGGATTCGGGGCTTCTCGCTGGTTACCTTAAAGCCGTTGATATAAAAGAATTACTCGCAGGGCGGCAGTGCTCTTTTTCGGAGAAGCGCGCTAGGGCGGGGCGAGTCCTTCCGCTATCTCCACCACCGCTCACCCTCGAAACCGCTGGTGGGCGGCGGGAGCAAAGGCTTTTACCCTCTCTTTCTAGCCTTCCTCCCGTGGGCGAGCAGGGGCTGCTGGAGAGGGTTGGGTTGGCCGCCTACGCTTCGGCCGCGCTCTACGCCGTTGGCTACGCGCTGCTCATGGCGTCCATGCTGGTTCTCGCGGCTGCCGCGCTCGCTCTCCCCGGGGCTTCCAGCCAGCTCCTCCCGTTCCGGGTCGAGCTTCCAGCCGGCGTCTACGCGGGCCTCGCTCTGGCGCTCGCGGGGGCGGCTTTGGGCGTGATGTTCGCAGTCGAGGTGCTGTCCGAGGCGAGGAGGGCTAAGCGGTACGGCTTAGCGTTGAGGACCGCCGCCGTGCCCCTCACGCTCTTCGCGCTCTCCCAAGCGCTGATGGGGTTGGGCACGGCCCTGGCCGCTCAGCTAGCCGCCGTCCCCGCGCTGGGCTTCCTGGGGGCGCTCCCGGCCCTGGGCGCCGCCGGTGCCGTGGCCTTGCTCGTCGGCTTCAGGCTCTACTTCAGCCGGGCCGCCCGCTCGTCGCCCGAGCTCCAGCTAGTTGGGGCGGCGGTCATCGTGGTGGCGGTCGTGCTGATGTACGTCGTAGCCCCCTCCCGCCTCGTCCAGTTTTACGAGCTCGTGAGGGGCTACCTCACCCTCTCCCCCGCCTCGCTCTTCGGGATCTCCCTGCCTCCGGCGATGGGCCCGCTCGCCTCCGAGCTCCGCTTGGAGACCGCCGCCCTGCTCCTGCTCGCAGCCTTCTCGGTGGTGGCGGCCCTGCTCCCCAGGAGCGCCGCCCTCAGCCTAGCGGACTGGGTTGTACCGGTCGCCGCGCTCGTCTTCTCGGCCGGCTTAGCGTACTCCGGCTTCAGCGCAGCGCAGGCGGTCGGCGGGCTGCTCAGCCTCCTCCCGCAGCTCGGCCAAGCCTCGGGCCCCTTCGCCTGGTTCGCGCACTCGGTGACCGCCGTGCTCGCGCTCCTGATGGTGGGGGCTCTGCTGCTCGGCGTCGGCGGCCTCATCGCGTCAGCGGCTCTAGCGGTTTTGCTGGCTGCGATGGCCCACGCCGCGCTCCAGAGGTTCCCCTCGCAGTAAACAATATTAATTCCCGCGCCCCTCAACCGGCGATGGGGGATGAGCGTTAAGCTCTCCGATCTCAGGGGCAAGCAGGTGTACTCGCAGGACGCCCGCCGCGTCGGCGAGGTCGTGGACTTCGGGTTCAAGGTCGGCGACGTGACGCCCTCCCTCATCGTGAGGACGCCGTCGGGTAGGGAGATCGAGATCCCCTGGAGCCAGGTGGCCGCCGCTAGGGACATCGTCCTCCTGAAACCCGAGTACAAGGTTCCCGAGGAGCTGCTGACGCCGCCCGCAGCAGCGCCGGCTGCAGCACCAGCAGCGCCGGCGCCGCAAGCGGAGAGACCCCGCTTCTCCATCTTCCGGAGGGTTGAGCAGAAGATCTGCCCCTACTGCGGTAAGCCCGCCACCTGGATACCCCAGTACCAGCGCTGGTACTGCTACAACTGCCAGAGGTACATCGACTAGCGCGCGGAAGCGGCCGGCAGGAGCGCCTTAAGCGCATAGAGTTTTTCGACCGAGCTCGCGCGAGCCGGGTGGCTGCCGGAAGCCTGGGAGCGTGCCGCGCCGCGCAGGAGCTGGGCGGGGCGGTGGAGCTGCCCTAGGGGCTCGCCGAGCGGGCGAGGAGGCTCGACGGGCACTACATCCCCACGAGGTACCCGAGCGCGTGGCCGGAGCTCCCGCCGCGCAAGCACTACTCGAGGGGGGACGCGGAAGAGGCTCTCGCCGCAGCCGCCGAGGTGGTGGAGCTTGCTAAGAGAGAGGTTGAGAGAGATCTTTAGGGGCACGAGCGCCGAGGACCTGGAGGGGCCGCTGGAGGAGCTGATCGGCGAGCTCGTTGGGAGGCTCGACCCGGTGGCGGTCGCCGTCGCCGGCTCGCTGGCGAAAGGCCGGTTCGTCAGGGGGCTCAGCGACGTGGACATCCTGGTCGTCGTGGACCGACCCGTGCGCGACGAGGAGAGGTTCTCGCTCGCACCCTTGGGGGGCGCGGACGCGGAGATCACCGTCGTATCCCTCGACGAGCTCGAGAGGGCGGTGCGGGCTGGCAACCAGTTCTACCTGGACGCCTTGAGGAGCGGGAAAGTCGTTTACGCGCGCAGCGTCGCAGGAGGGAAGCGCTGAAACCTCCGCGCAGCGCGAACCCGCAGCGTCTCCCCCAGCGGAAGCCCCGGCATAAACGTTTAGGCTCTTGCGCGTTAACCGCGCGGAAGCCGCTACGCAACCGCTACACGCTATAGCACTTCCCGCCCGCAGCTCTGGCGAACAAGCCTAAGTAATCGACCGCGAAGTTCGACCTAGGCTTTATGCGGTAGGCGATCACCTCCACACCTAGCTTTTTGTACGAATCTGCTAGTTTCAGAACCTCCTCTTTAGGGTTGCTCGTTAAGAAAACGTTAGCGTTTCCGTCAGAAATTATATGGAGAAATAACTTAGAATTTTTAAATATTTCTCGGAATGTTTTGAAATTGTTCAACGCCACCAACAACCCGTGGGTAAAGGGGGTTGAACCTCCGACCGGCAACCTATCCAGGCTCCTGTAAACGCTTTCCAAGTTCCTAGTGGGGGGCGATACGGTGGCGGCTCCCACGCCCCTGAAGACCACGAGGGACGCGTAGGTCCTGCCCCTGTAGGCTCCCTCGAGAACCGTTCTGAGGATGCGCTTAGCCAGGGAAACCTTCTTCCCGATCAGCATGCTCCCGCTAGTGTCGAGGAGCAGCACGTGAAGCGCGGGCACCTTCTCCTTCCTAACCTTAACCCTTAAGCTCGAGGGTTTGAGCGCTATCGGCAAGGTCGGATTCAAGGCGACAGCGGCTCTCAAAGAGGCTGGGAAGTCCACGTCGGTCAGCCGCCCGTCGGCAGGCGGCACAGCGTCTATGGGGACGCCCCTGAGCGAAGCCACAGCCACCGCTCTGAAGCCCCTCGAGCCCCTACCCGCGACCTTACCCCTCGCTTCGAAGCCGCTGAAAGGCTCTTTTTCGAGATCTACAGGGGCTTCGCGAAAGTCCTTTAAGAGGGCCTCGACCCTATCGCTCCTCCCGCCACCGCTCAGCCCCAGAGCGCTCTGGGGCTGGGGATCGCCGCTCCCGGTTTCGCCACCTCTCTCCCTGCCCTGATTTTGCCCGGTTTTCTCGCCTGTAAGCTCCTTGATCGCTTCATCGAGTTTCCTAGCGGGTTCCTCGAAGGGTTTCGAAGCCAGCCTGTGCTTTAAAGCAAGCTCCATCGCTTTCACCACGTCGTCCATGCTGACGCGCGTCCTGCCGTCTAGGGCCGCTATCGCTTTAGCCGCCCTAACCGTCACGATCTCAGCCCTGTGGGTCCTTATGCCCAGCTTAACGATAGTTTCTGTTATCAGCCTCAGCAGGTCCCTGTCGACAACCACCCTGTTCACAATCTCCCTAGCTTTCGCGATCTTTTCCTCGATCTGCCTCTCGTAGGGCTCCCACTTCTCGTAAAAGGACTGAGGGTCCCTCGCGAACTCCTCAACCCTCTCCACGATCTCCGCTCTCTCCTCGGGGTCCGCAGAGGCCTCCACCGGCACGTAGAGGCCGAACCTGTCGAGCATTTGAGGTCTCAGCATGCCCTCCTCGGGGTTCATCGAGCCCACGAGCACGAACCTGGCGGGGTGCTTGAAGGAGACGCCTTCCCGCTCGACGACGTTCCAGCCGCTCGCGGCGGCATCCAGAATCAAATCCGCAATGTAGTCCTCGAGCAGGTTCACCTCATCTATGTAAAGGATCTGCCTGTTAGCTTCTGCCAAGAGCCCCGGCTTGAAGACGACCTTCCCCGTTTTTATTGTTTGCTCGATGTCTATCGAACCCGCAACCCTATCGGGCGTCGCGTTCAGCGGGAGGTCCACTACACGTATTCTCCTGTTCTCGTGCTCTATGCTCTCCCCTCTTCTCCACAGCTCGTAGTGGTAATCGCACATCTCTAGGGGGTTGAAGGGGTTGCAGTTGAAGGGGCAACCTTTAGCAACGGGTTGCTCGGGCAGCACCTGGGCGAACGCCCTCACGAGGGTCGACTTACCGGTGCCTTTATCGCCCGCTAGGACGACGCCCCCGACCAGCGGGTTCACCGCGTTTACGAGCAGCGCCAGCTTAGCGTCCTCCATACCCACAATGGCTGAGAAAGGGAAGTAGATCTTGCCGCGATAGCTCATCGCTCGTCCCCCCGCATTCATCGCACCACCAGCCGCAGCAGGCTGAGCCGGTCGCCCCCCAAAGGTAAGACATAAATGCGTTTTCATCATACCGCGCGCGTGCCATCGAGCCCCCTCAACCTGGTTTTGGTGACCACGAAAACCTCGCTGCGCACGCTCTTCGAGGCCGTGAGCTCTATCAGAGAGGGGCTGAAGGTCGAGCTTAACCTCGACGTGATATACGTCGGCGACTTGGACAAGCTGAGCCCCGAGGAGGTTGCTTCAAGGATCTCCAAGGCGGACGCCCTGCTGCTGGACATCAGGGGCGCCATCCCCGGGTACCTCGAGAACTCGCTGAGAGCCTCTGCGGCGAAGGTCGTGGTGCCGTTGGTCGGCGGCGCGTCTTCGATCGCGCACCTGAGGCTCGGCGCCGCCACCGGGGAAGCATTCACGAGAAGGATGAAGCCCCTTGACTTCGACGCTGATAGGCTTGACGCGGAGAAAGTTTTCAGGATCGTAAATTCCGTCGAGAGGGTTTCGAGGGCTCTGCCGGTCGGCGTCCTGAGGGACTACAGGAACTGGGTCTGGCTGACCAAGTACTGGGCGTTCTGGGGCAGGCGCAACCTGGAGAACATGCTGAAACTGATCCTCTCGGAGTACTTCGGCGTTAAGGTGAGGTTCGAGGAGCCTAAGCCTGAGGTGGACAACTGCCTCTACCTGCCCGGCGAGCGCCGCTGCGCCAGCGAGGTGGTAGTTCCCGGGAGACCCGCCGTGGCGATCTTCCTCTACGGCGGCATGCACTTCGAGCAGTGCCTCCCCGTGGCGGAGGCGCTCGCCCGCGAGCTCGAGAGGCTCGGCGTGGAAGCGCTCTTCGTAGTCGGCGGCTCCGCCGAGAGCATACTGGAGCAGCTGAGAACTTTGAGGAAGTTCACAGTAGTCGAGGATAGGCCGATCGTGGACGCTGTTGTAAACCTCCAGTGGTTCACCATCAACGGGGGCCCGTACGGGGGCGACGTAGAGCCTACCAGGAGGCTGTTCCTCGGATTGGGCTACCTCCTCTTCAACGGGCTCATCGCCTACATGAGGAGGTACACCGACTGGAGGAAGGACCCCAGAGGCCTCCTCCCGATAGAGGTCCTCACAGCGGTGGCTCTGCCCGAGCTCGACGGCGCCATAGAGCCGATAATCTCAGCGACTGTTGACGACACGGAGAGCGCGGACATCGTGGTGCTCGGCGAGAGGGTGAGGAAAAAAGCCGCTAGGATAGCCAGGTGGATCCAGCTGCGGTACAAGCCCAACGACGCCAAGAGGGTCGCCATCGTCATCTACAACTACCCTCCGGGGGAGGGTAACGTTGGCAGCGCCGCGTACTTGGACGTCTTCGAGAGCCTTTCGGTCCTGCTGAAGGCGCTCGCCGAGGCTGGCTACCGCACGAAGCCCGTGCCGAAGGACGAGCTGGTGAAGCTGGTCAAGGGCTTGCTCGTGAACTCCCCCCAGTGGTCGCTCTACAGCGAGAGCGCCCCCAAGCTCCCGCTAGCCGACTACCTCAAGCGCTATGAAACCCTTCCCGAGGAGCTCCGAAGGGACGTCGAAAGGGTCTGGGGACCGCCGCCCGGGGACATCAACGTCGATGAAAGGGGCAACTTCGTCGTGCCGGGGATCCTGCTGGGCAACGTGTTTGTCGGAGTGCAGCCGGCGAGGGGCTTCCACGAGGATCCGAAGAAGCTCTACCACTCGAAGGACCTGCCCCCCCACCACCAGTACATCGCCTTCTACCACTGGCTCCGGGACGTGTTCAAGGCCGACGTCGTGATCCACCTGGGCACGCACGGGACGCTGGAGCTGCTGCCCGGGAAGGAGGTTGCCCTCTCCGAGGTGTGCTGGCCGGATGCGCTCATAGGGGATCTCCCGCACGTCTACGTCTACCACGTCACCAACCCCTCGGAGATGACGATAGCCAAGAGGAGGAGCTACGCGTACGTCATTACGCACGGGACCCCGCCCTTCACGAACGCCGAGCTCTACGGGGAGTACAGCGAGCTTGAACAGCTGCTCCACGAGCTCAGCGAGGAGCGCGATGAGGAGAGGAGGAAAGCCCTGGTATCGCTGATTAGGGAAAAGTGCGCTAAGCTGAGCCTGCGCTGCGACGACCTGGAGGAGCTGCACAGCTACCTCTACGAGATCAAAAAGAGTGCGATACCGAAGGGGCTCCACGTGCTTGGCAGAAGGTGGAGCGACGAGGAAATCCTGGATTACCTCTTCTTCGTCTTGAAGAGGGACGGCGAGGTCAAAGCCCTGCCAAGGCTAGTAGTCGAGGAGCAAGGCTTGAGCTACGACGAGCTGCTCTCCAACCCCGGGGGGACCTTCAACGGCGTAAAGGGGTACGAGCTGCTCGAGAACGCCGAGAGAGCGAGCAGGGAGATTTTGAGCCTCGTAGTAGCCGGTAGGGAGCCCGCGGAGGTCGCTGGGAGGTTCTTCAAGAGGCTGAGGAGAGAAGCCGAGGAAACCCTGGAATACGCACGCGAGCTGTGCGGGAGGATCAGAGGGAGCGACGAGCTAGGCTCGCTCCTCAAGGCTCTCAGCGGGGTCTACGTGGAGCCTAGGGTCGCGGGAGACCCCATCAGGACCCCCGAGGTCTTCCCGACGGGGTCACACGGCTACGCTTTCGACCCGAGGCTCATCCCGAGCAAAGCCGCGTACGCTAAGGGTGCTAGGATAGCGGAGGAGCTAGTTAGGGCGTTCAAGGAAAAGCACGGCAGGTACCCCGAGACGCTTAGCTTCGTCCTGTGGGGGTTCGAGACCGCTCAGACCAGGGGCGAGACCGTGGGAGCCGTGCTGCAGCTCTTAGGCGTCAAGCTCGTGAGGGATAAGGGGCCCTGGTACCCGAGGCTAGAGGTTATACCCCTAGAGCAGCTAGGGAGGCCGCGGATAGACGTCGTCGTGACGATCTGCGGCTTCTTCAGGGACATGTTCCCCAACCTCGTGTCGTTGCTGAGCGAGGCTGTGAAGCTCGTCGCCCGGCTCGACGAGCCCCCCGAGATGAACTACGTGAGGAAGCACCACCTCGCGCACAGGGAGAGGGTCGGCGAGGAGATCGCGCTGGCGAGGATCTTCGGGCCGAGGCCGGGGACCTACGGGACTAGGTTACCCGAGCTCGTGGAGTCGTCGAGCTGGTCTGCCGAGGAGGAGCTCGCGAGAGCTTACCTCGAGGATATGGGCTACGCGTACACGGACAGGCTCCACGCCGCCGAGGCGGGGCGCTTGCTCCCAGAGCTGCTTAAAACGGTCGAGCTGGTAGCCCAGATCAAGAGCACCGCAGAGTACGACGTGGGGGACCTCGACCACTACTACGAGTTCCTGGGCGGGTTGAGGAGCGCAATCGAGCTGGTGACGGGGAGGAGGGTGGAGACAGTGTGGGTGGACACGACGGGGGAGGTGGACAAGGCGAGGAGCGTGGAGGATGCTGTGGACCTTTGGGCCCGCGCGAGGCTGCTCAACCCCAAGTGGGTAAGAGGCATGCTGAGCCACGGCTACGATGGGGCCAGAGAGGTCATGAAGAGGGTGGAGTACCTGCTCGGTCACGCGGCTCTGACGAAGGCCGTGAGCGAGTACGTGTGGGAGGAGGTCGCGAGAACATACGTGCTGAACCGCGAAGTTAGAGAAGAGATGAGGAGGCACAACCCGTGGGCTCTCCATAGGATCGTGGAGGTGCTCTACGAAGCCCACAAGCGCGGCTACTGGAGCCCCAGCGAGCAGCTCCTCGACGAGCTCGAAAAAGTGAGGTTGGAGGTCGAACAGCTCTTAGAGTAGTTGTCCTTCAAGATTCTTAAAGCGCGTGCAGCGCGGTGATAACCTCACAAGGGTTAGACCATGCTGTACAGTCAGAGCCAACTCCGTTGCGCTAACAGCGAAGCGCGCTGAACACACGCGTAGCTGTGCGCTTAAACCGTGTGCGCAGGGTCTTACAGGACGACGGGTACCTTCGCTCTCCTGAGGAGCTCCCTGAAGTCCTCGAAGTCGAGGCCCGCTATCTGCTGCGCCACCCTGAAGTCCCCCGTCTCTACGTAGTACTTGAGGGCCGCCTTCAGCTTGGGCGGGAGCTTCTCGATGAACTCCCAGTCGGCCCGCTCCCGCCTAAGCCTTCGCGCCTCCTCCTCCCACTCTAGGATCTCGTCAACCTCCACGCGTACTCCCAATCCCTCCTCCTAAATAAGTGGAGCGCCTCCTCCTCGTACCTCCTCAGCTCCCCCACCAAGTCCCCCACGAGGCCGCGCCTCCAAGCTTCCACGATCACCTCGAACGCCCTCCACACGGTCACGTTGAGCCCCAGGACCCTCGGGGCGAAGTACGCACCGCTATTCTCGGTGAGGACCGTGTAGCCGAACCGGAGCCCCGCCGCGAGGCAGACCGCCTCCGGGTAGTCCACCCTCTTGAGGGGCCTCCCCCTGCTCAGCGCCATGAGCCGCCTAGCTTCACCCTCGATCTCGGGCGTCTCCGTGAACAGCGCGAAAGCCCCGCTGGCCAGGCGCTCGGCGACCCAGTCGATCGCGGGAGGCAGCTTCAGCTCGCGCAGGACGGACTCGGGAACGTGGACGACCTCGAAGAGCTCCAGCAGCAGATCCCGCCCGCTGTACCTGGCCCAGTCCACCAGGAAAGATGTATCCGCT
>JAPWTS010000111.1 GCA_028275925.1 Thermofilales archaeon
ACGTTTTAGAGGTCAGAAAGTACCCGGAGAGAACAGTTGCGTACAAGAAGAAGCCGGCGTGCGAGCTCTACTGCGCGTTTAGGGGGAAGCGCGTTGAAGAGCTGCAGGGCGACCCCGGATGCGATGAGTGCATTAAGTACGAGGTGGCGGAAGGCGTTTTGCGGTGCCCGCAGTGCGGCAGGTGGTACCCCATAATCGACGAGATACCCATCCTCCTCCCGGACGAGATGCGGAAGAAGGAGGAGGACCTCGGCTTCCTGACGAAGTACAGGGATAGGCTGCCAAAGGAGGTGGTGGAAGAGGGCAAACCTTGGAATTTGAAGGAAGGCTGACGCCCAGCTCACGGATGGGTGTAGACGAACCGCATCTCGCGTTTATCCTCCAGAACTACGAAGCCGAAGCGGTAGAACTGCGCGTGTTCGCCCTCCGCGAGCTCCATCGCACCGGGTTCGGCCACCCCTCTTACTTCTACGAGCGAGCCCTCCCTGTCCGCGAGCACGCGCGCTTGCACGGCCGTGTCAGCGGGCGCCCACTGTATGATTGGCAGCTTCCTCGACTTCGCGTAGTCCACGTCCAAGTTGACCACCTCGGCCGTCGAGGCATCGAGAAGCCTGATGTTGGCCAGCCCGAGGAGCCTGAGCTCCGAGCCGGGCTGGGCTTTGGCCACGTCGTCGCCGGGCACGTAAACTTCGCAAGAGCCTGAGCTGCAATCGAGCCTGAGCTCGCGCACCCCCCTCTCGGGGTAGCTGGGGTGGCGGGGTATCCTCGCGACCAGCGTGCCCCCCTCCGCGCGGAGCTTGAGCTTGACGGGGTCGGGCACGAACATGTACCTGTTAGCTCTAACCTCTAGGTACTTGCGGTTCAACGCGTACAAGTTCTCGAGGCTTATCCGAGCGGTCGACGGTCTTATTCCCACGTGGAGCATCAGATCCCTGATCGCCTCTGGTAGGATGCCCCTTCGCCTCAAAGCTCGCAGCGTCGCCAGCCTGATGTCGTCGAACCCCGTGAAGAGCCCGGCTCTGATGCCCTCCCGAATCTTCGACTTGCTGAGTATCGCGCCCTCAATCCCCAGCCTGCCGAAGTGTATCGCGACCGGGTACTCCCAACCGAAATGATCGTAAACGTACTTTTGCTTTATGGTGTTGATCTCGTGCTCGGCGCCCCTCAGGATGTGCGTTACGCCCATGAGGTGGTCGTCGATCGCGCACGCGAAGTTGTAGGTGGGCCATACCACGTACTTGCTTCCGACGAGCGGGTGCGGGTAGCGCTCGGTGTCTATCACCCTAAAAGCTATCCAATCTCTTACCGAGGGGTTCGGGTGCCTGATGTCCGTTTTCACTCGCAGCACCGCCTCCCCTTCGCCGAAGTCGCCCGCGAGCATGCGCTCCCAGAGCTCCAGCTGCTGCTCCACCGGGCGCGAAGCGCAGGCGCACCTCACGCCGGCCGCCCTGTTCCTGCTAATCTCCTCTCTGCTGCACGTGCACACGTAAGCTCCTCCGATCTCTATCAACCGCCTCGCGTGTTCGTAATAAACCTCCATGCGCAGTGACTGTATGTACTCTTCGTCCCACTTCAGACCGAGCCAACGCAAATCCTCGCGTACGAGGTCGTAGGCCTCCCGCATCGGAGACTTGGTCTTGGGGTCCGTGTCCTCGAACCTCAGTATGAAGCGGCCGTTGTACATTTTGGCGTACTCGTAGCTCAGCACAGCCGGTCGCGCGCTCCCGAGGTGGAGGACGAAATCCGGGTTTGGCGCGAAGCGCGTTACAACGCGCCCGGCCTCGGCGCGGGGCAGCGGCGGGAGCTCGGGGCGCCTCTCCTCCGCCTTCCTAGTCGGGAGCCCCCCGCCCGCTAGCAGCTCGAGGCTCGCCCGCTGCTCCTCGGGGCTCATCCTGTTAACCTCCTCCACCACCTTTTCGACCAAAGCCAGCAGCTCCCTAGCGCGCGGTCGCAGCTCGGGTTTCGAGCCGAGCAGTTTCGAGAGAACAGGCTGCGGCAGGGCCCTCCCGCCGTGCTTTACAGCGTTCTCGAGCGCGTAAAGCAGGGCTAAACCCCGGACCTCCTCCTCGCCCACGCGCTCGCAGCTAGCCGGAGAGTTTTAGCGTTTTCGCGCTCCTCGACATCGAGCCGCACCACGCGCGCGCAAGCGCTATAAGTCGAACCCTTGTCCAACGCCCGTGCTGGACACTATCGGAACTCTGGTGCCTTTGGCGGTGCTGGGCTACGCGGCTTACTCCGACTTCAGGACGCGCGAAGTAGACGACGCCGTGTGGGTGGTACTATGCGCTGCGTCGGCGCCTTTCATCGCTTCGAAGCTCATCGAGCTGGAGAAAGGGGCGCTCGTCGCTTACGCGCTATCCGCGTACCTAGCCTTCGCCGCGGGCTTCGCGCTCTCCGCGTTCGGCGCGTGGGGGTGGGCTGACTTCCTCGCGTTAGCGTGTATAGGTCTGGTCGCGCTCCCCCGTGAGGGCGCGCTCTCCCTGATACCCTCTCTCTCCACTTTAATCAACGCCCTGCTGATGTCGAGTGCTTACCCAGTCCTCCTGTTCGCGGAAAACGTGAGCCGCCTGGCTAAGGGGGAGCGCGTGTTCGAGGGCGTTGAAGCGAGCGCGCCTCTCAGAGCCTTAGCGCTCTTCACGCTCAGATACGTCCCAGTGCAGGAGTACCTGAAAAGGAAAAGCTTCTACTCGCTGGCCGAGCGCATCGAAGGGGGGAAGCGGCGCCTGGTCTTCAAGGTGGGAGTTGGAGACGAAACGCCCGCCGCGCTCCCGCCCGCGGATCGGGTGTGGGTTTCGCCGCACGTACCGTTCGTGACGATGCTGGCCCTAGGCTACGCGCTCCACGTCACGGTCGGGTGCTTGCTAGACCACTTGCTGGCCCCGCTCCCGCTCCGCTGACCTGAAGTAATATATATTAGCTGTGTTTTCCACACTAACCTGGCGGTACACTTGCCTCTGAAGGTGCTAAACGAGAAGTTGGTGCCGCTGCCAATCGTAGCTAAGGTGCTCGAGGAGGAATCTAAAAAGAGGGAGCTCAGCAGCGTAGAGATCATCACGCTCGAGTACGCGAAGAAGTTTAGCAAATTCTCCGCCGAAGACGCGGAGAGGTTGCTTAGCGAGCTGGAGGGCATGGGGCTGCCTTTGGAGGTGGCTGTCCAGATAGTCAACATAGCGCCGGAGTCGGAGGCGGAGCTCAGGACCATCCTCGCCCCCCTATCTAGGACGTTTACAGCGGATGATATCAAAAGTATCCTCTCCGCCGTCATTAAATATAAAAAGAGGGAGGTCGAGTAAAATGTCGCATTTTTTTGACAAGAGGCAAAAAGTGTACGAGGAGTACGCGTACATCCTAGACTACCTACCCTTCGGTTTAGGGCACGGTCGGAGAGAGGCAAGCAGGGGGCCCGTTGCCCAAGCTATCGGAGAAAAATTCTTCATGCTGCTAGAGTTGGCACCTATCCCAGGCTTGGAGCTTAAGGTGGGAGACCGCGTACCGTTGGGGCGCGACCTGGAGAGCCAGCTGCTGCGCGTCACTAGGCGTTTGACGTACGATGAGTTGACCGCGAGCGCGAAAGCCGAGCTCCCCGAGATCATAAGGCAGATAGTGCTGCAGCGCGAGCGCGAGTTCGTGGAGTTCTTCAACAAGGCGGAGCCTCTGACAACGCGTATGCACTCCCTCGAACTTTTACCGGGCATCGGGAAGAGGCTCCTCTGGAAGATACTGGAGGAGCGAAAGAAAAAGCCTTTCGAATCGTTTAAAGATATTTACGAGAGAATTAAGATAGATCCCGTGAAGATAATATGTGAAAGGATACTGGAGGAGCTAAGAACCGAGCAGAGGCATTACCTTTTTGTGAAACCTTTTCATAGGCCGAGGTTGGAGTTCGAAGAGCGCAGGGGGGGCTCCTTCGGTCCGCG
>JAPWTS010000015.1 GCA_028275925.1 Thermofilales archaeon
GAGAGGGTCGGAGGCTACAAGCCGGTGGCCGTGCACCACCACCTGCTCACCGGGATGAACATCGACGAGAAAACGCACGAAGCGTTAGTCAAGGCCAAGGCTGGGGGCGAGCGGGAAGCTTTGGAAGATGCGCTTATAGAAGCTAAGATGTCGAAATCCAAACCTCAGGGCGCCATATTCATCCACGATTCTCCGGAGGAGATAGAGGCGAAGATCAGGAGCGCCTTCTGCCCTCCAAGAAGCGCAGAGTTCAACCCCGTCCTCGAATTGGCGAGATACCTAATATTTAGGGATAGAGAAGAGGCTTTCGAGATCGTTAACAGGAAGACTGGCGCCAGGCACGCCTTCAGCACGTATAAAGAGCTTGAGGAGGCGTACGCGAGGGGGGAGATCCACCCGCTAGACCTGAAAATGGCGGTCGCTGAAGAGCTCGCAAGGCTCTTAGAGCCAGCGTACAAGTACTTCAGGGAGGGCCCAGGGCTCAAGTACCTGGAGGAGCTCAAAGAGATCTCCATCACGCGCTAGCTCAGGGAAGTGCTTATTACCTTGGACCGAGCTTTGCGCGCGTGCTTCTCTACAAAAGCGATTGGGGCAAGGCGCGCGAGCTTTTCGCCGCGTGGTGGGAGGGCGAAGTGAAGCAGCCCCTCCTGCAGGTCGTGGCGCCTAAGGGCGTTCCCGTTCCATACGATGGATGGGACTTCTGCCGGTACCCGGATCAGCCGGAGCTCGCCGTCCGCAAGTTCGAGGAGTGGTGCAACCAGATGTTTTTCGGGGGTCTCGCCTACCCCAATCTCTGGGTCAATTTCGGTCCCGGCATCCTCTCGGCGTTCTTAGGCGCCGAACCAGTGTTCACGGGTCAAACCATGTGGTTCGGCAATCAGCGAGGCAAGGGCCCCCTGAGCTTGAGGGAGATCGCGGAGGCTGAGCTCGACTTGGGCAACATCTGGTGGCGCAGAGTTGAGAACGCCACGAGAGTCGCGATCTCGCTGCACCGCGGCAAGTTCGTTGTCGGCATGACCGACATCGGCGGCGTACTCGACGTGATCGCGGCGCTGCGCGGCACCGTCGAAGTACTCAAAGATATGGTGCGAGACCCGGAGGGGCTGAAGTCTGCGATTTGGAACGTGACCGAGCTCTGGCACGAGTGCTACGACAGGCTCTACCGGGTGATGGTGGAGGGCGGTCACGACGGTACGTCAGCGTGGATGGGGCTTTGGTCACCCCGAAGGTGGTACCCGCTTCAGTGCGACATCGCGTTCACCCTATCGCCCCAGAGGTTCGAGGAGTTCGTAGTGCCGCACCTGCGCGAGCAGTGCGAGCGGCTCGACCACCCGGTCTACCACTGGGATGGGCCCGGCCAGATACCCCACCTCCCCCACCTGCTGAAGCTGGATTTCGCCGCTATCCAGTGGGTCCCCGGCGCGCAGGAGGAGCTCTCAGGCCACGACTGCGGCTCGCCTAAATGGTACGACTTGTACAGGAAGGTTCTGGAGGCCGGTAAGGGGCTGATCCTCTCGATGCCGCCTTGGCGCGTGGAAGGCTTCGTAAGGGCCTTTCCCAGAGCGAGGGTTATCGTGCAAACGTGGGCTGGCTCAGTGGAGGAGGCTAAGAAAATGCTGGAGCTATTGCACTGGGACGAACTCTTCCCTAACGCCGTTGTTGCTGATCAAGAGTAGGTCGACCCCGTCTCCGCTGGTGGCGTCCCTGCTGAATGCGGCTTTAACGGCTTTAAGAGCTAAGCTGCGCGCCTCCTCGAGTGCCAGACCGTTTCTGTATTCGCTTTCAACAATACTTATCGCGAGCTGCGCTCCCGTGCCTACGGCGGCGTAGTCGTCCTCTATTGCGGCCCCTAGCGGGTCGAGAACGTAGATGTGGGGGCCCTCCTCGTCCACTCCCCCCACGATCGCCTCCACGATGTACGGCGCGAACCTGCTGCTGTGCAAGATCAGGGAGAGGAGCCTAGCGATGTTGTAGACCCTGGGTTTCATGCCGCTCTCCAGCTCGAAGATCCTCATTTCGGCCTCGATGGTTCGAGCGAGCGTCTGCATGTCCGCGATGAAGCCGGCGCTGGCTATCCCAGCCCGATCCAGTATCCTGAAAACCTTCTTTCCGGCTTTGCTCATGAGGGTGTAGCCGTAAGTGACCCGCTTATCGGCGGCTAAGACGACGCCGTCGCGAGCCTTTATCCCGATGGCCGTGGCTCCCGGGTAGTAGTACTCGGCCATATGTACCGCGTGTTCTATGCGGGGGGCCATAAAAAGGTTCGTTTCGAAGCCCCCCTGCAGCTCACGAACGCTGAAGGGCTCGAAAATCCCTTAGCGCATCGCTGCTGATAGGACAGGGAGCGCGCGAAAATTCTTAAAACGTCCTAGGGTCCCCTCCGAAGGGCTTTGCCGTCGGGCGAAGAGTTGATCGAGGTAGCTGAGTTGAGTGGGCTAACGCTCCTTGAGGGGGAGCCGGTATTTTCCAGCGGGGAGTGCAGGGTCTGGCGCGTGAACCTCGGCGTGCCGTTCGAGACTTTCATCGCGGATTCTAAATGGGGTAGAGACTTGGCGGCTAAGCCTGAAATAGTCGGCGAAGATTTCGTCTCGTACAACCTCCGAGCGGCTAAGGGCGTTGCGGCCTTTCTCGGAGAGATTCTTGAGAAAGAGCTCCCACCGGTTTTCCTCCATGTACTGAGAGCGTCTAAAGGCTACATGTTGCATGAGGCGCTGCGGGCGAGCGGCTTTAAGCTGGCCGAAGCGTGGATTCGGCCGCGCTACGTAGCCCGTGGCTACGGGGACCACACGGTCGGCGATGTGGAGGTCGTCGCGAAGGGTTTCGGATCGCTCGAAGTGTTGAGGGATTACGGGGAGGTCGTGCTGATCGTGGCTGATACCGTAGCCACCGGAAACACCCTCGCGAAGTGTCTGGATGAAGCGTACCGCGAGCTGAGGGCTAGAGGGTTGCGCGTTGCTCAGCTGGTGGTGTACGGTTTCGTGAGTTTAGAAGGGTTAGCGCGCGTTCCCCACGTGGCGAAGCGGACGTGCGTTGTGGCGCTCGAGGATTACGCTGCGCTGGCGTCTAACCGCTACGATATGCCGCTCTACGGCGTCGATAGGGCCTTTTACGAGCTCCGGGGCGAGGTCCGCAGCGTTGGAGGGGTAACTCTTCTTGAAATTTTCGAAAAGCTTGCTTGCGAGTACGCTCCCGGCATGGACCAGCCCGGCGACTGGAGCGAGCGGCAGCCCCTACTCGAGAGCGAGAGCGGGCTCGAAGCGGGTAACATGAAGTTGCACCTAGAGCGCAGCTTGGAGGCGTTAAGGAGCTTGAAAGTCATCACCCGTAAAGCTCCATGGTTCAAGCAGTGGATGGAGGAAATCTTCGCGGAGAGGGAAGCTTCCCTACTGGCTAAGATGGGCGAGCAGAGCGGGCACTAGAGCGTGTCCTCGCGAAAACCTTTAATAGTGTGTAGGTAGAAGCGCTACCGACCGGGGCAAGCCTGCGCCGGGGTAGTCGCCCGGCCAAGACCGGGACCCCGAAAGCTCAGCGGGAGAGCGTCCGGCTGAAGTCGCCGCAAGATGGAAACCGGAAGGTCCCGGGTTCAAATCCCGGCCCCGGCACCATTGTCGGAACCGAAGCGCCAGCGCACTTCTGGCACGGGAGCGCCACGTTTAAATACCCTGAGAGATGCCCGGACACCGGCGCCGAGCCGGCCATAGGATGGCCGGAAACGCCCGGTCTCGTCAGATCCCGGAAGCTAAGCGGCCATCCGCCGTGGGGAGTACTGGGGTCTGCGGCCCCGGGAAACCCCGGTGCCGGCTACGGCGCCCCTCACAGCGCGCTCGCCCCTGCGAACCACGGAGGGCGAGTGCGCGGCGTGCAAGCGTTCTAATTTTTAGAAATCGCCGCAGCCCTGTAACGTTATCCTTAAAAAGGTCCGTGGCTCTGACTTTCGGAGCTGGGTAGGTGCTGTCGAGGATGAGTGCTAGGACCTGCGATAAGTGCCCCTATTACCTAAAAAGGAGCGGTTACTGCGCACTCCTTGCAGTGAAGGTGGGCGACCCGCAGAGACCCCCCTGCGTGTCGAACCCGGGAAATAGCAGCGGAACGGAGCCTGCTCCCGCAAGCGTTGTGCAAAACTTTCCGAGCGCTAGCGGTACGGTGGCGCTCGCGGCAACCCCCGTTGCAGCAGCGCCTCCGCAGGCGCCGGTTCAGGCGGAGATCGCGAACGCGCCTCAAGTACCTGCCAGCTACGCCGATGAGGTTGTGGAGCAGCAGTTAATCGAGCCCGGTAGCTTTGATTACGTGAGCACGGGGATCCCCGAGCTGGACGCCGCGCTGGGGGGTGGTTTCATAAGAGGGAAAACGTACCTAGTCGCGGGCGAAACCGGAGCCGGCAAAACGATATTCTCGATCCAATTCCTTCTGACCGGCGCTCTGCAGTATGGCGAGCCGGGCGTCTACGTGGCCGTCGACGAGCCTACCGAGCAATTGCTTAAAGGCTTGAAGCGGTTCGGGTGGGACGTCACGGAGCTCGTTAGGAGGAGAATGCTGTCGTTCCTCGACATGCGCCCCCACTTCAGCAAAATATACCTCCGCGAGGAGAGGAGGAAGATCGAGCCTCGCTTCGTGATAGAGGGGATCCTCAATCACGTCAAGAAGGTGAAGGCGAAACGCTTGGTGATAGACCCCATCGCGCCGCTCATCTACGGGGGCTCGCAGGAGGACGTCCTGTACGTCAGGGAATTCTTGAGGGAGCTAGTCTTCGCGATAGAGAGGATAGGGACGGTAACCACCGTGATGACGAGCGAGGTGCCTACAGGGAGCAGGCTTCTTAGCAGGTTCGGTGTCGAGGAGTTCCTGGCGTCCGGCATCCTCGTCCTAGGGTTAGAGGAGATCGAGGGGGATGTGGTGAGGGTGCTGTACGTGAGGAAAGCGCGGTGGGCGCCGGCGAAACCCGTGAAGTTCGTTTTCGATATAGAACCGGGCAGGGGCATAGTGATAAAGGGTTTCTACAGCGCCTTGCGCGCGGCGATGAGACAGTAGACTATGGATGAGCTAGCGAGCTACGAGCTTCCCGCCGCCTCCTACCGGCCTCGTTTATCGCGGCTACTATCGACTTCAGCTTCGAGCGGAGATCCCCTCCCTCCTCGATTACGGTTCCCGTGACTATGATGTCTGCGCCGGCTTCCACCGCGGCTTTAGCGAGCTCCGGAGTCCTGATGCCGCCGCCGGTCACGATGGGAATCTCCACGTTTTCGTCAACCGCCCGTATTATGTGCGGTGGCACCGGCTCGCCGCCCGAGCCGCCCTCCAGGTAGAGGAACCTGAAGCCCATGTATTGGGCGGCTAGGGCGAAGGCCACGGCTATCTCGGGTCTGTCGTATGGGATCAACCTAGCTTGAGTGACGAAACCGACGGTGCCGCCTACGCCCATAACGAGGTAGGCCAATGGTATCGCCTCCAACCCGTAGCGCTTAACCACGGGGGCGCCCTGCACCTGCCCTAGAACGATGAAGTAGGGGTTCATCGAGTTCAGCACGGACAGGAACCAAACCGCGTCAGCGTACCTGCTCAGGTTTGTGGGAGAGCCGGGGAACAGGATGACCGGCAAGCCGCAAGCGCCCTTAACCGCTTTCACGACTTCGTCGACCATGTGCTCGGACACGCCTATGCTACCGCCCACCATTACCGCCGCCGTGCCCACCTCTTCCGCTACTTTGGCCACCTCTCCGGCCTCCCGCGCCTCCATGCGCGCTGGATCTATGAGCGCCATGTGCAAGGCCCCGCGCTCTTCCAGCACCTCCCTGATGTACTTCTCCACCTTGCCCATAGGAGCTACGCCCCCGCTGCTGCCTGCGCCTCGTAGGCGTCGAGGAACTTAGCGTAGTAGTCAACGGGATGGAGGTACTCGCGGTACTCGAAATCCTCAGCCAGCCCGCACGAGGCGCAGACCACGTGAACTAAGCCTTCGCCCTTATCAACGGTTACGCTCACGCTGACCGCTCCGCACCTAGGGCACTGGAACACCTTCGGGAGCGTCCGCCGCGGCCTCACCCTAATCCTCCGCTTGCTCTTCCTCCTCCCCATCGCGCCCCGCTCGGGGAGTTAGCGCGCCCCTAATATGCTTGATCCCGGCTCCTTTCCCTACGAAACTCTCAGCTTAGTTGCGGCCAGCACGCCGTCCCCGCTCAGCCAACCTTCCAGTTCCAGCTCAGCGCCTTTCAGGTACTCTTCGCAGTAGGATAGAATGTGCGGAAGCACGCCCGAGGAAGCGTACTCTCGCATTTCGTCCCAGCTGGAGCCTGTGAGCTCCTCGAGGTGCGGGCCGTAGCTAGTCAGCAGCCTAGCCCGAGCGGTACCATCGTCGAGGTTGACGGCGGCACCCAACAGGAGTTCGCCGCTCGCGAGGAGGCGAAGCCTAAAGGACAGCGACAGCACGGTGGCGCGGCAGCTCACGTAACCCCCCTCTGCCAAAGTTTCCGAGACTTTTGCGGGATTCTCCCAGCCGAGCTTTCGGACGCTGTAGTAGGGGTTCAAGCGCAACCCCCTCTCGGAGCTGTAGACGCCGAGCAGCTCGATCACGGTACCCGGCTTCAACGCGCTCAGCTCCGCGGTCAAGGAATCGTCGAACGTCAGCACGTTCGCGCTGGCCGAGGAGCCTATAACGGTTATCGCTGCGCCCGCCCCCCGCTTGAAGGGGAGAGCTGCCGCGAATCGCCCCCTCACCCCTACGGTGTACCAGCCGAGTTTCCCCGCGTCGTCCACGCTGACAACCCTGAAGGGGCTTTCATCCACCGGCTGCGAACCTAGCGTGAAAACGCGCGACATCCTCGTAAGCCTGTAGCGCTGGAACCCTCCGGGCAGTCTCCTCGGGTCCTGCACCAAAACGACGTCGCCCCTTTTAACGCTCGGAGCACCGCTTTGGGCTTGAATTAAGACGCACGCTGGGCCGTCTTTCGTCATGCCGTACGCGCAGTACCCCCCTTTACCTTCTACGACTTCGTGAACCGTCATCGCGATAGCGTTGACACCGCACCGCGTTAGAAGCCCCTCCAGCTCGGGTAGCTCGCACGAGCCCAGCTTCTCCACCTCAACTCCTTCGCTCAGTACGACTTCGAGCCTGCCTTTGTACTCGCTTACGGATGCGTTCTTCACGTAGATGCAATCGCCCGGCTTCAAGCTCAAAGACTCCACGATATCGGCCGCGCTGTCCCACGCTACCGCGTCCACGCATCCGCTCTCGTCGGCGAGCACCATCCTCTGCAGCTTCCTGCCGCTGCTCAGCTGAAGCGGGGGAGGCAGCCTAACCAACCTCGCCACCAGCTTAATTCGTTTAAGCCCAGCTACGAGATCCCTCACGAAGAGCCTGGCTGTTTTATTCTCGAACGCGCCCCCCAGCGGAGGCAAGGGCACGCCCAGCTCTTTGGCAACGAGGAGTGCCGCCGTCTCCTCGTCTATCAAGCCCTCCAGTTCCGCAACCCTCTCCTTGATCAGGGCCTCGACCCGCTCGCGCGTCAGGTCCCTCCTCGAGGACAGTATCCGCTCGATGATCCCCTCGATAGCTGGAGAGCTCCGCTTTGCCGGGATGCCGCCGTCGCGCATCGAGCGCTAAAAAGCATCCTTGCATTACCGCTTAAGCGTAGCGTTGCGCGCGCAATCCGCTAGCCACTTCGCGCCTCCACGCGGGTAGCCCGCGCTTTTCTGCCCCCTCTGGCCCCGCCGCCATCGTTCCGGCGGGCCCACGGGGGCGTTGAGCTCTTCACCGCCCGAATGCGGGCTCCGTCCCCGAGCTTCATCCACTAGGGGCGTCCGGCGCGCGCACGGGCGGTGGGGCGGCGCCTGAGGCGCGACCCCGCCAACCCGCCAGCGAGTACCGGGCTCGGGGGCCGGAGCAGCCCCCTCGCCGCGTGCGCTCCCGCCGCGCTCCCCGGCGCGCTGCGCGTGCGAAAAGCGAGGCCGGGGGGTTATAAAGCTTTCCCAGAGTAGACCGAAAGTAATTTTCTTTTAAACGGAAAGTTAAGGAAAAGAATAGAGAGCGCTCCAGCAGCTACAGAGCGCGCGTGGGGGAAGCACGCGCAAAGACTTTTCTCTCGGCGAAACAAACTTTATATACGAAAGGGTGTCAGCGCACGCTGAGGCGGGATGGCTAGCGTGGAAGTAGGCGAGGTCCGCCTGCCGCTGTCTGAAGCGATTTACATCTCCCTTCAGAACGTTAGGAGGCGCTTCGCAAGGGTTGCCATAACGACCGCATCGGTGACCCTAGGGATCGCGTTCTTCGTGTCGCTGATGATGATGGCGTCCTTCCAAGCGCAAGTCGGCGGGGCCGGAGTGCAACCCTACATGTACTGGCTCCTCTTCATTTCCCTGCTCGTGTGCGGTGTCGGGATAACGAACAGCATGCTCATAGCCGTTGCTGAGCGCTACAAGGAGATAGGCACCTACAAGTGCCTAGGGGCGCTCGACCGCCACATCCTGGAGATGTTCCTGATCGAGGCTATCCTCGTCGGGGGGATTGGGGGCCTCGCGGGCTACGTCATAGGCCTAGTGGCGGCCGTAATCTACGCTGTGGCTAACCCGAGTGTCGGTTTGCAGGGCGCGTTGGCGGCGCTCGTGAAACCCAACCCGGCTGTCCCGCTCGCTGGCGCGCTGCCCGTGGCTGTGGGTCTCTTCGTGCTGGGAGTGGGGATCGCTGTGCTTTTGAGCCTCATCGCTACGATATACCCGGCTTACTACGCAGCTCGCTTGAATCCGGCGGAGGCTCTGAGGTACGAGATATGAGGACGCGAAAGGATATATCC
Organism: Thermofilales archaeon; assembly: GCA_028275925.1. Lineage (GTDB taxonomy): Archaea > Thermoproteota > Thermoprotei > Thermofilales > Thermofilaceae > JANXEW01. The sequence goes on from JAPWTS010000015.1 coordinate 8,784, forward strand.
CCCCTAGGTCCTTTCGGGTGAGGCGGGTATGGCGCTTAGGTACGAGTATACGGTTGAAACGGAAGATCTCGCCAAATACTACAAGATGGGCGCTTACATAGTCAAAGCTTTAGATGGAGTCAACTTGAAGATCCGCAGGGGGGAGTACGTTTCGATAATGGGCCCCTCGGGCGCTGGCAAAACCACGCTCTTCAACATGATAGGGGGGTTGGACAGGCCCACGCGCGGGAAAGTCTACATCGATGAGGTCGACATCAGCAAGCTGGACGCCTACGAGCTAGCGTGGCTGAGGGCTAGGAAAATAGGGTACATCTTCCAAACCTTCAACCTGATCCCCGTCCTGACGGCTCTCGAGAACGTCATGCTGCCCATGATCTTCGCCGGAGTGAGGAGAGAGGAGAGGATCAGGAAGGCGAGAGAGCTCCTCGAGAGGGTTGGTTTGGGCGACCGCTTGTACCATAGGCCGACCGAGTTGAGCGGTGGGCAGCAGCAGAGGGTTGCGATCGCGCGAGCCCTCGCCAACGACCCCGCCATCATACTGGCGGACGAGCCCACCGGGAACCTCGACCTGCAGACGGGCCTCGAGATTATCAACCTCCTAAGGCAGCTTAACAAGGAGAGGGGAGTAACGATCGTGACAGCGACGCACGACCTGAAGATGATCGACGTGAGCGACAGGATCGTGTACTTAAGGGACGGTAGGGTCGAGCGCATCGAGACGAGGGCCGAGATCGCCGTAGAAGCGGAGGAGTACTGATCAGGTTAAAAAGCCTTTGAAAATTAATGGAAATATTCTGTTTTTGAATTCCTCCCAATCAACTTTGATTTGAGGAAGCTCGCCTTTGGAAAGTTCGAGGGCCTCTAGATGCGTGCATTTTTCCTTCGCTCGCTTACTGAATACTTCGAAGTAAAAGCTAGCGCAGCTGCAGAACCTCCCGGGCAGGAGGAGGTACGCCCTTTCGTACTTCCCCCCGTAAGAAACCGTCAACTCTACGCCGGTGTCCTCCACGTTAACTTTCAGCAGGCGCCTCTCGCTCAGCAGTTTTCGTGCTCGAGAGCCCACAGGCTTCGGCTGCTAGCTCTCGCCTTTATACGCTCCGGCGTAGCCCGGACCGGTGCCGGCAACCTTGAAGAAGACCAGTTGGACGACCCTCGCGTTCCTCTCGAGGACGATGCCGTGCTCGTTGTAAACTATGAGCAAAGCCCTGCCGCGCCCCTCGTAGCCCGGGTCCCAGACCGCGGTCTCCACGGTGGCTCCGCTCCGGAGCAGGCTAGATCGAGGCTTAGCCAAGGCCGCGACGTCGAGGGGCAGCCTCACGTACTCGTTGAATACGAGGAGGTAGGCCCCCTTCCCCAACCGCGCGCGGCCGCTTTCGTCGAAGGGTATCGGTATCGTCTCAGCTACGCGCCGCTTGCTGTTATCGAAATCTAGGTAGCCGTCGCTCGCGAAGACCCTAACCTCCCTGACAGTGAGGTCGAAGCCAGCTGGCTGGAGCTGAACGTCTAAGTCCACCCAGTCGGAGATCAGGGGCGGTTTTCTTTCGGTTATCAGCTTGCGCAGTTCGGACCCGCCGATTATCACGCAGCGACGTATTCTAGCGATCGTAAGTATGTTGCGCTTAAGCCGGAGCGCGCACGCTAGGGTACAAGCCGCTGCCTGTCGCGCGGGAAGAGCACGACCTCCCTAATGTTCTGAGCACCGGTAATCACCATTATGAGCCGGTCGAGGCCGAGGCCGAAACCTCCGTGCGGGGGCATACCGTACTTGAACGCTTCTAGATAGAACGAGAAGCTGTCGACGTTTAGCCCCTTCAGCCTGATGTTTTCGACGAGTTTGTCGTACCTGTGCTCTCTCTGCCCCCCTGACGCGAGCTCCAACCCCCTGTAGTCGAGGTCGAACGCTTCGCTGAGGTCTCCGCGCCTCATTATGTAGAACGGTTTGGCCTCCCACGGGTACTCGACGATGAAGTAGGCGTCGTAACCCTCCTCCCTCATCGCCTCGCCCAGAACCCTTTCCTCGTCGCTGCCGAGGTCTTGGCCCCACTTTACGTCGAAGCCCCGGCTCTTCAGGATCTCGAGCGCCTCGCTGTAGCTGAGCCTCTTAAAGGGGGCGCGCGGCATTTTCAGCTCCACGCCAAGCTCGTTTAGCTCGGCGCGGGCGGAGCTCCTAACCCTCTCGAAAACGTGGAGCACGAGCCCTTCTAAGGTGCGCATTACGTCCTCCGGGCCGCTTATGAAAGCCATCTCGGCGTCGACCCCCCAGCTCTCGTTAAGGTGCCTGCTCGTGCTGAAGGGCTCGGCTCTGAAGTACGGCGTGATCTCGTACACCTTTGATACGCCGCACATGAGCATTTGCTTGTAGAGCTGCGGGCTTTGGGCTAGGTAGGCTTCCCTGCCGAAGTAGTCGATTCGGAACAAGGTGGCGCCTCCCTCAGCTCCAGCTCCGCAGATCTTGGGGGTGTGGACTTCGAGGAAGCCCCGCTCCTCGAAGAACTCGCGGATAGCTTTGACCGCTAAAGCCCTGATCCTGAAGAGCGCGCGTTGTCGTGGTATCCGCAGCGCAACGTACCTATGCTCCATCATGGTCTCCAAGAGAGCGGGGGTCCTCCCCGAGGGGTCGAGGGGCAGGTAATCGACAGGCTCGGCTACTAGCGAAATCTCCCGAGCCCTCACCTCAATCCCTCTCTTACTGATCTGCTTGTCCGGCACGAAGCCCTTAACCGAAACTGCAGACCCCACCTTCGCGCGCGCGGCTAGCTCCCACGCTTGCGGGTTCTCGTCGCGTTTCACGACAACCGTGTACACAGTTAACTCGCTCCCATCGATCACCTCTAGAAACGCAATCCTGCCCACCACCCTCGTGGCGTTCACCCAGCCGCTGACCTCGATCCACTTTTCAGCCATCGATCCCCCCTCGCGCCCCGCTCAAGCGGGGCTTCGTGTAAAACTTTTCGCGAGTTTCCAGCGGTCGCTCGTAGATGGACGGCGAGCGCGAGTTGCTAAGGCAAGCTTTTATCCCGGCCGGACAAGGCGGGAGGCGTGAGCGAGCGGTACGACGTTGTCGTCGTAGGGGGCGGCGTCGCCGGTCTCTTCGCTGCGCACTTGTTATCCAAAGCCGGCTTCTCGGTGGCGCTGCTCGAGTCGAAGCCCGAGGAGCAGGTGGGCGAGAAGGTCTGCGGGGATGCGATCGGCGAGCACCACTTCAAGGAGGTGGGTCTCGACCCACCCCGCGTTGGCGTTGACGCCGTGAGCGTGATCGAGGGGGTGCGCGTCTTCTCCCCTAGCGGCAAGCACTACATCACAGCGTGGGGTAAGGGCTACGCGCTGGACAGGAAGGCCTTCGGCAGGCGGTTGCTGAGGATGGCGCTGGATTCGGGCGCCGCGCTTTACGCGAAGCATTCTGTCGCGAAACCCCTGGTCGAGGGCGGGTGGGTCAGAGGCGTCGAGGCGTCGACACCCGACGGCTCGAAGGAGTTCAAGGCGAGGGTCGTAGTCGACGCCACAGGCGCTGCGGCGGCGGTGAGGACGAAGCTCCCAGCCGAGTGGTGGGTTTCCTACAAAGCTCCTCCTGAGGACTTCAACGCGGCGTACAGGGTTATAGCGGTGACGGGGGAGGAGCAGGATCCGCGCTTCGCCGACATCTACCTGGACGTTAACGTGGCGCCGGGCGGCTACTGGTGGTGGTTCCCGAAGGGGAGGAACTCGGTCAACGTCGGCCTGGGCGTTAAGGTTGGTCCAGGTGCGCCTAACCCGAAGGCGATGTTCGAGAAGTTCATCGCGCCGAGGCTCGAGAGAGCGGGGGCGAAGATCGTGCATGCGGGGGGAGGCCTCGTCCCGACGCGCCGTCCCACCCCCTGCGCTGTGTGGAACGGCTTCGTGGCGGTGGGGGACGCCGCGTACACCGCGAACCCGCTCCACGGCGGCGGCATAGGGCCGGCGCTCGTCAGCAGCTACCACGCGTCCCGCCAGATAGTGGCGGCGCTTGAGGAAGGGGAACCGGAGCTCAAGAGGCTGTGGCCCTACCATAAAGCGTACATAAACGCGTACGGCGCCAAGCAAGCAGCGCTCGACGTCGCTAGGATATACCTTCAGGGGCTCACCAACGACGATTTGGAGCTCATAATCGGAAGCCGCATCGTATCGGACGAAGAGCTCTCGGAGATCGGCTACAGGGGGGTTCTGCTCGCTAGCATACTGACAAAAGCTGCAGCCGTGCTAAAGATGCTGAAGAGGCCGAGCTTGCTGGCGGAGCTAGCCCGCGTCAAAAGCTACATGGACGCCGCCACTAGCTACTACTTAGCGTTCCCGGAAACCCCGCAAGGCTTCGAGCAGTGGGTGAGCGAGGTCGAAGCGTTCTACTCCAAAGTCAAGAGCGAGTTCTGGAGGCGGTAGCGGGCGCCGATGCAGCGTGAAGCTGACAGCGAACGCTTGGGGAACGTCGCTAGGGTTTTGCGTAGCGTAGGCCAGGTGCATAGGATAAAAATACTTTCTTTCCTTTTCTATAAAGGGCCATCGACGTTTTCAGAAATAATGAAAGAACTGAATTTGAGTAGCGGGAAACTGAATTTTCACCTTAGGAAGCTGAGAGACGCTGGGCTGGTGAAAGCAAGCGAAGGGGGCACGTACGAGCTGACGGAGCTGGGCAAGTGGGTTCTGGCTACCTTGCGCGATCTAGAGAGGGTGGGGGAGCGGCGCGCGCTGGTCGACTACAGGGGTTTGCCCCAGCCTTCGAGCTTGAGCGAGCTCGCGAAAGAGCTCGCCTGCGCGTCGAGCAGGAGGTTAGAGGTTGAGGCTGCGATCGGCGAAGCGTATCGGAAGCTGTCGTCGCTCGCGCGCGCTGTGAGTAAAGAGTGGTTGCTGATGCTAGCCGAAATCGAGGCGTGCGGCAGAGAACCCAGCTTCATCTGCATACCCCTCGAGAAAGCGCGCGCGGTCTACAAGGCTCTCCTCAGCGAGCGCTACGCGGTCGTGCGCGATACGCTCTGCCGGGATCTCGCTAGCCTCCACGCGGTCGAGAAGCTATCGCCGCTCCTACGCGACTACCAGACGAGCGGTCTCGTCTACGTCAGGGATCCCGCGTACTCCATGGCTAAGGCTCAGCTGGTCGCGCTAGGTTTGCCGAAGGGAGAGGATCTCGCGAAAGTCGTCGCCAAACTGGCACCCTCGGCACTGGAGCTTCTAATCGCCGTGGACGACGGCAGCCAGCTGAAAGGTCTCGAGATCATCGACAGGCTGGTGGAGCCCGGCAGGGTTGCAGTTGTAATCAGGGGTGAGCTCGAAGAGCCCCCTCGCCTCGATAAAATCAACGTGGTGGTTCACGGGGAGGAGGCGTGGCGCTCGAGTGCTGCAACCCTGCTGGAGGCGGTTAACGCGCCGACCGCAGTCACGCTCAGCCGGGGCCCGAAGGTGCCCAGCCCCTCGCTCGCTGACGCTCCTCTGCCCGAGCCCGGCGAAGCCTACATCCTAACCTTGCGCTTAGCCGTCCCATTAACAGAGCTGTACTCCGAGATGAGAAGGAGCGGCGCCGACGCTTACAGCCTACTGGACCAGATAGCCGGCGAGGCGGAGAGGGTAGGAGGGGGGCTGGCGGCTCCGCAGGCGCGGAGGGCTTTAAGGGAATACGCCAGCTCGGTTGAGACGCTCAAACCCCAGCTAGCCCTCGTGGGCTTCGAAGCCGCGTTGAGGCTCCACCACTCGTCGCTAGAACCCCCTCGCGCGGTTGAGCTAGCCAAAAGGTTTTGGAGCACGCTGGCCAGCGAGTTCGCCGGCGTGGAGCTCGCGGCGGCGATGGCCGATGAGCGTCTTTACGCCTTCGTGAGGTCTACGCTGTTCAACCCGCTGGGCGCCTTCTCCCTCTCCGTCGCGAGACCGCTCGAGGAGCTAGCCGCGCTGGAGGGGGTTGTTCAGGGCTTGCTGGGCGGAGGGTCCAGCCTAGCCCTCAGGGTCAAAGGGCTCCTCTCCTCGGAGAAGCTGAGCGAGATCCTCAGTGTGGTCGAGCTAAGCGGGGTACTGCGCGTCAGCTTCCACTTAGAGTTCACCAGCTGCGTATCGTGCGGTTCAACGAGCGCGGGCTGGAAGGGGCTCTGCGACCTGTGCCTCTCCGACAACGTGGTGCAGCTGGCTAGGCCGCTCGACGTGTACGTGCCGATAGACGCGGTGCCCCCAGAAGTCTTCGACGAGTACAGCAGGCGGGTGCCAATTACGTTTTAGTTTCAGCCGAGAACGGCTTGGATGCGCATGAGCTCCACGCCTGTAGTCTCGAAACCGACCAGCGCCCCTTTGCTGTTCGCCACGATCCCGCTCCGCACGAAGATGCTGCCCCTGTTGACCGTCCCGAACCCCCCCTTCGCTGTTTTGAGCACGCTGACGGCTAGGTTCACCTCCTCCTCGCTGGCTATAGGGCTAAGGAGCACGCCTTTGTTCGTTGCGACCCCGAGGGCTCCCACGAGGGTTGAACCGCCCAGCGTTGTCTGCACGACCTCGACGTCGAGCGCGTCGGCGATCACTCGCAGCGCCTCCTTCGGCAGCAGGGGGCTGACGAGGGCTCCCTTGTCGTTGGCCAGTACCATGTTGCCGATCGCGTTCTCCTTGACCCCCTCCAGGACTTCCACAACCACCCTGTCCCCCAAGCCCCTTTTGATGCGCTCGACCTCCTCCTCTCTGGCGATGTTGCCCAAGAGCACTCCCTTGCTGTTCATTACGCAGAAAACCCCAAGCAGGGGGCTCGAACCGATGGATGCTCGCAGGACCTCTACGCTCAGATTGCGCTTTATCGCCTGCTCGAGCTTATCGGGTGCTTCGGGAGGGACGAGCGCGAAGTCCTCGCTAGCGGCTACGTAAACTCCGATGTTTGGGTTACCGAAAGCGTACACTATCTCTACGCTCAACCCCCTCCCTCGGTCCCGCCCCCCTCAGCGGCCGGCTCGACCACCGCCACTTTAACTCCGTCCTCCTCGGTTAGGCTGACCTTCACCTTAACTCTGCGCGGCGGCTTGCGGATACCCCTCGTCCATATCACCTCGTTTAGGGCGGGCGAAACCTTGACGACCTGGGCCTTCACGTGCCTAGCGACAAACTCTCTGACGAGTCTCACAGCCACTTTTGCGCGCTTAGTCCACGGAGCCCTGTACGCGTCCCTCAAAGGTATCGTGTAGACCCGCGCGCCCTCCCCCATAATTGCCACCTACAGCTGCATCCTGCTCCTGCGCCAATTCCTCCTAACTTTCCTCGCGACTCTCCCCCGGGTCTTCACGATAACCCATGCTGGCACTTGGAAGTTCGACTTGTAGGCGCTGGCAAGCCTGAGCTTCTTCGCTAAAGGCTTGTAGTGGGCCATGAGCGATCGCCGCAAGCTCGGCCCCTGCAGCGGTTATAAAACTTCTGTGCGCAGCGCCCTACGCGCGGCCTTTAGTGAAGCGGATCTTCACTTCGGTCTCTCTCTGGCGCTCCATCAACCGCAGCAGGATCTCCTTGAGTTCGTCGTCGGTTATCGGGGGTCGAAGCCTGCCGGCGTACACGAGTTGGATCAGTTGAGCCTCCAGAGCTTCTACGAGCTCGGGCCTTACCATCCTCAGGTTCGCGAGGCGCGCCCTCGCCTCCGGAGTCAGAATCCTTCTGAGCAACTCCTCCCTCTGCCTCCTCGCTTCCTCCGCCTCCCTTTCCGCTTGAGCAGCCTCCGCCAGCTGGCGCTGGTACTCGAGCAGCTTCCTCTTCTTAATCTCCTCTAGCTCCCGGTCTTCCTCGTAAAACTCGGCCATTTTAAGCACCCCCACCGCTCTGACCGTAAGGCACAGGTAATAAGTGCTTCGCCCCTGATGTCCGCTTGCGCGCTATCAGAGGTACTTTGCCAGCTCAGGGCGCTCAGCGGCCATTCGCTTGAATATCGTTGCGGCGAGCTTGTCCATCAGCGACCGACCCTTAGGGGTCAGTGCCCTACCCCTCCTCTCGACCTTCGCCACAAGGCCGGCCGCCTCCAGCTGCTGCAGAGCCTTCCTGATGGCCGAGCCCCCAGCCTTTCGGAAATGCTCCCTGCGGTGCCCCAGGTCCTTGCGCCCCCCGTACGCCGTCCTCAAGCGCTCCACGCCTACAGGACCGTGGATATACAGCTTCCTGAGTAGCGAGGCGCAGCGCTTATACCACCAGTCCGGGTCGTCGGGGACGCGCTCCTTGTGGCTCCCCGTTTTAGCGTAGAGGGCCCACTCCGGCGGCTTGATCACGTCGCCGAAGTTCTCCTTCAAGTACCGCGCCAGCTCCTCTACGAAGATGCGCGGAGGCACGTACCTCGCGTCGACCATACGGCGCGGTCGGCCGCGCACCGCTTAAAAACTTTAGTTTTGCGGCGGGTAGGGGGACCCTAGTGGACCAAGCGTACGAGGCGCTTGTGAACCAGCTGCGCGCCGCGCTCGGTGCGCTCCTGCAGGGTAAGTTCTCGGCGATTGGAGCCACGCTGATCGCGTACGGCGTTTTCGTCGCGCTGAGAGCGGTGAGCTTCCTAGTCACGGACAGGGAGAAGGTTCGCAGAGTGGAGGCCGAGATCAGGAGCTGGGAGGAGAGGAGGCGGAAGGCCGTAGAGGCTCGCGACACGAGGCTGTACGAGAGGGTTCTCAGGGAGAAGAGCAGGGTAGACAGACTCAAGAGGGAGCTCGAGGCGGAGCGCCTGAAAGCTTCGGTCGCAACACTCGTGGCGTGGGTAGCCTTCTTCAAGGTATTGTGGGACGCGGTCGGCAGCTTGCCGGTAGTGGACGTCCCCCTGCCGTGGGGCTACGCGAGGGCGACCTTCGCGGCCTGGTTCGTGGCGAACAGCTTCTGGGCGGGAGCCATCTTAGACAGGGCAGCGCGCGGGCTCGCGGCGCTCGCTGAGCGCCGAGCCCGCTGAGAGCTTTGGGCCGTGTCGCTGATCTATGGGGGGTGCACCTCGGTTGCGGCGCGTTACGCAAGCTTTATAAATGCTGGGAGAGGGCTCTCCCTGCGCAGGTGGGAGTATGAGCTCTGCTAGCGCTGCAAGGAAACCGCACTTAAACCTAGTGGTGATAGGGCACATCGACCACGGCAAGTCGACCTTGATGGGCCGCTTCCTCTACGAGATAGGGGCTGTGGACGAGCGCGTAATAAAGGAGTACGAGGAGGAGGCCAAGAAGATAGGTAAGGAGAGCTTCAAGTACGCGTGGGTGCTCGACCGCTTGAAGGAGGAGCGCGAGAGAGGTATTACGATCGACCTCGGCTTCTACAAGTTCGAGACGCAGAAGTACTTCTTCACACTGATCGACGCGCCCGGCCACAGGGACTTCGTTAAGAACATGGTTACCGGCGCCAGCCAGGCCGACTGCGCTCTCCTGGTCGTCAGCGCGAAGGAGGGCGAGTACGAGGCTGGCATGAGCCCCGGCGGCCAAACGAGGGAGCACGCTTTCCTCGCGAAGACGATGGGTGTGGACCAGATAATGGTCGCGATCAACAAGATGGACACCGTTAACTACAGCCAGCAGAGGTACGAGGAGGTCAAGAACGGCGTCGCTAGGCTGCTCAGGATGGTCGGCTACAACGTCAACAAGGTCCAGTTCATCCCGACCTCTGCGTGGGAGGGCGTGAACATCACTAAGGTGAACAAGGACAAGACGCCCTGGTACAACGGGCCGAGCCTCCTAGAAGCGTTCGATATGTTCGAGGAGCCGCCGAGGCCGATCGACAAGCCGCTCAGGATACCGATACAGGACGTCTACTCGATCAAGGGCGTGGGCACGGTCCCCGTAGGCAGGGTGGAGACGGGCGTCCTGAAGGTTAACGACGTAGTCGTGTTCATGCCGCCCAACGTGAAGGGCGAGGTCAAGTCCATCGAAACCCACCACACCAGGATCGAGCAAGCGATACCCGGCGACAACATCGGCTTCAACGTCAAGGGTGTCGAGAAGTCGCAGCTCCGGCGCGGCGACGTGGCCGGTCACCCCACGAACCCGCCCACCGTGGCTGAAGAGTTCGTTGGCAGGATCTTCGTCCTCTACCACCCGACCGCCATCGCGGCCGGCTACACGCCGGTCCTCCACGTGCACACCGCCACTGTGCCGGTGAAGTTCGTGGCGATCGAGAAGAAGATCGACCCGAGGACGGGCGCCGCGGTGGAGGAGAACCCGCCGTTCATAAAGCAGGGCGACGCGGCCATAGTGAGGTTCAAGCCGCTGAAGCCCGTGGTCATCGAGAAGTACTCAGAACTACCGCAGCTGGGGAGGTTCGCCATCAGGGACTCCGGTAGGACGATCGCTGCCGGCGTCGTAATCGACGTAGTCCCAGCTAAGGTGCAAGGTTAGGGGAAATGCCGCGCATAGTGCGCATAAAGCTCTCAGGGACGTCCGTCGAGGATCTGAACGCGGTGTGCGAGGAGATCAGAACGATAGCGCAGCGCACGGGGGTGAGGATCCGGGGGCCCATACCTCTGCCCACGCAGAGGCTGATGGTAACTGTGCGTAGAGCACCCAGCGGGCAGGGCTACCACACGTTCGACCACTGGGAGATGCGCGTCCATAAGCGCATCGTGGACATGGAAGCTGACGAGCGCGCGATGCGCCAGTTGATGCGGATCAGAGTACCGAAAACGGTAAGAGTAGAAATAGAAATTAAATAATTTTTGATAAATAAGGATCATATTTGTTTTGGCGATGCTAAAATTCGTTCTATAGTGCGCTTTGCCGGGTAGGGCGAAAACGATTTAGCGCTAAAGCTCTGAGAGACCCCAAGCCGCGCGCCCGCGCGCGAAAACGCACCGCTTAGCGGAAACGTAGAGCGCGATCGCGGCCGCTTCGCCCACCTCAAACTGCGCGCTTCGATACGCTTAAAAATCAAGTAGTGCGCGCTAACCCTAAGCCGGGGTGGCCGAGCGGACTAAGGCGGCGGACGCCCGCGAGGGCCGCACTTGAGATCCGCTGCCCCTCTCGGGGCGCCCGGGTTCGAATCCCGGCCCCGGCGCCACGGTCGAAACGTTCGATTAAAGGTTCAGGCACCGATCCCAGGGGTTATCCCCAGGCTCTTCATCACTAGGTTGAGACCCTCCCTCGTCACCTTACCGTTAGGGCCGACAACCATCTCGTAAGGTGGGTAGAGCAGGTAGCCCTTGTAGTAGCCGCTCGGGTTCGCGTAGTAGAACACGTGGAGCACTAGTATGAGGAGGTTCAGCTGGTCGGGGGTGAGGAGCCTTTCCAGCCTGGCTGCCTCCTCCTCGCTGATGTCGACCCTCATCAGCAGCGAATCTATTATCCCCTTAGGGTCGTCGTCCATCGCGGAGAGCAGGTCCGAGAGGCTCAAGCCGGCGTCTTTGAGGAAATCCCTAAGGGCCTCCTTCAGCGTTATGACCCTCCTCACGAGCTTAGCGCGCTGCAGGCGGGAAATAAGTTTTTGCGCGCGCGTACCCGCTTGAGAGATTGAGCGTACGCGTTAAAGCTTTATAAATGAAGTGGCTATAGCTAGCTGGGAGGAGGGCCTTTGAGCAGCATCTGTCCCTACCTGTACAGGGATAGGGAGGGGAGGTTCAGGTGCGAAGTAACGGGCAACGCTGTGGATCCAGGGCTTATGCCCTGCTTGTTCAACTTCAAGGAATGCCCCTTCTACGTGTCAGCCACGAAAGCGCAGGCTAAGCCGGCGGTCGAGGCGCCGCCAGAGAGCGCACCAACAGCCACAGTGGCCGTCGAGGGAGTAGTCGAGAGGGTGCTTGAGGAGGGGGTTAAGGCGGCGGAGGAGAGGGGGATAGAGGAGGAGGTCGTGGAAGAGGTGTCCAGGATGATCAAAGCGGCCGAGGAGCTAGCGGTCAACCTGAATGAAAAGTGGAAAGAGTACGAGGATAACGCGAGGAGGCTGGTGAAGATGTGGGAGGAAACCTCGATGAGTGCGCGACACGCGCTCGAGGCGATCAGCAGCGCGATAGAGCTTTACGAGAAAATTATAGAGAACCTTGAGACGCTGCTGAAAAGCGGGCGCATATCGGAGAAGGCTTACGAGGAGCTCAAGAGCGAAGCGCAGAGCAATTTAGAAAAATATAAATCTTTGAAAAACGATCTAGAAAGCTCGTTCAAAAACGCAGAAAGGCTGGTCATTCCGCACATCCAGCGCGTGAAGGTCGCGGAAGCGCGGCCGGAGCTTGGCAAGCTCCGGTTGAGTCTGATGAAGCTCGAGCAGATGTACAAGGAAGGGAAGGTGAGCCGGGAAACGTACGAGCGCTTGAAGAAGGAGCTGGAGTCGAGGATACGGTGGCTGGAGCAGCTGGTGGGTGAGACAGCGTGAGCGAGGAACCGCTCCTCCCCTCGGAGGCGGCGACGCGTGATAGCTTGCTGAGCGAGCTGGACGGGCTCGACAGCGCGTGGAAGGAGTACGTGGAGCGCGTGCGCTCGCTCGCCGACAGATGGGAGAAGGTGAAGATCAAGCTCCTCGAGAAGATCTCTAGGACGGAGAGCCTGCTCAAAGCTACGGAAGCCGACTTGGAGAGGATCAGTGTAGAGTTGGAGCTCGGTTTAGCGGGAGAGGAAGAGATACGGGGGGAGAAGAGCAAGCTCGAGGAGAGGAAGATGAAGCTCGAAGCCCGCCTCAAAGCGCTCCAGGAGATCGTCGAAACCGTTGAAAGCCGCTTGCTGGAGCACCTGTCGAGGGTGCGAGGCGCTTAGGGGCGCGCCCCCGCCAGGCGCGCGCGCTCTAGGATCTCCCTAGCGGCCGCGCCTGGATCGGGAGCTGCGTAAACGGCTCTGCCAACTACTAGGATGTCGGCTCCGGCTCCCGCTAGGACGCCAGCTACCGCGGCGCTTATGCCTCCGGCGACCGCGACTTCGATGTTGACAGCGCTCTTGAGGGATTTCACGGCGGTCGCCACTGCGCCGAGATCCGGCCCGCCGCCCCGTTGCACGTCGATTGGAACGTGGTAGCACACGGCGTCGACGCCCAGCGCCGCCAGCTCCCTAGCCCGCTTGACGGGGTCCGCTACGAGCATCAAGTCGGCCATCACCTTCCCGCCCAGCCTGTGCGCAGCCTCAACCGACGCTCTCACCGTTTCGTCGCTGGCTAGGGCCAGGACGGTTGTGTAAGCGGCGCCGCTCGATATCGCGAGCTCGGCCTCCAGCCCCCCGACGTCGGCGGTCTTCATGTCCGCGACTACGGGGATGTCGCTGAAGAAGCTTGAAAGCTTCCTGACAGCCTCCATACCGTGAGCCTTTATCAGCGGAGTTCCCGCCTCCAGCAGAAGGAAAGCGTGCTCGCAGGCTTCAGCTACCCTAGACGCTACGCGCAGCGCCCTCTCGAGGTCTATCAGGTCAAGCGCTACCTGAAGCCGCGCCATGCTCGATCAGGTTGAACTCCATCAGCAGCTTGAACTCGTCCAGCGAGAGCTTCTCGCCCTGCTTGTACTTCTCCAAGGCTTTGAGAGCGACCTCGTACAGTTCGGCGCGCCGCCTGCTCAGCACCCTCGACAGCTCTGCCGCCTTCAGCATGAGCGCCGTCCGCTCGATCTCCTCTCTCAGCTGCTTAATCTCGTTCACCTTAGCTACGTACTTGCTGTGGTACTCGTCCGCTTTCCTCCGCAAAGCCTCCTTCTTCTCTATTAGCTCGCTGAGCTTGGCCCTCATCTCGTTTACCTTATCCCTCAAGCTCTTCAACTGAGCTTTAACTTCCAAGTACTGATTGGATATTTTCTTGATAGAATCCGTTAAATCCTTATGAATCTTCCTTTTCTCACTAATCAACTGCCTCAACATTTTAATCTGACTCAAGCACTCGTTGTACCTTTCTGCCATCCTCAAAAGCGATTCTGTATCGCGTATCCGTTCTACGAAGTTCTTTTCCTCTTCCGGATCCATCGTTCTAGTTTGGTACTCCCATTCGAGCTGCTCCAACCTTTCCTTCAATTCGAACACGTTGATTTTCCTCTTGCCGATCGCGGCTTGGAGATTCTTCAGCTCGTTTAACAGCGTGTTCACCTCCTCGCGCAGGGCCTTCAGATCCTCCCTCACTCGATCCCTCTCGCTTTTCAGTTTCTGGACTTCGTTGTACAATTCTTCTTTTTGCTTCTTTAAATTAAGGTATTCGCTCTTGATGGCATTATATTCGGATAAGATTTGCCGTATTTGGCTCGAAATCTCTTTCACTTCCGCGTTGAGAGCGTCTCTTCCGTTCTTCAGTTCTACCGCTTCGCTTTCCGAGGCTTTCAGGCGTGCTCTCAGCTCCTCGAGCTTAGCCCTTAAAAGCTCAGGGTCCTCACCCAGCATCCCAACACCGCATTGCCCAGCTTTCGCAGCCGCCTGCACCGGGGTTTTTCGGGGGCGTTATAAACGTTGTGCGGACGCGCCTCTCGAGACCGCGCGCCCCCCGCTCAGCAAAACCTTAATAATCCTTTGTTCCCCCCATCGCTGGGCCCGTGGCCTAGCTGGTGAGGAGCGCGCGCGAGGAGCGCGCTCGCAGGCGCCCGGCTGATAACCGGTCACAGAAGGGTCAGGGACCGGGAGGTCCCGGGTTCGAATCCCGGCGGGCCCACCACGCCGCGCGCCTTCACTTGCGGCGCGCTAGTAGCTCTCCGAGCTTTTTGAGTAGCTCGTCCCCAGCGCTTGAGGGTACGCGGATCGCGGCTGCCCTGGCTAACCCCCCTCCGCCCCCTCCGAGCTTTAGCGCTAGCGAACTCAACTCGCTTGCGGCGTCGAAGTCGATGTGAGGCGGAACCCTGCACGTGACGACGACTTCCCGCTCGTTCGGCGAAAACGCTATTGCGACCACCTTGCCCTTCTCCCTAGCTAAGCGCGAAGCGATGTGCCCCGCGAGCCCCTCCAGCCTCATTCCGCGCGCATCGATGACTACGCCGACCTCCCCCTCGAAGACCACCCTCTGCTCGATCTCGGCGAGCTTCCGCGCGAGCGCCTTCTCGAACTCCTCGGCCTTTACCGCCACCTCGTCGTCGACCAGCTTCTTTTCTTCGACCCACATCTTAACCAGGCGGACCTTGAACTCGTCCTTCGACGAAGGTGCGCTGAGCGCTGCCGCGAGCCGATCGGCCAATAGGGTCAACTCCCTGTCGCCTCCGGCCACGTTGTCGGCGATCTCCCCCAGCCTAGCCAGCTTGGCGAAGAAGCTCGGATCATCGGTTAAGGGCGCGAAGACCTCTCGGGCTATCGTGGAGGCGCACCCGCTGCCCGTGTAGAGGAGGGAGACGCCCAGCTCCGCGAGCTCGAGCGAAACCCTAGCGGTCTGGGCGTGATGGTCCACCCACAGGATCCGGGCGCCCTTTGCGGTCAGCTCCTCGACGCTCTTTCGGACAGAGGGCCAAACTGCCTCGTCGACGCCCACGTCGGTGAGCACCACCAGCTCCGGCGGCTCGCTCGCCAGCTTGAGCAGGGTCCTGTGGAGGGCGTAGGGTTGGGCGATGAGCAACCTGGGGTGCGCCCCCCTCTTTTTGCGCAGAACCGCGGAGACGACCGCCGCTGACGCTAGCCCGTCCAAATCGCCGTGAGCCACTACGGCAGCCACGCTCCAGTGGCGCGGGTGCGCTATTTAAGCACCCTCCACCCCGAACCCGGCACGTGGAGGAGAGGGTGCGCATCGCCCTAGCGCGCTTGCTGAGGGACGGCAGCGCGAGCTTGGAGGAGCTGGCGTCGGAAGCCAGGACGACGCCGGAGCACGTGGTGCGGCTTCTTGAAGGCTTTCCAGTCAGGGTGGAGGGCGGGAGAGTGCTGGTTGAAAGCAAGGCGGACCTGCTCCTCGAAGCTTGGAGGAGGGGCGTGGATCCAGTCGAAATGGCTCTCAAATCCGGTTGGAGGGACTTCGAGCGCGTTTGCGGCGGGGTGTTCGAGAGGTGCGGGTACAGGGTCCTGTTGAACGTGCGCGTGAGGTCCCAGGGCAGGCTCTTCGAGCTGGATGTAGTTGCGGTGCGGAAACCCTGGGTTCTCGCGGTCGACTGCAAGCGGTGGAGCCGCTTGAGGAGCAGCAGCTTGAAGAGCGCGGCCGTGATGCAGAAGGAGAGGGGCCGCGCGCTGGCCAGCGCGCTCAGCCAGAGCTTACGCGCCGAAGTCAGGGGCTGGACGGAGGCTAAGGTTGTCCCGCTCGTGGTGAACCTGCACGAAGGGCAGCTCAAAATCTACGAGGGCGTGCCGGTGGTGCCGCTAAGCAAACTGGTATCTTTCCTCAACGAGTTCGAACTTTACGAGGACGAGCTGTTCGTGATCCCGGTGAAGCTGGTCGGAATGGAGCTACACGATTATAGTGGCTAGCGTGGCCAGCTTGGGCCAGCGCTCGACGGCCTCCTTAGCGACGGGGCCGTGGATCTCCGTCCCCTTGGGGTCGCCCTCCGGCGTTATGAGGACGATCGCGTTGTCCTCGAAGGCTATCCACGTGCCGTCGGGTCGCCTGTACGGCCGGCGCTGCCTGATCACAATCCCGTGCATGATCTGCTTCCGCAGCTCCGGTTTGCCCTCGCGTATCGAGACAACAACTACGTCGCCCACCGCCGCCCCTGGGATCCTCCTCCACACGGTCTTCGTGTTCAGAACCCCGATGACCCTCGCGAGCCTAGCGCCGGAGTTATCGGACACCTTAACTAGGCTCTCCACGAATACGCCCGGCGTCTTATGGAAGCGGTACGATACGCCCGATACCTTCGCCCCTCGCTTAGCCACAAGCGCTCACCCCCGCACCCCCCTTTTAGCGCTTTCGCTGCGCCGTGCCCTGCCCTCGGTGAAGCGCTACTCGGCCTTCCCCAGAACGACGAAGGACACCGATTTGGCTAGGGGTCTCGTCTCGCCTATTATTACCATGTCGCCGGGGCGCACCTCGATGCACGGCGGAACCCTCACGTGCTTCTTCTTCCTGCGCCTCTCGTACCTCATGTACTTCGGGACGTAGTGCAGGTACTCGTGCACGACGACCGCCGTCTTATTCATCTTCACCTTCTCGACTCTGACTCGCATTATCGTCCCTCGTACCGGAAGCTTGCCGTGCCATGGGCACAGGGGGTCGTTGCACGTCTTCTCCGGGGGCTTGATGCCGGGTATCCCGATGTTCCTATGCCTCTTCTCGGCCCCCCCGCTCATAGGTTTCAGGAGGCGGCTCGGGTGCGGTTTTTATGCTTAGCGCGACGCTCGCGTCACCACGTGCGCACTCTCTTCTTCAAGCGGTCCTCGGGCCTCCCTACCAGCTCTTTCCCGTCGACGAGAACCAGCGTGCGATCCGGAAGCTGCAGCAGAAGCTTAACGTCGTTTTTCAAAACCCTTTTCCGCTCCCCGCTGCTTGTGAGCAGAACCACGGTCTTCATGGTTTCGTCTATGATCTTCCCTTCTAAGCCCACCTGGTAGGGGTTGCGGCTTTCCGCGACGCGGGCTTGGAGCCCGATGATCTCGTGCCGCAGTATGTTCCTCGGTGTGCGCCTCACCGCCCGCCCCCGCGCAGCTCCTCCTCTCTCTCAACGGTCAGTATGCGCGCGATCGCCTTCCGGATCTCCCTTATCCTGGCGGGATTCTCCAGCGTGCCTCGGGCCGCCTGCGCCCTCAACCTAACCAGCTCAGCTCTCAGCTCTTCGAGCCTTCGCCTCCGCTCATCCCCGCTCATCTTCCTCACTTCGTCCGGCTTGAGGATGGCCATGGCGAGCACCCGCCCGGTTGGCTGCGTAATATTTCTTGCCCCGCGCGTCTCGCAAAGGTTGGTCGTCAGCCGGCTCTGACGACCGCTCGCGCAGCGGCCTCGGCCTCGCCCGCTAGGACCTTGACCTTGATCCCGTATATGCCGGGCTTGAGCAGCGCGTGGACCACCGCCTCGTCAACGAGCTCGCTCGGCTTCCCCGACTTGTATATGACCCCGGCCGTGAACTTCTCGAACCTAGCTCTCTCCGAGGAGAGCTTCCCGCTGATCACTATCTCAACCCCCTTAGCGCCCGCCTCCATAGCCCTCCTCAGCGCGACGAACGCCGCCCTCCTGAACTTCACGCCCCGGGCCATCGCCCTCGCTATGCCGTACGCGAGGACCTTAGCGTTGAGGTCCGGGTTCGGGACCTCGACGACGTCGATCTGCGGGCGCTCCACGCCGAACTTCTTTTCCAGAACTTCTTGAAGCTCCTTCACGTTGGCTCCCCGCCTCCCTATAACCATCGCCGGCCTCTCCGCCAGTATGACCACGCGCGTCCCGATCGGTGTGCGAAACAGCTGGACATCGATGTAGCCGGCGTGCACCAGCCTCCGCGCTAGGAACGCGTTGAGCTCCATGTACTGCATGCCCCTCTGGAGGAAGGATTTGGCTACGGTTACCATAGCACCACCACGCACCAGCGTGCGCTCTTAGCGAGCACGCGCCCTCCCCCCTCCAACATTATTTAAGGCTTTCACGTTGGCCCCCGCCTCCCTATAACCATCGCCGGCCTCTCTGCGCGCGCTGCCGAAACCTTCCGCCGCCAACTCCTTCAGCACATTCTCTATAGCGCCGCTGCGT
>JAPWTS010000013.1 GCA_028275925.1 Thermofilales archaeon
TTCGCCTCACAGTGCTCTCCCCTCTCAGCTCCACAAGCCCTCGCCGGGCTTCTCTATGGCTATCATGAGCTCGTCGGCTAGCTTATCGCTTGTCAGAACCTCCACTTCTATCGGGGATATCACCGCGTCGGCGAGCTCGCGGGAGAGCTTCATCGATGCGAGAACCTCCTCCGCGGGCAGGGGGTTTACGGCCGGCCTGTCCCTGTAGAGGAGCTCGGCTATGCTTTGAGCTTCACTGCTCGAGGGTGCGGCGACGATGTAGAACTTGAGGGTTTGGCTTAGCGCGCGCTAAGTGTTCTCCGAGACTGAAGGGACTCCTCAAGGAGTCCCGGAAGCTTCCGCTGGAGGCGCTGGCGTAGCGGCTTGAGATGCAGCCCCTCAAAGGTTTGTGCGCTACGCAAGGCATAATAGCTGGCGCACCCCCTCTTCGAGGTTGTGCTGGAGCGCGTTTACGAAGCTCTCAGGGGGCTTCCTAGGGCGTTGGAGGGTTTCGCGGACGTGAGGTCGGTCGTCGTGTTCGGCTCCGCGGCGCGCCCGGAGGACTTCGTGGAGGGCGTGAGCGACGTCGACGTGCTGGTGCTCGCCGCCGGTGAGCCGCGCGAGAGGCACTGCACGTTGGAGCTGGGCGAGGGTTTGAGGGTGGAGGTGGTTGTGCTCAAGCCGGAGGAGCTGGTGAGGCTCGCGGAGGAGGGGGACCCCCTCGCCTTCATGGTGGAGAGGGGCGTCGTGGTCGCTGACGACGGGACCTTCGCCTCTTTGAGGCTGGAGCCGAGGGTCACCGGGCGCACGGTGAGCGTGCTGCGCCGCTCGGCTGTCGTCGCCCTCGGCTTGGCGCTGGAGAACCTGCTGAGGGGGGACCCGCTGCGGGCGGTGCACCACGCTTACCACGCGGTTAGGCACGCCGTGAGGTACAGGGCCGCGCTCGAGAGGGGCTGCGTGCCCATATCCGACAGGGAGGTTTCCGAGGCGGGCGGCGGCGCGGCGGAGGCCTTCAACGCGCTCGCGAGCTTGCGGCGGGGCAAGCGCGTTGACCGGCTGGGGGCAGAGCGCGCGCTCCAGCTCGCCGCCGAGACCGTGGCGGCGCTGCTGGGCTTGAAAGCGCCGAAGCTGAGCGAGCTCGCGAAGCTCGAAGGGAGGGCGGTGGCCGCTTGGGCTCGCGAGGAGGGCGGGGAGCTCGTCTTCACGGTGCTGTGCCTCGAGGGGGAGGGCGAGAGGGTTTACGAGCTTGCCGCGGGCGGGATCTCCGAGCTTCAAGCTTAGCGAGCCGCAGGTTTCGCGAGCTTCGATGAGAGGCTCCTCGCTCTAGCCCTCCCGGTAAGAAGGCGCGGTGAGAGATCGGGCCGTTGCCAGGGACCGGCCGGTACTAAGACCCATTTCATTTTCGTTCATCTCCTGCGCGAGTGATAGGAAGGTTAATTAGGAGGTGGTGGTAGGTGATTAGTCGTGACAGTTGTTGTACCCAAAGAGTTGCTGAGGGAGCTTGTCCTAGAGCTGTCTAAGGTGGAAGAGGTGCTCGCAACTCTTGAGGAGCTGCTCAACGAGGAAGGCTTGAAAAGGATACATGAAGCTGAGGAAGAGTACAGAAAAGGGGACTACATCGTTGTCGAGAGCAGCAAGGAAGTGGAGAAGCTGCTCGAGTGAGCAGGCGCTGTGCCGTACAGGGCGGCGTTAACAAGGAGCTTTCTCAGAGAGCTCAGGAAGCTTCCCGATGACGTAAAAAGTAGAGTCTTAGAAGCTATAAACAATTATTCTCGCCAATCCCTTTTCAGGGGTAAAGTTAAGGGGTGAGCTTGAAGGATACTGGCGTTGGAGGGTGGGCAAGTACAGGATCATATATTTTATTGACCAAGAGTCACAAATCGTGGTATTTCTCGACGTGGGTCCCAGGAAGGCTATTTACGAGTAAGGCTGCTTAGCGTGCATTAACGGAAGCTAGCTTTGCACCGCCTTAACCTTAATAAAGCTCGCTAACCCCGTCCTCCTGCTAGCTTACGTTTTAACTGGAAAATCGACGCAAAGCGACGCGCTCCCCTGAAGTGGGGATAACTTTTATATTTGGGGATTAGCAACGTTTTCGGGGTTTTATGGCGTACCTGGTTAAGGCCGACGATCGGGGGAGGGTGAAGCTGCCTAAGGGCTTGGTGTCTCCGGGGGACCTGCTTCTGGTGCTGCCCGTGGGGAGGAGGATCGTCTTAGTGAAGGTGCCTCCGAAGCCTGTTGAAGCCAGCGCGTCGTGGCTTAAAACCGAGAAGAGTAGGGGGGAGCTCCGGGCGTTAGCCGAAGCGGGCGCCCTGGAGGAGGTTGAGGAGCGGTTGAGGAGGAGGGCGCTTGCTGGTGGAGACTGACATCATTCTCGCCCACGTGAAGGAGAGGGATTGGTTGAAGCCGTACGCTGAAGCGCTTCTGAAGGCGGCGGAGAGGGGAGAGGTGGAGCTGTACGCTAGCTGCGAGGTTCTCCACGAGCTCTACTACGTGGCTGTTAAGCTCGGTATAAACTTGGAGCTACTGCTCGAGAAGCTGGTTGCCCTCGCGGGAGTTAGGAACCTGCGGTGGGTGCCGCTTACCGAGCGCGTCGCGCTAGCGGCGCTGACGCTAATGGTCGAGTACGGTCTAACCTCGTACTTTGACGCCTGCTACGCTGCGACAGCCCTGCTGGCGGACCCCGATAGGGTGGTCGTGTCGACGGACTCCGTTTACGATAGGGTGCCGGGGCTCAGGAGAGTGGACCCCAGGGACCTCGCCCTACCCCTGTAGCGGGCCGCGCGCCCGGCGCCGGTTTCGCTCGTTGACAGCTTTATATACTGTCTCCCGGCGCGTGTACTGTGGCTCGCGTCGAGCTCAGGAACGTGACGAAGCGGTTTGGGGACGTGGTGGCGGTGGATAGGGCGACGTTCGCGGTCGAGCGGGGGGAGCTGTTCACGCTGCTGGGCCCCTCCGGCTGCGGTAAGACGACCGCGCTGAGGATCATCGCCGGCTTCGAGCTGCCCGACGAGGGGCGGGTCCTCTTCGACGGCGAGGACGTGACGTTCCGGAAGCCCTACGAGCGGGGGTGCGCGATGGTGTTCCAGAACTACGCGCTGTGGCCCCACATGACGGTGTTCGAGAACGTCGCCTACGGGCTCAAGGTGAAGGGGCTGCCGAGGGAGGAGGTGAGGAGGAGGGTTCGGGAGGTATTGGAGCTCGTCGGCCTCGAGGGGTTGGAGGACCGGTACCCGCTCCAGCTGAGCGGCGGCCAGCAGCAGCGCGTCGCGCTCGCCAGGGCGCTGGTCGTGGAGCCGAGGGTCCTGCTGATGGACGAGCCGCTGAGCAACCTGGACGCGAAGCTGAGGCTGAAGATGAGGGAGGAGCTGAGGAGGCTCCAGAAGCGGCTCGGCATCACGACGATCTACGTCACCCACGACCAGGAGGAGGCGATGAGCCTCTCCGACAGGATCGCCGTGATGAACCGGGGGAGGGTGCTCCAGGTCGGCACCCCCCTCGAGGTCTACCACAAGCCCTCCAACCTCTTCGTCGCCACGTTCATCGGGAGGAGCAGCGTCGTGAGGGGGAAGCTGGTGGGCCTCGAGGGCGGGTGGGCGGAGCTCGCGACGGATTCCGGCTTGCGGCTGAGGGGCTCGGCCGCCGCCGGGCTCAAGCCGGGCGACCGGGCCGTCGCCGTCGTGAGGCCCGAGGACGTCTCGCTCGACCCGCTGCCCGGCGCCAACGAGATCGAGGGCCGGGTGGAGCTCGCCATGTTCCTCGGCTCGCACAGGCAGCTGCGGGTGAGCGTCGACGGGGACAGGCTGATCGCCTACGTCGATCCCGAGCTGAGCTTCGAGGAGGGGGTTCGCGTCAAGCTCTACGTGAAGCCCTCCGACGTGCTCGTGTACCCGGCTGAGGGCTGGGAGGAGGAAGAGTTCGCGTAGAGCGGCGAAAGGTTTTAGTACGCTCTTCTCAGGCAGCACGATGAAGGGTAGAACCCTGCTGATCCTCCTGCTGCCGCTCCTAGCGCTCCCGCTGGCCTTCTCCGCCCCCGAAGCGCGCGTCGTCGACCCGCGCTACTCGGTCCCCGTCGCCGTGCTGCCGGGTCAGGCGTTCAACGCGACGCTCGCTGGCGCGGAGTCTGTGGCGGGGGCTTGGCTGCTGGCTCCCGGCGTCAACGCCAGCCTCCGCGTGGCGGGCACCTGGCTGCGGGAGGGGAAGCTGGTGGTGCAGCTCGAAACCCCGAAGGGCGCGAAGCCGGGCCTCTACGACCTCTGCTTCAGCGCGGGCGGGGTGGTCTGCGAGCCCAGGAGCGTGTGGGTCCTCGAGCGGGAGCCGGAGAGGCTGACCGTAGCGCACCTCACCGATATCCACGTCGAGGTCGTGGTCGATGGGGTGCGCAGCACGCTGTACTTCGAGACCGCGGTCAACCTCGTCAACTCGCTGCCCGTGGACGCGGTGGTGTTCACGGGCGATAACGTCGACATCGGGAGCGACATCGACTCGCTCAAAAAGTTCCGAAGCCTGGCGAACAGGGTCGCGAAGCCGACGTTCGTGATCCCCGGCAACCACGACCACGCGCAGACCGACGAGAAGAGCTTCAGCGAGCTCTACTACGGCGCGTACGTGGGGCCGGCGTACTGGTACAGGGTGGTCGGCCCCTTCCTGCTCGTCGGCCTCGACACGGGCTACGCCGGCTACGTCGACTCGAACCAGCTCAAGTGGCTCGAGAGCGTGCTGGCCGCCCACAGGGGTAAGGTGAAGGTGCTCCTGATGCACCACCCGCTCTTCCGGGCCAACCTCTTCCGCGAGATCAACGGCAGCTGGAGGGAGATCGACAAGCTCCAGCCCTACCTCTACGCGAGCTGGGCCGACCGCATCGACGAAGCTCGCGAGCTCCTCAGGCTGATCGAGGAGTACGGGGTCGCCGCCGTGCTGGCCGGCCACGTGCACACGGACGGGCTCGTCGTCTACAACGGGAGGACGTGGTTCGTGACGACCGTGACCGCGTGCGGGAGCGGCGACTACAGGGGCTTCAAGCTGGTCGAGATCGGGAGGGACGGCAGCGTGAAGGTCGTCGGGCTGCCGGGCAGAAACCCGCTGAGGGAACAGAGCAGCTTCGTGCTCGACGGCTCGCTCGTAAGGGTCGTGGAGAGCCCCGACCGCAGGGCTTCGACCGTCGTCGCGCAGCTGTCGCCGAACCTGGGCCTCGAGCTGCCGGAGCTCACGATACACCTCCTGCTCAACGCCACCCAGCCGGCCGGGAGCTACCGCGTCTACGGCAACTCCACCCTCGTCAAGAGCCTCGAGATCCTGCCCTACGGGGGGCTGTACGCCGCTAAGCTCGCGCTAACCGCGCCCAAGGGCGCCGCCACGGTCACCGTGGCGGCTTACGAGGACCGCGAACCGCCCACCGTCTCACTGCTCATGTACACGCCGAGGAAGCCGGTCGCCGGGCGCGACAGCGTCACCCTCTACATCAAAGCCGAGGACGGCGGCTGGGGCGTTAGAGGGGTTCGGGTGGAGTACGCGGCGGACACGCTGAAGGGCGCGGTCGAAGCGCGCGAGACGGGGCCCGGCTCCTACAGGGCCGAGCTGCCGCCCCTCAACGCCAGCAAGCTGCGGGTGACGGCGGTCGCCGTGGACTTCGCCGGTAACGCCGCCTCCGACACCGTCGAGATAGAGTACGCGCAGCCGCCGAAGCCCCAGGAGCAGCAAGCGCAGCCGAGCCAGCAGCAGCAACAGCAGCAGCCCAGCCAGCAGCCGGCGCCGCAAGCTCCAGCCCAGCCTCAGCCCCTCCCAGCCCAGGTGATCGCGGTAGCCGCGGTCGCCGTCGCCGTTGCGATCGTCGCCGCGGTACTCTTGCGCAGGAGGGCTCCCAAAGGAAGGTAACCTTAATCTTTTTATTTCGATTGAAGTATTTCGAGGATCCTCCTCAGGTTCTCCCGCACCTCGGGCCTAGCCGCGAGCCTCCTCAGGGGCGGGCCCGACTCCTCGCCGAGCAGCGCCAGGTAGAAGGCCCTGTACACCTGGAGCCTCCCCTCCCTCCCCGAGAGCCCCCTCGTCTCCGCCGCCTTGCTCACCGCCTCCCCCGGCTCCGCCCCCCGCAGCATCGCTTCCGCCGCTTCGGCGAACGCTTCGACGACCCTGGCGTCGAGGCTCTTGAGCGCCTCCGCAGCCTCCTCCGGCTTCCTCAGGATGGCCCCGTAGCCGGCGGCCTCGAGCCAGCTCCTCGCCATCATCAACCTCCTCTTCACGTCCTCGAGCTCCCACTCCTCCATGCCCTCCAGCTTCCCCTGCCGCTTGAGCATGCGGAGCCCGTCCTCCAGGTCCTCCATCCACGCCGCGACCCTCGCGAGCTGGTAGTAGGAGACCCTCCTCGGCTTCCTGGGGGGCGGGCTGCCCGGGAGCGAGAGCGCGTACACCTGCCGAGCCAGCTCGCTGCCGCCGAACGCGAGCTCCTCGAACCGGTCGAACTCCTCGACGTACGCGGGGATCTGGAGGAAGTCGAACTCCCAGTGGCTCAGCGCCTCGCTGAAGATGTCGCCCACCTCTCTCTTCAGAACTTGGAAGCGGAGGACCTCGGGGGGCGCGTAGCGCAGCCACTCGTCTACGCCGAGCCCGGTCCCCTTCCTCTTGCTGAACTTCTCGAGCCGCCTGGAGCCGCCCGAGCTGTCCACCCAGTATACGAAGTCGTAGAACACGGGGACCGGCGGCTCGCGCCCGAACAGCTTCCTGACGAGCGCGCTGCCCGTGTCGTAGCCGCTCCCGCTCGCCATGTGGTCCTTGCCCAGCGGCTCGAAGTGCACGTTGAGCGCGACCCAGCGCAGCGGCCAATCGACCCTCCACGGCGGCTTTCCCTCACCCCTAGCGGCGTCGGCCACCCCCTCGTGCCCGCACGCCCCGCACCTGTAGCGGACCTTGGAGCCCTCCAGGCTCAGCGGCCTCACGGCCTCGTCGATCCTCCCGCACTTGGCGCAGCGGGGCCTGTACGGTATCCAGCCCTCCGGATAGAGCCTGGAGTGGCCGGCCCTCCGCTTCACCTCATTCAGGATCTCGGTGGCTTCCCCAGCCCTCGCGAGGATCTCGAGCAGAGCCTTCACGTAGCCCTCGCTCCTGTGCAGCCTGCTGGCCCAGACTATCTCCAGGTCGATGCCGTACGCCTGGAAGCTCTCCTCCACAGGCTTAACGAAGTGCTCAGCGTAGCTGGCGTGGCAGCCCCACGGGTCGGGGATCGCCTCGAAGGGCTGCCCCACGTAGCTGTGCGCCTCGCGCTTGAAGCTTTCGGGGGCGAAGGAGGGCGGCTGCCGGAACGGGTCCATGCTGTCCACCGCCAGGTAGCCCTTCACCTCGAAGCCCGCGCCGCGCAGCGCCCTCGCCACGGCGTCCGCCAACACCATGTCGATGAAGTTGCCCAGGTGGATCTTGCCGCTCGGCGTCACGCCGGCCTCGACCACGTAGAGCGGCTCGCCGGGGAAGCGCTTGACCACCTCCTCGGCGGCTCTGTAGGCGAAGTGCTTGGGGCCGGCCGGCACAGCGCCCACCCGCCCGGGCCCCGCTAGCCGCCGCTCTGCTGCGGGAGCGGGATTAGGGGGGTGACGCCGGTCGGCGAGACTACGAACGTGGTCCTCCCGCTCTGGGCCAGCTGCTTGATCATCTCCAGCTGGAAGTAGTACGCGACGACCTGCTGCGGCGGGACCCCCGTGGACTCGGCGATCAGCTTGATCGACTCGGCTTGAGCCCTCGCGAGCGTGAGCATCGCCTCAGCCTGCCCCCTCGCCTGTATCAGAGCGGCTTGCGCGCTCGCGTTGGCTTGGATGAGCGCGGCCTGCCGCTCGTACTCCGCCTTCAAAGCCCGCTGCTGCGCGGCGACCTTCTCGTTGATCGCCTGCACGATCGAGTCCGGGAGCTTCACGTTCCTCATGTTGACGCCGAGGAGCTCGAGGCACTGGCCGACGACCGGGTCGCCCCTTATCTTAGCGGCGAGAGCGTCTTCGACCGCGCGGGCGACCCGCTCCCTCTGCTCGATCAAATCGGTCATCGCGAAGTTCGAAATCACCTCCCTAACGACCTGCCTCGCCGTGGCGACGAGAAAGTCCTCTTCGTAGTTCAGCCGGGGGTAGTACTTGACCAGAACATCAAATTTTTCCGGAATAATCCTGTACCTGATCGTGATGTCGACGTGGGTCACGACTCCGTCCTTCGTGAGGGCTTCGACCGCCGGGTAGTCGCGGGGCGGCTCGTAGAACATGTCCACGGCCTCGACCCCCGCGTAGTCCTTCACCACGTAGGCCCAGGGCGCCTTGAAGCTGATCGCGGGGCCCAGGACTGGCCTGCTCACCGAGCCCGTTATCGGGTCCACCACGACGGCGACCTCCCCCAGCCCGACCGTGTATACGGAGGCGGCGGCGAGCACCGCGGCAACAGCGACCACCGCCAGCGCGACAACCGCTAGGAGCGGGCCCCTATCCCCCCTCCTCCGCTCGACGCGTACGGGTACCTCCACGCGGGGCTCGGCGCGGCAGCCGTAATATGTTTTTCTAGACGTATCCTTCGGCGGCGAGGAGCTCGGCGAGCAGCAGCGCGGAGCCGGCGGCGCCCCGCACGAGGTTGTGGCCGAGGGCTACGAACATGAGGCTGCGCTCGCTCGGCCCCCTCCTCACCCTGCCGACGGCGACGCTCATCCCCGGCACGCTGCCCGCCATCCGGTCGAGCCGGGGCTGCGGCCGGTCCTCGCCCTCGAGGACGACCAGCGGCGCTTCGGGGGCTGTGGGGAGCTTCAGCTCCTGGGGCCTCCCCCTGAACCTCCTCATCAGCTCGACCGCCTCAGCCGGGTCGACCGGCTTCTCGGTCTCGACGTAGACGCTCTCGAGGTGGCCGTCGAGCACGGGGACCCTCGTGCACGTGGCGGCGACCTCGAAGTGGGCCCACTCGACCCTCCCGCCCCGCAGGGAGCCCATGATCTTCAGCAGCTCGTCCCTCACCTTCTCCTCCTCGCCCGCTATGTAGGGGATCACGTTGTCGATGAGGTCGAGCGAGGGTACGCCCGGGTAGCCGGCGCCCGAAGCCGCTTGCAGCGTCGTCACCACAACCCTCCTCACGCCGTAGGCGTCGGCGACCGGCTTCAGGGGGAGCGCGAGTATGGTGGTGGTGCAGTTGGGGTCGGCCACGAGGAGGCCGTCCCACGAGCCCCTCTGCGCTTCGAGGAGCTGCAGGTGGTCGGGGTTCACCTCGGGCACCACGAGGGGCACCCTCTCGTCGAGCCGGTAGGCGGCCGCCTTGCTGACGACCGCGAAGCCCTCCCTGGCGAACTCGGGCTCGAGCTTCCTCGCCGCCTCCGTAGGCAGGGCGGAGAAGACGATGTCCGCGTCGATCCTCTTGGGGTCGCTCTCCACGAGCTCCAGCTCCGCGAACTCCGCCGGCACGCTGCCGCCGATCACCCACTTCACCGATTTCCCGTACTTCGCGCCAACGGCCTCGTGCGACGTGACGGCCGTGAGCTTGAACCACGGGTGGCCGCTCAGCATCCTCGCGAACCACTGGCCGACGAGCCCCCTCGCCCCCAGCACCGCCACCTTGTACGTCCTCGCAGGCATCGCGGAGGGCGCGCGGCAACCGCCTAAAAACCCGACGCGAGCAGGGAAGCCCGAGCCTCGCCGAACCCGAAGCCCAGCGCCCCCTTCAGCACTCCGTCGAGCCTAGCGGCGAGCTCCTCTGAGGAGGCGGCGAGCACCGACAGCCTCTCGCCCAGCGTGAGCAGCGGCGGGTCCCCCAGCCTCCCCTCCACCCGGACGACGGCGCCGGCCTCCCTTGCGATCAGCAGCGAAGCGGCTAGGTCGACGACCCTAGCGGCGAACCAGGGGTCGACGTACGCGTCGA
The DNA here is from genome assembly GCA_028275925.1 of Thermofilales archaeon. GTDB lineage: Archaea > Thermoproteota > Thermoprotei > Thermofilales > Thermofilaceae > JANXEW01. The sequence continues at coordinate 9,841 of JAPWTS010000013.1, forward strand.
CCCCGCCCGACGCCACGAGCGCGAGCTCGAGGCTCGCGGCCCCGAGCATGCGGATCACGAAGCCCTCGGCGGAGAGGGCTAGCGCGAGCGCGTGGGGCAGGAAGGAGGCTTTGGGCGTCGCGTTGACGGCGACCACCGGCCGCTCCGAGGGCCTGACGGCTAGCCTGCGCCCGTTGAGGAAGGCGCCCCTCCCCCGCTCAGCGTAGAACTCGAGGCCGAGCAGGGGCGCGTAAACGGCCGCCGCGGCGAGATCCCCGAGCGTGGGGCCGAGCGCGGCAGCGACGGCTGTGGCGAAGAAGGGGATGCCCCGCTTGTAGTTCCTGCTGCCGTCCAGGGGATCCACGACCACCACCGGCCCGCCCTCGCCGAAGGACAGCTCCCCAGCCTCCTCCGTCACCAGCTTGAAGGAGGGGAGCCGGCGCCTGAGCTCCTCCACCACCGCCCGCTCCGCCGCCAAGTCGCCCCTCAGCGACACGTCGCCGCCGCTCCCCCTCCCAGCTTCCTCGCCCCCTCCCCGCTCAGCCTCCTCCAGCGCGGCCAGGGCCCCGGCCCTCGCCGCCCTCCTCACGACGTCGAGCAGCTCGTGCACGGAAGGGGCGCTCCCCGAGCCGGATGAAGCTTGCGCAGCCCGACACCGCCGGGCGAGTGTGCCGGCGCTCGAGCGGGGGCTCAGCCGTCGGGACTAGGCTCCTCACCGCTCGGGCCCCCGTAGTCTCAGCACCCACTCCCTCGGGCGGCGGGGACCCTTATTAACTGCGCGCTGAGGGGGGCTGGTGGCGCGCCGCGCGCTGAAGCTGGCTGCCGGGAGCTGGGTGCCCTGGTACGCCGCCTTCGTGGTCGCCGCGAACGTCCTCCCCGAGCTCGCCTACGCCCTGCTCGCCGCGGGGGCGGCGGTCTTGATCGTCTCCAGGAGGTTGGAGCCCAGGCTCTGCAGCCCGCGCAGGGCCGCCGCCTCGGCGCTCGCGATCGCGGCGGCCCAAGCCCCCCTCGCCCTCCTGGCCGCGCCCTCGCGCCCCAGCCCGCTACGCTGCGCGTTCGCCGCTGTGGCCGCCGTGTGCGAGGAGCTGTTCTTCAGGGGGGCGCTGCTGCCCGACCTCGGGCTCCTGCCGCAGGCTTTCGCGTTCGCGCTCGCGCACGTGAGCTTCACCGACCCGGTGTCGCTGGTGGAGTCGGCGCTCCTCGCCCCCCACTACCTGCTCCTCGGCGTGGCGCTGGGGCTCACCGCTGAAGCGTGCGGGTACCCCGCCTCCGCGCTCGCGCACGCGCTCTACAACCTGCTGGCGAGCCTCTACACCCTGCCCCTCGACGCGGGAGCTGTCGCTGCCCTCGTCCTGGGCGACCTCATCCCGGTCGCCGCGCTCGCCGCCGCGGGGAAAGTTGAAAAGCGCAAGCCCGCGAACCCCCCGTGAAGCGGAGCAAGCTGCGCGCGACCGCCGCGGCGCTCGCGCTGGCCTTAGGCGCCTCCCCCCTGCTGGCCTACGCCCTCGGCCTGTGGGAGCGCTACTGGGTCCTCGTCACGAACTTGGGCGACGAGCCGGCGTACGTGGCGCTGGCCGTGCTCCTCTACACGCTCGCTTCGCCCGACCTCGGGTTCCGAGCGCTGCTGGCGCTGGCGGTCGGCGGGTGGGTCAGCGTCGCCCTCAAGAACGCCCTGAAGCTGCCGAGACCCCCGCGCGAGCTGTGGAAGGTTGAAGCGAGCGGCTACGGCTTCCCCAGCGGCCACGCCCAGACGTCGGCGAGCTTCTGGTCGGCGGTGGCGCTGGAGGCGAGGGACGCGTGCGTCGCGCTGCTCGGCGCGGTGGTGGTCGCGCTCGTCTCCTACTCGCGGGTCGAGCTGGGGGTTCACTACCCGCGCGACGTGGTCGGCGGGGTCGCGCTCGGCCTGCTCTCCGCGCTGGCCGCCCTCTCCTACGCCCGCCTCTCGCGGAGGCTCGGGAGCGCCGGGCGGGCGCTCGCGCTGGCCCTAGCCGGCTCGCTCGCCGCGCTCGCTTACGCGGCGCAAGGCGACATCATGCTGGTGAGGACGGGGGGAGTGATCGCCGGCTCGGCCGCGCACCCCCTGCTCGAGCGGAGGCTGCCGCGGAACCCCAGCGCGGGGCGGAGGCTGCTCTCCGCCGCCGTCGCCCTCGCCGCCGCATTCCTGATCACCAGAGCCGCGGGCTCCGCGCACCCGCTGCTCCAGTTCCTAGCGTACGCGGCCGCGGTCGCCGCCGCGATGTCCGCTCCGGCAGCCTGCGGGCTCCTCAGGAAGCCGGGGAAAAGTATATAAACTAAGTTACTTAACAGGGGTGCGGCGGTCGAGCTTGAGTGAGGCGCGCGGCCAAGGGGATGGCTTATTAAGGGGAACAGGTGAGGGCGCGCCGCGTGGTGCTAGGGTGAGCGGTAAGAGCTTGAAGGCTTACGTGGCTAAGAGGTGGAAGCTCGCGGCGGCCGCCGTCGCGCTGGCGCTCGCCGGCTCGGCTGCGGGCATGACGACGCCCTACCTGGCCGGCAACGCGATCAACGCGCTGGTTTCCGGGCAGAGCGGGCTCGTCCTCGCGTACGCGCTCCCAATAATCGCGCTCATCCTCGTTCAGGGCGTGCTCGGCTACTTCACCAACGTGCTCGCCCAGTACATGGCGCAGAGCGTCGCATTCGACCTCAGGAACGACGTGTACGCGCACCTCCAGGAGCTCTCCCTCGGCTTCTACAGGAGGGTTGACACGGGCCAGCTGGTGGCTCGAGCCACAAGCGACATCGACGTGATCAGCAGGTTCCTGAGGAACGCCTTCACCGGCTTGACGAGCGCGGTGTTCACGCTCAGCGTCGCGCTCTACTTCATGCTTTCCAAGAGCCCGCTGCTCACGGCCTACGCGGTAGCCCCCCTCCCCCTCGTCTTCCTGCTGGTAAGGAGGTTCGCCAGGAGGGCCCGCCCCCTCTTCGAGCAATCGAGGGAAGTCTACGGGAGGATGACCTCCCACGTGACCGAGGTCGCGAGCGGGTTGAAGGTGGTGCGAGCGCTCAACGCCTTCCAACCGCTCTGGGAGCGCTTCAAAGCGATCAACGACGAGCTTCTCAACCTCAACCTCAGGCTGGCTTGGCTCAGGGCCTCAACCTGGCCGCTCGTAGGCTTCCTCTCGAGCTTGAGCGCACTGATCGTCTTCTGGGCGGGCGGCGGCCTGGTGGCTAGGGGCTTGCTCGACGTGGGCGGCCTCGTCTCGATGTCGATGTACGCTGGCATGATCACATGGCCCTTCATCATGCTCGGCTTCTTCACCGTCGACTACATGTACGCTACGACCGCCACCAGGAGAGTGTTCGAGGTGCTGAGCATCGAGCCTGAGGTGAAGGAAGCCCCCGACGCGGTCCCGCTCGTCGTCGAGAGGGGCGAGGTGGAGCTGAGGGACGTCTGGTTCAGCTACGACGGCAAGAGGTGGGTGCTGAAGGGCGTGAGCTTCAAGGTGAAGCCGGGCGAGGTGGTGGCGATCGTCGGCCCCGCGGGCAGCGGCAAGAGCACGCTAGTCCAGCTGATACCCAGGTTCTACGACCCACAGCGCGGCCAGATCCTGATCGACGGCGTCGATATCAAAAAAGTGAAGCTGGACTCTCTGAGGAGGCAGGTGGGGATCGTGCACCAGGATATCTACATCTTCCCCGACACGATCAGGAACAACATCGCGTACGGGAAGCCCGACGCCACACAGGAGGAGGTCGAGAGGGCGGCGAAGCTGGCGATGCTGCACGACTTTATCGCCAGCCTGCCGCAGGGCTACGACACGGTGGTGGGCGAGCGCGGGGTGACCCTATCGGGCGGGCAGCGGCAGAGGCTGGCGATCGCCAGGACGCTCCTGATCGACCCGAAGATCGTGATCCTCGACGATTCGATGTCGAACGTGGACGCGGAGACGGAGCGGGCGATATACGAGGCGATAACCAAGCACTTCAAGGGGAAGACGCTGATCATCATCACGCAGAGGCCGAGCACGATGCGGTTGGCTGACCGCATCATCGTCATCGAGGACGGTAGGGTTGTGGAGGAGGGCAGGCACGAGGAGCTGCTCGCGAAGGGCGGAGCGTACGCCCGGCTGCTCGGGGTCCTGGCCGCGGAGGCGGCGGCGGAGGTGAGGTAGGATGGGCGGTCCACCACCGATGTTCTTCATGAGGCTCGACGAGGAGAAAGCCGCTAGGAAGTACCCGGACAGAGTGCTCATAGCGAAGCTCGTGAAGCTGGCTGCCAGCTACCGCCTATACTTCGCCGTGCTGGCCGCTACAGTCTTCTCTCGGGTCGCCCTCTCCATGTTTAACCCGTACGTGACGAAGTTCCTCATCGATAGCGCTGTGAGCGGGAATCTCCCAGCGCTCGCGTTTTGGAGCGGCGTTTTCCTCATTTTGATCGCAGCTGGCCTGGTCGTCGGCTTCGCGGGCGACTACTCCTCCTCGTACCTGGCGAACAGGGTCATGTACGACCTGCGCAGCAGGATGTACCAGCACCTGTACAGGGTCCACCTCTCCGCTGTTGCGGAGGAGCCGGTGGGCAGGATCGTCTCGAGGATCACGAACGACGTCGACACGATAGGCTTCGTCGCGGCAACGGGCTTGATCAACACCCTAGCTGACGTGCTCACGATCGGCGGAGCGATGCTCATGATGTGGAGCTTGAGCCCCCAGCTCAGCCTCGTCGCGTACGCGATGCTCCCCCTGATCGTCGTCGCCAACCTGGTCGTGCTGAGGAGGGCGCGCAGAGCCTACAGGGAGACGAGGAGGAAGATCGCGGAGGTCACGAGCAGGATCTCCCAGGACGTGGCGGGAGCCGCCGTCGTGCAGGCTTTCTCCTTCAGGAGGCAGAGGAACGTGGAGGAGTTCAGGAGGATCAACGAGGAGAACCTCAGGGCGAACGTGCAAGCCGAAGCGGCGAGCTCCTCGATGAACGTGGCGATGGCCGCGATCGAGGCGCTCGGCACGGTCCTCATCCTCGTCTACGGCGGCAACCTGGTGATGCGGGGTCTCGCCACCGTGGGCACGCTCGTGGCCTTCTACGGCTACCTCGCGAGCTTCTTCAGGCCGCTCAGGATGCTGGTCATGTTCCTCACGACGCTCCAGTCCACCATGGCGGCCGCCGAGCGCGTCTTCATCTTCCTCGAGGAGTGGAAGCCCGAGCCCGACGAGGGCGACGTCAGCGAGCCGCCGCAGCTGGGGGAGGTCGAGTTCAGGGACGTCGTGTTCGGCTACAAGGAGGGGCAGCCCGTCCTCAAGGGCGTGAGCTTCAAGGTGAAGCCGGGCGAGTTCGCCGCGATCGTGGGCCCCACCGGCGCCGGCAAGACGACGATCGTCAGCCTGCTGCTGAGGTTCTACGAGCCGTGGAGCGGGCAGATCCTGATCGACGGCGTGGACGTCAGGAGGTACAAGCTGAGCGCGCTGAGGAGCGCGGTCCTGATGATACCGCAGGAACCCCTCCTCGTCTCCGGCACCGTGCTCGAGAACATCCTGCTCGCCAACCCGGAGGCCACGAGGGAGGAGGTGGAGGCGGCCATCAAGGCGCTGGGCCTCTGGGACCTCGTCGAGAGCCTACCGCAGGGCTTGGACACGCCGGTGCTCGAGGGCGGCAAAAACCTCTCCGTCGGCCAGCGGCAGCTCGTCTCGCTCCTCAGGGTTTTCGTCGCCAACCCGAGGATACTCGTCCTCGACGAGGCGACGAGCAGCATCGACCCGCGCACCGAAGCTAGGCTGCAGGCGGCCCTCGAGAAGCTGATCGAGGGTAGGACCGCCATCGTGATCGCCCACAGGCTCCAGACGATCGTCCGAGCGGACCACATCATCGTCATCGAGGACGGTAGGGTTGTGGAGGAGGGCAGGCACGAGGAGCTGCTCGCGAAGGGCGGGGTTTACGCGAAGCTGTACGGCATCCAGATGGCGGCAGCCGAAGCCGCGCGGGCATAGCGGGCCGTGGGGGTCGAGGAGGCGCTGGCCCGGAGGCCCTGGCTCCTACCCTTCCTCCTCGCTCTGCGGCAGGGGGTGGAGGCGAGGGCGGGCCCCCTCGCCAGAGCCCTCGGCGTAAAGGGGAAGCTGGCGAAAACCGCGCTGTGGGAGCTGAGGAGGCTGGGCGCGCTCGAGGGCGCGGCGCTGAAGCCGGAGGTCGCCGAGTGGCTGAGCCGCCAGGAGCTGGCGGTGAGGGGGCGGAGGCTCGTGTGGAGGAGGGGCGGCGCCTACGTGCTCGTTGCCGTGAAGAGGAGCAGGGTTTCGGCCTTCACTGTCCCCGCGGACCTCGTGGCGAAGGTCGAGGAGCACCTAAAATCGGTGGGCAGAGCGAGCGCCGGCGACGTGGCCGCCGCTCTCGGCTGCTCGCTGCTCGCCGCGTCCCGCGCCCTGCAGGCGCTCGCCGCGCTCGGCAGGGCTTCGCGCGACGACCGCGCCTACCGCTACACGTAGAGCGGCGGCGGAGGCCCCCTCTCCTCAGCCCTCGCGGCGAGCCAAGCGGCTAACGCCTTGTCCAGAGGGTTGGGCGAGCGGGCTAGCCTCTGTGCCGCGCGGGCTGCCGAGCTCGGGTCCACGCTGGCGAGCCTCTCGATGAGCCGGGCGCTGTAGCTGTCGCGCCGCTCGAGGAAGCGCTTGACTATCGGCTCGGGGTCCACGCCAGCCTCCCTCAGCAGCTTGGTTAGGATCCTCCGCTCGTACTCCTCGACCGGCATCACCCCCGCCATAGGCACCGCTTAACACCGCCTGCTCGGCTTTTTGAAGCCAGCGCCGTTAGTTCGGCGAAAGTTTCCTTCGGGACGTGCGAAAAACCAGGGTATTGCGACAGTATTACGGGAAGCCAGGAGAGGTCACGTCAGCGAGGTTTTTAACGCTGCAAACCGTTGATGCGGTGGGGGGTGCGTGAGAGAGCGGTTCACGGTGGAGGTTGAGAACTTCGGACCCTTCGAGTGGGTGGAGATCGAGGTGAAGCCGCTAACCCTGCTGGTAGGCAGAAACAGCGTGGGGAAGTCCATGCTCATGCGCCTGCTCTGGGCCCTGCTCTCGATGCCGCCGGCACCGCTGCTAGCGCTCCCGGAGGATGCTGCGGATGCGTTCCTAAAAGCCGTGGCAGAGGGGCTCGCGCCGCCCGAGGAGAGCGTGCGGGAGCTCGTGAGGGCTTCTATAGAATCGCTCCAGGCTTCTTTAGCCGAGGTTGCGAGCAACAGGTTAAAAAGTGTTTTTGGAGTTGAACAGTCAGAGATCGTCAGAGCCGGCGCTGAAGCTGCGAAGGTTTCTACGCGTTTAGGGTCGGAGAAACCGGTGGTGTTCGCTGTAAGTAGGGGCGGAGTTGCGGTGGAGAACCTCAGCGAGTTCCTGAGCGGGCTCATAGAAAACCTTAGGGTCGAGGTTCCGGCACCGGGCTTCCTGCGCTTAGCGCGCGGGGACGTGGAGGTGGCGGGTGGCGTTAAAACCCGCTACGACGTGGCTTCGCTCATCAGCCGCCTCCTATCGAGCATCGTGACATCGAAGAGCCCCCTTGGCAGAGCGCTCCTCGGGGCATCCTTCGGGGCGTTCCTACCCGACAGCAGGGCTGGGGTACTGCGCGCGGCACCCCCGCCGTTCTCCCGCGCATCGTGGGCGCTGCCCTCTTCGGTGGATTGGGAGTTTGTGGACGCGGTTTTCCGCTTCGCCGAAGCGCTCGGCAGGGGCGAAACCGAGTGGCTCGAGCCTGCGAAGGATTTCTTCAGAGAGCTCGGCTGCGAGCTGGCAGCTAAGCCGGTCGGCGCAGCTTACGCGATTTACGTAAAAACGTGGAGCGGCAAGGAGGTTCCACTCCACCTAGCTCCTTCTGGCGTCAGGGAAGCCGCTGTCGTCGCGCTAGCGCTGCTGTCCCCTTACACACCCATTGTGCTCGTCGAGGAGCCGGAGGCACACCTGCACCCGAGGGCTGTCGTCAAGCTGGCTGAGCTCGTAGCGCTTGCCGTGGAGATGGGGAAGACTGTGGTCGCGTCAACGCACAGCGACCACCTCCTCACCGCGCTGAACAACATCATCGCTCGGTCTGAGGTGAGGGCGGTCGAAGGAGGTCGGCTCGACCCCGCCGACGTGGCGGCTTACCTCGTGAAGGTCGAGGGGGGTAAAGCCGTTGTGGAGAGGCTGGAGGTTACGGACGAGGGGATCCCCGAAGACGAGTTCGCGAGGGTTGCGGAGGAGCTGCTGAGCGAGCAAGCAAGGATCTACCATGCGCTACAGAAAGGTTGAGTGCGCGGAGGTCAACCTCGACGAGCTGGGGCTGCGGCAGAAGCACGCGGACTGGCTGCTTGTGTGCGGCAACACGGTGATCGTGGTCGAGGAAACCGAGCACGCCCGCTTGGACGACGTGGAGCAGCTCGACCAGACACTCGAGAGCTGCAGGTCGGGCGAGCTCCAGCGCGTGGTGAGAGAGCGCGTTAGCGGGGAGCCGGTAAGCTACTGCGGTGTGCTCCACGCGAGGAGCGTGAGCAGCATGGTGGTCAGGGCGCTGAGGGCGAGGTCGAGGAGAAAGAGGGTGCCGATCGAGCGCGCCAGCTGCGACGAGGAAGTGGCTAGAGTGATCGACAGAATACTCCAGCGCAGACCCTGACGCGCGGCGCGGCTCTTTCGAGCACTCCCTTTGAACTATCTGAAAGCAAAGGTTAAATACTGCTAAACGCGAATGTTTTCGTGGCGAGGAAGAGGTTCACCGCGGTATTCTACCTAAAACCGAGAGCCGCCTCGGTTGTTGCCTACCTGCCGGCGCTGAACGGCGTCCGACCTGTCACCGCTAAGGTGGCGAGGAGCGACGCCGAAGCAGCCCTCGCCTCGGCGCGCGCGAGGAAGAAGTGGTCGGCGGGCGGGAGGACGGATGCTGTAAGCGCCTCCCTCTCCAACGAGGGTCTCGCCCTCCTGCTCCTCAAGATCCCCGGTGTCTGCAAGGTCACCGACTTCAAGGCGCTCGACGAGCTCGTGAAGGAGGCTTACAGGAGGAGCGGTAGAGTGAAGGAGCTCGTGAGCGCGAAGGCGCTCGAGAAGGTGAACGGCGACGAGGACCTCGCCAAGGCCTACGTCAGCGCCTGGCTCAAGGCCGTCGACTTCGAGCTGCCCGAGGACGACCCCGACGCCGAGCAGGTCTCCCGCCAGTACTACAAGCTCGTCTGGAAGATGGGCAGCAAGTACGTGGTTCAGGATCCGCCCTGGTGTTGAGGATGCAGCTGCAGCGCGGCGCACCCCTGTCGATAAGGTCGCCCGAGGAGTACAGGCGCTACGTCGAAAGGTTCGGGAAGCTCCCCACGAGCACGTTTAACGAGATCTCGGGTCTCGTAGAGTCGGAGGAGCGGGGTCTCTACTTCCTCCTGATGCCTCCGGGCAGCGGGAAGACCTTCCTGTTGTACCAGCTGAGGGAGGAGTTCGCCAGGCGGGGCCCCGTGCTGCTGCGCTCGTTCAGCAGCAGCTTGGAGAACTTCCAAGCCTTCGTGAGCTCCATCGACAGGGAGCTGGCGCGGAGCGTGGCGGCGTGGGTCCAGAGCGTAACGGGTAGGAGCCTGCACTCCGACACTGCCGACGTGCTAACGATCGCCGGCGCGGTCGCCACCGCGGCGAACGCGAGCATACCGTTCGTCCTCCTCCTCGACGAGGTTCCGCTGAGCGGCGAGAAGCCCGAGCAGCTCAAGACCCTCGCCGACTGCCTCGAGAGCCTCCTCCGCCGCGCTGATGGGCTGGGGGGTTTCAAGGTCCACATAGTCATCGCGTCGCACGCGGTTTCCGAGGATCTGAGCAGGAAGCTGCTCGACGAGCTGAGGGTTAGAGGCGGCGTCCAGAGGTTCTCGCAGGTGCGCACGTACACCAAGATGGAGCTGGCGCCCGGCTTCGAGGGCGAGGCGGTCGCGTTCGTCGGGAAGCTGGCGGGTGGAGCGCCGCTTGACCCGTTCATCCTCAGGACAGCGGTCGAGATGCTGAAGAGGGGCTTCGTGTTCAGGCAGCTGGTCACGTTCGTGGAGGGGGCCACGAGGAGGGCCCGCTCCGTAGACCTCGAGCGGGACATCCACACGGCGATCGTGGAAAAGCTGAGGAGCGAGCTGAGGAAGAGGGGCTTCGGGGAGGGGAAGGCGAGCGTGCCGAGCCGCCCCGACCTCGTCCTCGCGGACGGGACGTGCATCGAGGTGAAGGTGAGGGCCGGCGCGCCGGATGTGAACCCGGCGCAGCACGCCGGATGCGCGAAGAAGCTGTACGTCCTGGTATCCCCGGAGTCCGCCGACGTCCCCGGCGCGCAGATCGTGCACGCTAGAGCGAACGTCGAGCAGATGGTCTCCGCCCTGGAGACGCTGAAGATGCGGGAGGGGAAGGGCGCTTACGAAGGCGCGCTCGCGCTCCTGGCGGAAACCGTAGTGGCAACCGTGCTCGAGAAGCTCGCCCCCTCGCCGCCGGAAGCGAAGCCGGACCCCAAGGTGCAGCTCCTCTGCTCGAAGCTGAACGAGATCTTCGGAGGTGAGTTAGTGCTCAGCAGGACAAAAGTCGCCGACAGCGCGGCTTTCAAGGCGATCCTCCGGGAGCTCGCACCCCTCGCGCCGAAGGAGTTCCGAGAGAAGCTCGAAAGCTGCTTGAAGAAGCCGAGGGCGGACTGCGTGGACCTGCTCGCTAACGTTACCGAAAAGGTTTACGGGAGGACCGCGTTGAAGGTGAGCGGCTCGAAGGTGACGCTGGGCCCGTTGTGCTCCAGAAAGCAGGGGGCGCAGCCGATACCGTAGCGCCGAAGCGCGCCTACCTGCACAGGGGGTACGCGCCGACCTTCTTCACGAGCTCGACGAAGTACAGGTAGTCGCTCAGGGAGACGTCGGGCGGGACGGAGTGGTCGGAGCCCGCGATGTACCCGCCGCCCCGCGCGGCGACGGGGACCTTCGACTCGACCTCCCGCCTTATCGCCTCCGGCCCCTGCGCCAGAGCCCTCGCGTCGATGTTCCCGATGAACGCGAGCCTATCCCCGTACTGGGCTTTCAGCTCCCTCACGTCCATCCCGACTTTCGCCTCGAGCGGCTGTAGCGCCGTGAAGCCCGCCTCGATGAAGAGGGGGATCAGCGGCTTCACGTTGCCGTCCGTGTGGAGGATCGCCGGCTTGCCCTTCCTCCTGAACGGCTGCACGATGCGCTCGTGCTGGGGCATGACGAGCCTCCGGTAGTGCTGGGGCGAGATGAAGGGCCCGTTCTTGTACGCTAGGTCGTCCCAAACCCACACGCCGTCGGCGCCGAGCCGCTCCAGGGTCTCCGAGACCTTGGCCAGGAAGGAGCCGACCCGGTCGAAGATGTAGCTGAGCATCCCCGGGTCCCGGTAGACCAGGCGCAGGATCCGGTCCACGCCCTCGCCCACAAGGTGGCGCACGTACTCGAACGGGCCGAGGATGCTGGCCACGACGAAGTAGTCCCTCTGGAGCTCCGCGATCGCCTTCTCGAGGTCGCGGCGGAAGGGGTACCGGCTGCTGGTCGCCCGGAAGGGGAGCTCGGGGTCGAGCAGCGGCTCGATGTACTCCTTGAAGTCGTCCAGCGCCCTCACGGCCGGCTCGACGGGGAGGGGCGTCCCGCTCCTCCCCCTCCAAGCCTTCACGACGACCCCGTACGAGTCGCGGTAGACGACGTACTCTTCCTCCTCCCTGTAGACGATGGGGTCGAACTTCGGCGAGACGTCGACGCCGAAGTGGTAGATGTCGAAACCGAAGAACTTGTGGAGCGACACCGTCCTCGGCAGCCCCTCCGCCCTCCACCGGTCGACAGTCTCGGGCCAGGGGAAGTCAACGAGCGCTACCCGGTCGGCCTCCTCGAAGTTCAGGAGCCTGTACACTCGCTCGCGGCTGTCCACGCGCCACCTTCGGGCGCTCGCTATTAAGCTTGGCGAGCCCTCGCAAGCTTTAAATCCCGCTGCTCCCTGCTCAGCAGGGAGCTATGGTCCGCATTAGGATCCCGCTCAAGCTGCGGCGCGAGCGCGCGCCCAGGGAGGAGGAGCTGAAGGACGAGCGCAGCGAGGTGTACGGGGACTTCGGGGCGGCGATGGGCAGGTTCATCGGCTCGCGGGGCTACTGGTCCACCGAGCACCTGAGGGCCTTCTTCACCGCTAAATCGGCTTTGAGCGAGCGGCGCCGCCCGCCGGAGGAGCGGCTCTAGAGTTTTAAGCGGGCTCGAGCGGGGGCCGCGTGGTTCACGAGTGGGCCCTAGCTGAGGCTGTGATCAAGAGCTTGGAGGGGGTCGGCGGGCGGGTTAAGCTGGTGAGGGTCCTCCTGGGCGAGCTGCAGAACGTCGACGGGGAGATCCTCCTCCTCGCGCTCGAGGAGCTGAAGAGGGGCACCGGGCTCGAGGGGGCGAGGTTCGAGCTCGAGGTGGAGCCGGCGGAGTTCGAGTGCAACGCGTGCGGCGCCAGGTGGAGGCTCTCCGACGCGGCGGTCGGGGAGGCGGAGAGGGAGGCGATGCACTTCGTCCCCGAGCTCGCGCACGCCTTCCTGCGCTGCCCCTCCTGCGGCAGCCCGGACTTCAAGGTGGTCAAGGGGAGGGGCGTCAGGGTCGAGGTGGAGGGGTGAGGGCCTTGGACCCGAGGCTGGCGGTGATCCCGGAGCGGTTGAAGGGGGTTTCGCGGGTGGTGGTCTTCTGCAGCGGGAAGGGCGGGGTGGGGAAGACGCTGCTGTCGTCCCTCGCGGCGCTCGTCGCGGCGCGGCGGGGGGCGAGGGTGGGCTTGCTCGACCTCGACTTCAACGGCCCCTCCAGCCACGTGGTGCTGGGCTCGGCGCCCCCGCCGAGGGAGGACAGGGGCGTCGTGCCGCCGGAGGTCGCGGGCGTCAAGCTGATGAGCCTAGCCCTCCTCGCCGGCGAAGCCCCGCTGCCCCTGAGGGGCGCGGACGCGACCAACGCCCTGATCGAGCTGCTGGCGGTCACGAGGTGGGGCGACCTCGACCTCCTCGTCGTCGACGCCCCGCCCGGCACCGGGGACGAGCTGCTCGACGCCTTGAGGCTCCTCAAGCGCGCCGAAACCCTCGTGGTCACCACGCCCTCGAAGCTCTCGCTCGCCGTCGTCGCGAGGCTCGTCCGCCTCCTGAGGGAGGTGGGGGCGCCCGTGCTGGGGCTCGTGGAGAACATGGGGAGGGGCGGGGCGGAGGCGGCCGCCGCGGAGTGGGGCGTGAGGTACCTCGGCTGGGTGCCCTACGACCCCGCGATCGAGGAGGCGCTGGGGAACCCCGAGAAGCTCCTCGCCACCCAGGCTGCAGCGAAGCTCGAGGAGGCGCTCGCCAGAGCCGGCGTCCTCAAAGCACGATAGGCACCCTCGCCCTAAACCTGAGCTCGTCGAGCTCGTCCAGCGGGAGACCCGCGACCTTCGCCGCCAGCCTCAGGTCCCCCGTTTCCACGAGTAGCTTGAGCGCAGACCTGACCGGCTCCGGCTGCCTCTCGATGAACTCCCAGTCGGCGCTGCGCCGCCTAAGCTCCCTCGCCTCCCGCTCGAACTCCTCGTGCTCCCTCAACGCCTCGGCTAGCGCGCGCTCGTCCAGCTTGAGCCCGAGCAGCTTAGCGAGCTCGATAGCCTCATAGCTCGACGCCATACGTCCTCAGCCTCGAGCGCGAGAATATCAACCCTGCGTCCTCCTCGTAGGCTCTGACGGCCCTGATCAGCGTGCTCCCGTAGATGAGCGCCAGCACGTCGAGGCTGTCGAGCACCTTGACGTTCGCATACTCGCTGAGAGCCCGGACGAGGTACTTCGGCGCCTTGTTGTCGGTGAGGACCGCGTAACCCCTCCGCCTGGCGACCGCGAGGCAGTAAGCTTCGGGCGGATCCAGCGTCGGCAGCCTCTGCGACCTGGAGAACTCGACCAGCCTCAAGGCCTCAACCTCGTACTCGTTAATCCTCGGGATGAGGAAGGCGCGCCTCGAGGCGAGCCAGGGTGCGAGCATCGCCCTACCCCTAGCGCCCATCTCCTCCAAGACCATCGCCGGCACCGCCACCGAGTCGAAGACCTCGAACAGCCTCTCCCTATCCCTGAAGCGGAGCCAGTGCACGAGGAAGCACGTGTCCGCTACAGCCGCGCTCATACGACGATGGGTATCTTAGCCTTCAACCTGATCTCGTCGAACTCGTCGACGGGCAAACCGGCGACCTTCGCCGCCAGCCAGAGGTCGCCGGTCTCAACGAGGACCTTTAGAGCGGCTCTTATCGGCTCCGGCTGCCTCTCGATGAACTCCCAGTCGGCGCTGCGCCGCCTAAGCTCCCTCGCCTCCCGCTCGAACTCCTCGTAGCTCTCCACGCTCGAGCGGAGCGCGCGCCGCTATAAAAACCCGGAGGTCAGCTCCCGCCGTAAAAAACCTCACGGTTCGGCCCTAGCGAACCTCATCAGCCCGGAATCCCAAACTGCGCGGCGGCTTAAGCTTTCCCCTCGCGAAACCTTTTTTCCCACCTCTCGGAGAGGCTGCCGATGGACAAGGATCTCGCGATGGGCGCAATCGAGGAGGCGATTTCGCTCGGCGCCTCCTTCGCTGAAGTGAGGTTGGAGGACACGGTCAGGGAGCTGATAACCTACGTGAACGGGAGGGTCGTCGCCCTCGGCTTCCAGAGGTCGCGCGGGGCCGGCGTGAGGGTGCTGTACGGGGGCAGCGTGGGGTTCGCCTCGACGTGCGACCTGACGAGGGAGGGCTTGAGGGCGGCGGCGAGGGAGGCCGTGAAAGCGGCGAAGGCGCTGGCGCCCGGCGACAGGGGCCTCGCCCCCCACCCGCTGAGGAGCCGCGTCTTCCGGCTCGAGGGGGTCAAGCTGCACCCGTCGCAGGTGCCGCTGGAGGAGAAGCTGGAGCTCGTCAAGCGGGCGTACAAGGTGGCGAAGGACGGGGGCGCGGCCTCGGCAACGGCGCGGTACGGGGCCCACTACGGCAGCGTGCTGGTTTACACGAGCGAGGGGGTGGAGGTCGAGGTGGAGAGGCTCGTCGTCGGCGTCTCGGCTTCGGTCGTGCTGAGGGAGGCCGACCGGGTGGGCGACGGCTTCGAGACCCACGGCGCTTCGAGGGGCTTTGAGGCGTTCGAGGGGGAGGGCTCCCCGGAGGCGGTGGCGGAGAGGGCGCTCTCGCACGCGAGGGACGCGCTCAAAGCCTCGAGGCCCCCAGCCGGCTACCTGACGGTGATCACGCGGCCCGAGCTGACGGGCGTCTTCGCGCACGAGAGCTTCGGCCACTTGACCGAGGGCGACTTCGTGGCGGCGGGGACGAGCCCGCTCACAGGGAGGCTGGGCGAGGCGATCGCCAGCGAGGAGGTCACGATCGTCGACGCGGGCTTCGACGAGAGAGGGGGCTACGTGCTGCTCGCCGACGACGAGGGCGTGCCGGCGCGCAAGGTCGTCCTCGTCGAGAGGGGTGTGCTGAAGGGGTACCTGCACAGCCGCGAGAGCGCAGCGCTGCTCGGCATGGAGCCGACGGGGAACGGGAGGGCGCAGAGCTTCGCTCACGAGGTGATCGTGCGCATGAGGAACACGTTCTTCGAGGCGGGCAGCTGGGGCGAGGAGGAGATCGTCGAGGAGACGAAGCACGGGCTCCTGCTCGACAAGCCGGCGGGGGGCCAGGTGGAGGAGGACGGCACGTTCACCTTCAACGCGCGCATCGGCTACCTGGTCGAGAACGGCGAGATCAAGGAGCCGGTGAGGGACGTGGTGCTGGCCGGGAACATCCTCGAGATGCTCAAGCATGTCGACGCCGCGTCGAAGAGGGTGGTGATCACGACCAGCCCCTTCGGCGGGTGCGGGAAGATGGGGCAGATGGTGCACGTGGGCGACGGCGGGCCAACTTTAAGGACGAAGCTCCTCGTGGGGGGTGAGAGGCGGTGAGCGAGCTGCTCAACCTGGCGGAGTGGGGGGTTAAGCGGGCGCTCGAGCTGGGCGCCGACGAGGCGGAGGTTTACGTGTCCGCTTACGCGAGCAGGGAGGTGTACTCGGAGGGGACCCGCCTCAAGGCGGTCGCGTCCGACAGCCGCGGCGTCCAAGTGAGGGTCGCGAAGGGCCGGAGGGTGGCGGCCGCCGTGGCGACGTCCGCGAGCAGGGAGGTGCTGGAGGACGCTGTGAGGAGGGCGGTCGAGATGGCGGCGAAGGCGGAGGAGGACCCGCACTGGAGGGGTCTGCCGGACCCCGAGCCGCCGAGGCACGGCTGGGTGGGCTTCGACGAGGGCGTGGCTACGGTCGACGTCGAGTGGATGGCGCGGTTGGTGAAGGACGCGGTGGCCGAGGCCCAGAGGGACCCGCGCCTCAAGGTCTCCTCGATCAGCTTCGGCGTCGGCTACGGGAGGCGGGCGGTCGCCAACTCGAGGGGCGTGGCGGTCGAGGAGCGGGGGACGCGCTCCGGCATCAGCGCTTCGCTGAAGGCGGGGGAGGGTTCGGGCAGCTACTGGGTCTCGTCCCGCTCCCTCGTCAGCGACTACCACCCCGTGCTCGAGGAGGCGGCGCGGCTCGCGCTCGACTCCTCCAGGGCCGAGAAGCTGGGGGAGACGGTGAAGGGGGCGGTCCTCTTCAGGGCGAGGACGCTCGCTATGCTGCTGAGCTCCTTGCTCGTCCCCGCGCTGAGCGCGATGAACGTGCTCGAGGGCTTCAGCCCGCTGGCGGGTAAGCTGGGGCAGAGAGTGATGGGCAACCTGACGATCGTCGACGACGGCACGCTGCCGGGCGGGCTGGGGACCAGCGCCTTCGACGACGAGGGCGTGGCGAGGAGGAGGACGGTGCTCGTCGAGGGCGGCGTGCTGAGGGGCTACCTCCACAACACGTACACAGCGAGGAGGATGGGGGTCGAGAGCACGGGCAACGCGTCGAGGGGGATGGGGTCCGTCGGCATCTCGCCCTCAAACTTAATCGTCGCGGGCGGCGCGAGCTCCGAGAGGGAACTGGAGGCTGAGGCGAAGGTGGTGGCGGAGGGCTACCTGCTCAGCGTGCACACCGTCAACCCGGTCACGGGGAACTTCAGCGTCGTGATCTCCAACCCCTACGCGGTGAAGGGCGGGGACCTGGCGCCCGTGAAGCCGGTGGCGGTCAGCGGGAACATATACGAGGTGGCGGAGCTGATCAAGCCGGCGAGGAGGGTCAAGGACACGGCGATGGGGATCTACGCGCCCGACACGCTGATCGGGGGTCTCACCGTAACCGGCTAGCGCGCGGCCGAGCGAACGGAGGCTTGACCCCCTCTTTCTCCCCTTCGCGCGAGCCTAGTGTAGAGGAGGTACCAGAGGGCTCCAGCCAGCAGCACCGCGCAGCCGAAGGCTTGGGCGCGCGGCTCGACGCTGAACGCGAGCACCGCGCTGAGGACCGCTCCCGCGGCGGCGTGGAAGGGGCGGAGCGGGGCTTTGAAGGGCGGCTCCCTGCCCAGCAGGTACAGCCTCAGGTCGGCGACGTTGGTGAGCACGTGGGAGAGGAGGACGAGGAAGCTCGTGACCATCGCGAGCCCGGAGATGTCGAGGGTGAGGACGAGGACCATCATGATGGAGCCGGAGAGGAGGACGGAGTAGAGGGGCGTCCCCAGCCTCGGGTGCACGGCCGACAGCGAGGGCGGCATCTCGCGGTTCCTCGCCATCGCGAAGAAGACCCTCGACTGCCCCATCACCGAGGTCAGCACCACGCTGAACGTCGCCACCAGCCCGCCCACGCCCACCACCCAGCCAACGCCCAGCATCCTCGCAACCTCCTCCAGCGGGGCCCTGCTGGCTGCCAGCCGCTCCCAGCCCGCGACTCCGACCGCCGCGACGGAGACGAGCAGGTAGATGGCCGCGGAGCTCCAGAGCGCGGTGAGGATCGCCCTCGGTAAATCCCTCTCCGGGTCCCTCAGCTCCTCAGCCAATACCGCGATCCTGGGGAAGCCGATGTAGGCGAAGTAGAAGAGGGCGGCTGCTTGCAGCACCGGCGCGAAGCCGTGCGGGGCGAAGGGGTTGAAGTTGCCTGGATTCAGGTTGAGCAGGCCGAGCGCCGAGAAAAGTACCAGCACGCCCACCTTGACCGCCACGAACGCGTTGTTCACCGAAGCCGACAGCTTCGTGCCCAGCGCGTTCAGGAGCGTCACCAGCGCCACCAGCGCGGCAGCCGCCAGCCTGAAGCTCACGCCCGGCGCGAGCGCGGAGAGGTAGTAGCCGAAGCCCTGGCTCGCCGTAGCCCCCAAGACGATGTTGCCCGAAACCCACATCCAACCCATCAGGAAGCCGACCATCGGGTGTATCAGCTCGTGCCCGTACTCGTAGACGCCGCCCGCCCTCGGCAGCGCGGAGCCGAGCTCGCAGAAGCTGAAGGCGGTGAGCGTCGCGCTCAGCGCGGAGATCAGCACCGCGAGCACCACAGCCGGCCCCGCGAGCCCCGCCGCGATCCCGATCAGCACGAATATGCCGGCGCCGATGATCGCGCCCAACCCCACGGACACCGCGTCGATCAAGCTCAGCTCCCTCCTGAGCGACGCACCGCTCCGCTGCACGAGCCCCCTTCCACCGCCCTCTTAAAACGCGCGCCGGGCCCGAAAGCTTTTTCCCGCCGGCCCGCGGGCTCGAGCGTGGCGGCGGCCAAGCACTTGGAGACCGCGCGAGCCTACCTCGAGAAGGCGCTCGAGCACCTGAAGCGGGAGGACCCCTACGACGCCGCCGAGAAGATCTGGGCCGCGGTGTGGCACGCCACGATCGCCTTAACGGAGAAGTACCTGGGCGACAGCGAGCCGCCTAAAGGCTGGACGTGGAGGCGCTTCGTGAAGGAGGCGTTCGTGAAAGCCGGGTTGAGCGAGAAGGAGGCGGAGGAGCTAGCGGCCTACTACATCGAAGTGAGGAAGAGCCTCCACGGCGACTGCTTCTACGGTAGGCACTACGAGGAGCCGGAGCACAAGCCCCTCATGGAGAGGGCGTGGGACTACGTGAAGCTCATCGAAAAGCTGACGCTCGGGTAAGCGCCGCATCCCGGCTAGCGCACCTCGCGGCACCAGCTACCGGCGAACGCGGCTGCAACGCGCGTTAGCCGCTAGCCTCGAGCGCCTCCCTGAAGAGCGCCTCAACTTCGGCTACGCTGGGTACAGCTCCAAAGACTACCGGTTCCAGCTCCCTCTCCCAAACGCTCTCGAGCTCGCGGAACCTTTCGAAGAACGCGGTGCGCTCGAACTTTAAATCGTAGAAGGCGAGCTTCCTCTCGACCAGCTTCATCTCCAGCTTCACCCCCCTCCTCAGGAGGAACCAGGCGTCGTACAGGTCGCGGGCGCTCCCCCTAACGTAGAAAGCCCTAATCTTCTCGGCCAAAGCTTCGCGCAGCTCCAAGCCCTCGAGGAAGACGATGGGTATCCCGTAGAGGGGTTCGTCCAGCTTAACGCTTATCGGCTTGAGCAGCAAGCTCTCCCTCCGGCTAACGTCTAAGCGCACGTAGCAAACGTCCTTGTCAGACTTGTAGAGGGGGCCCTTCGCGGCTACGCGTAGGGTCAGCGTGTACCTATTATCCTTCAAAACTTCTGTTTCGCTTTCAACACCGAATAGTTTCAAAACTTGTGATATTTCGGCAGCTTTCCCGGCGGCGATAGGCCCCGACGCCGTAAAATCCAGATCGGCTGAGAACCTGTTCAAACCGTGGAAAAACCACAGGTAGGTTCCACCCTTCAGGACGAGTGGCCAATCGGCTACAGCGTACAGGATGAGGGCTTGGATGTACCTCCTCTCCTCCTGCCACGGCTTCACTCTCCTCATCCTCGCGATCCTGATCAGCTCCTCCTCACGAAGCACTCAACCCACCTCACGACCCTCCTAGCCCTGTAGCCTCCAACCCTCCTGTACGCTTCAGCCATCTCCCTGAGAGCTTTCGCGTCTAAGTCGAGCTGCGAGCAGTCGGGGCTCCCACCGTAATACACCATGTCGAGGACAGCCTTCTCGGGCAGAGCCACGAACGCGTAGCTCCCCGCCCTATTGACCCTCTCGTACCCGAAGAAGAGGGCGCCCGCGACCCTCCTATACCTCACCCCGAGCTCCCGCAGCCACAAGGAGCTGCGGGTCGTGACGCACTCGACGATCGAGGGCACCTGGTCCGCGACCCCCCTCAGGTAGAGCGCCGCGTGCATCGAAACGTAGGAGGGCTCGACGAGCTGGGACGCGATCACGAACGTATCGTGCGTGAAGGCGACCACCCCCCTCCTCACGCGCCAAGCCATCCCCCTCGCCACGAGCCTGTGCGCGTAAACCTTCGCGTGGCTCTCCGGGACCCCCGCCAGCTTAGCCAACTGCCCCAAGCTGAAAACCAGCCTCCCGCTCGCGAGCGCCGCGTCCCTCAGCTCGTAGAGCCTCATGATTCAACCCAGGTAACAAAATTGTTACCACCATAAAACTCTAACGCCCCGCCAAGGCCACCGCGTCCCACCGCGCGAACAGGGAACGGCTTCGCGCCTAAGCCAAACGCGGAGCTCCCCCCTCAGCCGCGGATCAGGGTACAGCTTTAAGGCGCCGCGCGGCGCCCCTCCCGCTACGGGTGCTGTGCGGAAGCCCCTGAGCTTGTAGTGACGGTGGGTGGAGTGCTTGCAGCGAAGATGCGCGAGCCACGTTCGATGCGAAATGGATTTATGATTGCGGCCTGCTTACTGGCAGGATGAGCGTAGAGCTGCTGGTCGGCTTCGCTAGCACGATAGCGGCGATCGCAGCGTCGGCAGCGACCCTAGGCTACTGGCTGGGGAGGAAGTTCGCCCGCATGGAGGAGCGTGTTAACCTTATAGCGAAAAGCGTGAAAGAAATCACCGAAGCGGTAAGGAACCAAATTGAGTTCTTCGCCGAGTTCCTCGGTTTCAAGAAGGTGTTGGAGGCTAGAGACGTTTCATTCGTCAAAAGCGAACTGCTCAGATTATCTGCAAAACCGCTAACCAATCCGCTGACCAAGGAAGAGGCCTGGAGGCTGAGAGAGCTTATCGAAAAAGAAAAGCTCACCCTCGAAGAGGCGGATGAGCTGAGGGAGATAGCTAGGAAACTGGTCAGGGAGCACGGCGATTCCGTGCCAGAGGCGTGGAAGCTGCTGATATACGCTTCAATAATGAGAGGCTTAGCCCTCAGCGAACTGGAAGGGGGGAAAGGTAGTTTCAGCAGCGACGAGAGCGCTAAATTGTTTCGAAGAATTCGAGCCCGAAGCTTCCTAATCGCTCGCGCGCGCTAGCGATAGTCTCGGATGTGGAGGGCTGCTCTGTGGTCGTATCCGGTGCGCCCAAGTTTCCTGCAAGCGCACGAAATACTAATCGTAAGATTGCTAGTAAACCATTTATATTACTTTTTTGCGGATTTCTCGA
>JAPWTS010000090.1 GCA_028275925.1 Thermofilales archaeon
GCTTCGAGGAGTGGGGAACCCTCAGCGCTAGCTCGACGCTCGCCAGCTTCTCGAAGTCCACGCGCTCCTCGGCCGCTTCTGGCTCCAGGTACACGAGCTCCAGCAGCAGCTTCAAACCCCTAGCGGCGTGTTCCCGCACGATCTCCTCCCGGCTCCGCGCGCCGGCGGCGAGCGCCTCGTCCGTAGCCTTGAGGTGCTCCTCGAGCTTCCTCGCGGCTTCCGTTAGGAACTCCGGCTTCAGCACGTAGCCGACCCCGATCACCTTCCCGTTCACCTCGACGACACCCCCTTCGCCAACCGCGGCCGTGCAGAGCACCGGGTTGTGGCGCGCGAACTCGACGAACATCAACCTAGGGTCTTCGAAGCCTCCGCTCGAGAGCTTCGAGAGGAGCTCCCTCCGGGCGAAGTAGTTCCACTCCAGGAACTCCCTAGGGAGCTTAGCCATTGCGGATCCCCGCGAGGGCCGTTTAAAATGCCTCCGCCCCACCGTCGACCGAAGGCTTTTTCAGCAAGTTCCCGGGACCCCCTTGTGGGAACCTCCTACCCCCTGGTGGAGAAGCTCAAGATACTTGAAGCCGTGGTGATGGCCCCTCTGTACGGCGTGGTGGGCTTCGCCGGCGGGCTCCTCGTTTACTCTTCGACGGTCGAAGGCGCGAGGGACCTATGGGCCCTCGACCTGCGAACTGGCGAAAAGCGCAGGCTTACCGAGGGCGGTGTGCACTCGGTGGCGGAGCCCAGGCCCGAGTCGCACTACGTTATCTACACCAAGGACGTTAGCGGGGGCAGGGAGCTCCAAAGCGTCTACGCGGTCGACGTGCGCAGCGGCGAGAGCTTCGCCCTCGAGGGCTTCGAGCCCAAGCGCGTCCTGGGGATGGGTTTCGACGGGAAGCGGGTGGCGCTCGCCGCGGCTGGGGATGGCATCGAGCTGTGGCTGCTCGAGCTGGGTGGAGGCGCGGAGAAGCTCTACAGGGCTGACGCGGTGATGTTCGTCACGGACTTCGCGGACGGGCTGGTGGTGGGGCAGGGCGTGCTCAAAGGCAACCCTGCAACCTACGAGCTCTTCATCTTCAACGTGGACGAGCGCCGGTTCGAGGTCTACACCCCAAAGGAAGGTTCGGTAAACAAGCAGCCCAAAACGAAGGGAGGATTGGTGCTGTTCGCCACCACCGCGTTCGGTGGCGAAAAGCTCGCGCTCTACAAGCCGGCCAGCAGGGAGCTGAAACCGGTGGAGCTGCCGCACCCTGACATGGCGGAGTACAAGCCGGTCGAGTACCTCGACTTCGGCTGGACGGACGGGGAAGTGTGGGCGATAGGCAAGAGGGAGGGGAGGTCGAAGCTCTTCCTCGCGGGTAGGGAGGTGAAGCTGCCGGAGGGCAGCGTGCTCGGCGCCGCCTTCAGCGGCTCCAAGGCGTACGCGACCGTCTCCTCGCTCACAAGGCCCACGAGCATCTACGAGGCCGACCTCGCATCGGGGGGCTACAGGCTCCTGCTGGGAGCCGAGCTACCCCCGGAGGTCTCCTCCCGCCTGGGCCGATCCTACATGGTCAAGGTGAAGTCGTTCGACGGCGTCGAAGTGCCCACCTTCGTGCTCGAGAGCGCTGCCGCGCCGAAGCCGGGGCCCACGGTGGTGTACGTGCACGGCGGGCCCTGGAGCGAGGTGGCCGACGCGTGGAGCGTATTCGTCGCCGCGCTGGCCGCGCTGGGCTACCACGTGGTCGCGCCCAACTTCAGGGGCTCCACCGGCTACGGCGAGGACTTCAGGAGGATGGACATCGGCGACCCGGGAGGCGGCGACCTCGAGGACGTGGTGAAGGCCGCGGAGTGGGCGAGGGGTGAGAAGCTCGCTTCGAGGGTGGCGATCATGGGGTACAGCTACGGCGGCTTCATGACCTTCCTCGCCACCGTCAAGAAGCCCGACGCGTTCGACGCGGGCGTCGCGGGCGCGGGGATCGTGGACTGGGAGGAGATGTACCAGCTCAGCGACGCGTTCTTCCGCAGGTTCATCGACGTCCTCTTCGCCGGCAAGCGCGAGCTGCAGAGGGACAGGTCGGCTACGAACTTCGCCGGCGCGCTCAAGGTCCCGCTCTGCATCATCCACCCCCAGAACGACACGAGGACGCCTCTCAAGCCGGTCCTGAAGTACGCGATGAAGCTCCTCGAGCTCGGGAAAACCTTCGAGCTCCACGTGCTACCCGACGCGGGCCACGCCGTAACAAAGATGGACGACGCCCTCAAGCTCCTGCTACCGGCCGCGATCTTCCTCGAAAAGTACCTCGCCCGCTAGCCGCTGGTCAGCGTTTGGGCGCGAGCCATCTTAGCCCAGCAGCTATTTTTCTACGATCCCGCAACTGAGCCCCCGCCGTCACTGCCTCTAAGGGCGCTCGAGGTCCGGGAGTTAGCGTGACCGCTCACGCGCAGGTCGGCACGTAGCGGCACTCCCTGCACACCCTGCTGATCTCCGCTTGGAGGCTCCAGACGGAGTCGGAGGGGCCTCGCAGGTAGAGGATCTCGACGCAGCAGCCGCCCCTCGAGTGGAAGTGCGACCGTCCGACGACCAGGGGGCCGCTGCGCTCGAGGATCTCGTCGACCTCCCCCTTTTTCTCGGAGGGGTAGCTGGCGACGAGCACGCCCTCGCACTCGTGCTGCCTGGCGAAGTGCAGCCTCGCGGAGAGGAACTCCCTGGCCGCCATCGAGACGAGGCGGGAGCGGTCGACGCCGAGCGCCCGCGACAGCCGCGTGATCTCCTCGTATACCTCCCTCTCGAGCGAGACGCCGAACCGCACCCTCCTCGTCACGCCCCGCCACCCCTGAGCAGCGAGATAAGGTAAGCGGCCAGCAGGACGAAGCCGTAGGCGGCTGCGGGGGCTAGGTTGAGCTGGACCGCGAGCAGGAGGCCTAGCAGCGCAGCGGCGAGCGAGGGCAGCACGCTGAGCGCGAGGAACTCCCGCGTGTTCCTAGCCAGCCTCGAGGAGATCGCGGCGGGCAGGAGCAGGGCCACGTGCTCCACGACGAAGCCCACCGCCCTGAGCAGGCTGACGCTCACTAGGGTGAGGAGAGCCGCCAGAGCGTAGTCGTGGAGCTTGACGCGGATCCCGGAGAGCGAGGAGAAGTCGCTGTCCAACCCGATCGACACCTCCTTCTGGAGCAGGAGGAGGGAGGCGGCGATCGAGAGGGCGGCGACGGCGACCGCCAGCGCGGCGTCCTCCCAGCCGGCGAGGAGCGGGTCGCCCAGGATGTAGGACCACAGGCTCACGCGGGCGGGGAAGCTCGTCAGCACGTAGTAAACCGCTGCGACGCCGGCTGAGGTTGTGAAGGCGACGAACGCGGAGGTCGCGCTGTCCTCGCTGACGCCTTTGTGCAGGAGGAGGACGAGCAGCAGGGAGGGGGGCAAGCTCAGCAGCACGGCCCAAGCGGCGGGGCTCCCGCCCAGGAGGGCGGCGGCCACGTAGCCGAGCGCGGCGGCGAGCAGCGCGGCGTGGGGCAGGGAGGCGGCGAAGAAGTTGAACCTCCTAGCGTAGACGAGCGGGCTCAGGGCGCTGAACGCGGCGGCGCTGCCCAGCATCACCGCGAACCACCTCGGGTCCAGGTACACGATCCCCACCTCACCCGATCACGTGGAGGCACTTCTCGATGACGAGGACGCCGGGCCCGTAAGCCTTCCTGAGCATCTCGAGCTCGTAGACCTCGTCCGGCGTCCCCACCGCTCGGATGCCCCTGTTGAAGACGACGACCAGCCTGCTCCTCTTCAGGGTCAGCACCGGGTCGTGGGTGGAGACGAGCACCATCCTGCTCTCAGCCAGCTTGGAGAGCAGCTCGACGAGCTCCTCCCGCCCCCTCGGGTCGACGCCGGAGAACGGCTCGTCGAGCACGAGTATCGGCGTGTCCCTCGCGAGGGCCCTCGCGATCAGGACGCGCTGGAGCTGGCCGCCGCTCATCGAGCTCAGCCTCTTGCCGGCGAAGCCCTCGGCGCCGACCGAGCGGAGGATCTCGAGCGCCCTCCTCCTGCGCTCCTCGCCCGAGTAGCCTCTCAAAGCCCACTCCACGACTTCGACGCCCGTCGCCGGCAGATCCTTCCGGACCGCGGAGAGTTGGGGGACGAAGCTGGCGTGCACGCCGGCTCTCGCCGGGTCGCCCGTCACATCCTCGCCGTTCAGGTAGACCCTCCCCCGCAGCGGCTTCAGGAGTCCCAAGATCAGCTTGAAGAACGTGGTCTTACCGGCGCCGTTGGGGCCGAGCACCGTGACGAGACCGGCCCCCTCCACCTCCAGGTTCTCGCCCTCGAGCACGTGCTCCTCGCCAGCGTAAGCGAACGTCAAATCCTCAACCCTCAGCGAAGGCCTTCCCTCGTGCACGCTCACCACCGCACCACAGGTGCAATGTGCACGGCATTATAAGCTTTCCGCTGCTTTTACATGCTATGTGCACACTCGCGGGGTTCCAGCACCGTAGGTGTGCACAAAGCTTAAATCCCCCGGCGCTAGCGAGCGGGTTGTGCACGGTGCGGTTGCCGGAGGGCTCAGGGGTTGGAGGCTCTACGCCGCCCTAGCGGTAGCCGTGGCGGTGGCTGCAGCCGCTTGGTGGTCGACGCTGGGAGGGCGCGAGCGCGAGGGGAGCGGCTTGAGGATAGCCGTCACGTTCCCGTCGCTGAAGCCGGACGTCGAGCTGCTCGCCTGCGAGGGCGACACCGTCGTCTCCGTGGCTCCGCCGGGCGTCGACCCGCACGACTACCAGCTGGCGCCGCGCGACGTCGAGGAGCTGAGGGGTAGCGACCTCATCGTCTCCACCGGGCACGCCCCCTTCGAGGCGCGCATCGCGGAGCTGGTCGCGAGGGGCGAGCTGAAGGCGAAGCTGGTGGAGGTGCCGAGCGTGCCGGGCATCAAGCTGCTGACCAACCCGGCGACGGGGCGGAAGAACCTGCACTGGCCGATCTACGACCCCTCCAACTACCTGGCGTTCGTCAAGCACCTCGCGGGGGTGATGGCCGAGCTCAGGCCCTCCTGCGCGCAGGCGTACAGGGAGAGGGCGGCGGCGATCGAGGGGGAGCTGGGCAGCCTGCTCTCCCGCGCGCCCAAGATCGACGCGATGGCCGTCGGCTACAGCCCGGAGGTCCAGTACGCGGTGGAGTGGGCTGGCGTCAAGGTCTCCTACCTGCTCGTCAAGGAGCACGAGCTGCCCGCCACGCCCGAGGACATCGCGGCCGCTGAGCGGGCGCTCGCCGAGGGGAGGGCGCTCCTCGTGGTCTCCGTTAAGGGGGCCGAGGGCACGCCGCTCGGCGCGAAGGCGGAGGAGCTGGCCAGGAAGTACGGGAGACCGATAATCTACGTGCCGTCGCCGCTCGAGGTCTCGAGCACGCTCGAGAAGCTGAACGCCACGATCGCCGAGCTGAGCAGGGCGGCGCAGCAGCTGCGCGGCTAAACCATTCAATGGTAAACTTTTTCTCTTTCTCACTTCCGAGTAGTGTATGAGCTCAACAGGGGTTAGGCTCACGATCCTCTACGACAACCGAGAGGCGGATAGCCGCTTGCTCGCCGCTCACGGGTTCGCGTGCCTGGTCGAGGTCGGGGGGCGGAGGATCCTCTTCGACACGGGCGGGGACCCGGCGAGGCTCTTCTACAACATGGGCGCGCTCGGGGTAGACCCCCGCACCATCGAGGCGGTGGTGATCTCGCACAACCA
>JAPWTS010000014.1 GCA_028275925.1 Thermofilales archaeon
TTACTTCCTCTTCAGTTAACTTGAACTCTCTTGTGATATTGTTAATTACTTCGTCGAAGTATCTTTTGGACTCGCTGAAAAGGTTGTCGAGCTCGGCGAGAGCCTTCCTAGACCTCTCCAACAGCTCTCTCAGCATCGCTGCGTTTGGCGGCACAGAGTCACTCGCCCTCGGGCCCCGCCTCCCAGCCCTCGGGCCCTCGTTCGACGCCCGGGCCTTCCTCCCCCTCGCCATACCCGGGCTTTGGCGCCCGGGGCGCCCTCCTCGGGCGCGCGGAGGGGTCGGAGCCCGGGCACTTGGAGGGCGGAGCTTCACCGGGCCGCTTTCGCCAGCCCCTCAACCCCCCTCCCAGCCCTCCCGCCTAGCCCGCCGGCGCGGGGGCTATCCCCCTGCCGGCGGACCCTCACTGGGCCCGGCCGCCCTTTCGGAGGCTTAGCCTCCCGGGCGCGGAGGCGCGCTTAGCGCGCTCCCCGGGGCCCTCGCCCAACCCCCCCTCTCGAGGGGGGCCGCCTGTTGCGGCGGGGCAGGTTGGTGGGCGGGAGGGAGAGAAAGAGGAGTTTCGGGGCGGCTCTCTGGGGCGCTGCGCGCTTCAGAAGCGCTCGCTGCCCCCTTGCTGCTCGAGCTTCTGCGGGCCCGCCCCTCCCCTCCGTCCTCCCCCCATCCCGCGCCGAGCTTCTTACACGGGGTTCACCGTCATCCCGCTCGGCGCGTTCACCGGGAATGCTTCCGAGGGCCAATATAAAAAATTTTGCTCGCGCTGGCTCTCGCGGGAGAATTCCGGCGGAGTAAGCGTGCTGGGGTGTGGTAGAAAGCTCCCGGGGCTTTACTACACTGAGGTACGCCCTTTGAGCTGGTTCAGCGGAGCCAGTTGAGCCGGCTCAACGGGCCGCCTCCCGCGAAAGGTCGAGCGCCCCCACCCCAGCGCCCATCGGGCGGGGGCTTTCGAGCTCGGGGGCCCGGGGCGCCTCAGGCCCCCTCACCGCGTGCCCCCTTACCGCGTTCCCCCCGCGGCGCACGGGCTCAGGGCGAACCGGGGCTTTATAAATTCGATGTTGAGAAGCCTGAAAGTGATTTTTTCTAATCAAAAAGTTAAAGAAAAGAATAGAGAATACTCTGACATACTACGGAGAACGTTCCGGCGGAGCTAGGCGGGCGGAAGAGTGAGGCGCGCGGAAGCGCGGACAAAACCGCTTTGGCCGCGCGCGGTGGGGAAAAACCGCATCAACATAAAAAGGAAAGGTGTTGAGAGAAGCGCGCGCTCAAGGGACCCTGCAGTCTTTCGCGGAGGTTGCGAAGGTGAGGTCGAAGCCCGCCTTCTACCTGCTCGTGCCGAAGTGCGGCCCCGTGGCGCGCTTCCTCGGAGTCCCCGTGGGAGCGAAGGTCGCGCTGGAAAAGTAACGGGGCGCTCTTAGAAGCTAATTTTGTTGCCCCACTTGTTCTCGAACGCTATCTCCTCGAGGGCTTTCCTGGGCCTGGGCGGTGGCGACTCGGCGGGGACGCCGACGGGGGTCAGCGCGACGACCTTGAGCTGCTGCGGTATCCCGAGCAGCTTCTTCACCTCGTCCTCGTTGAACGCGCCTATCCAGCACGTGCCGTAGCCGAGCTCGGTGGCTTCGAGGATGAGGTGCTCCATCGCGATCATCACGTCCTTCTCCGCCCACCGCGGCGAGACCGTCGGGTCGGCGACCGCCACCACGATAGCACTCGCGTCGGCGATGAACATCTGCCGAGCCGCCGCTTCCGCCACACGCTTCTTCAGCTCGGGGTCCCTCACGACGACGAAGTACCAAGGCTGCCTGTTCCCCGCCGAGGGGGCGAGCCGAGCCGCCTCCAGCATCCTCCTCAAGTCCTCCTCCTTAACCGGCTCGGGCTTGTAGGCTCGGACGCTCCTCCTCTTTTTAATAACCTCCAGAACCTCCATCGCCGAAGCCGCGCGGCTGCAGGTACTTTAGCGTTGCGCAACCTATTTTAGAGGGAGGGGGGCGGCTCGCCCCGATGAGGGTAGCCGTAGTCGGCTGCGGTGGGATGGGTAACGCCCACCTCAGGGACCTGCTCCAGCTGAAGAGCCAGGGCTTCGACGTGGACGTGCGCTACCTGGTCGACGTCGACGCGTCGAAGGCTGAGGCGCTCCGCGCGAAGTACGGGTTGAAGGAGGCGGAGGTGCTGACCGATTACCGGAAGGCGCTCGGCAAGGTGGACGCCGCCGTGGTAGCCACGCCGCACGCCGAGCACTACCAGCAGATCATGGACTTCGTCGCGAGCGGCGCGCACGTGCTCGTGGAGAAGCCGATGGTCTGCAACCTCCGCCAAGCGCTCGACGTCTACGAGGCTTGGCGCAGGAGCGGCTTGGTCGTCGAGGTGGCGTTCCAGCGCCACTTCGAGAAGCCGTGGGTCGCCGCGAGGGACCTCGTCTCGAAGGGCGCGATCGGCAAGATCGAGATGGTCTCGATGATACTGGGGCAGGCGTACACCGGCGTGAAGGGGACTTGGAGGGCGGTCAGGAAGATCAGCTGCGGCGGCGAGCTCATCGACAGCGGGAGCCACTTCATGGACGCGGCGCTCTGGATCACGGGGCTGAGGGCTGAGGAGGCGTTCGCCTACATGGACTACAGGGGCTTCGAGATCGACATCAACACCGCGCTCGTGGCGAAGCTGGAGGGTGGCCCGCTCCTCCTCTTCACCGTGGCGGGCGACGACCCCGGCTGGCTCGAAGTCGAGATCTTCTGGGGCGAGGGGGGGAGGCTCATCGTGCAGCCGCCCGCCGTCCTCCTCCAGAGGAAGGGGGGAGGGGGCGAGGCTGTGAACCTCGAGCCGTACCCGCAGTCGAGGCCCGTCTTCAACTTCGTCAAAGCGATCGAGAAGCTCGAGGAGAACGGGAGCCCGCCGCTGTGCGGGCTGCGCGTGCAGGAGCTCGCCGACGCCGCCTACCGGTCGGTCGAGCTGGGGAGGCCGGTGAAGGTGGCGGAGCTCTACGAGGAGCTGGGGGCTGCGAGACCCTAGCGCTCGACGGCTAGGGGGTACGCCGGGGGCGCGGGCTCCAGGACCTTTTTCACGAGCGCTTCGAGGCCGGGCTTCCCCACCCCGACGGCGGTCGCGCTCTCGAGGTACTCCTCCGCCGCCCGCAGCTTGCTCGAGTGCTCGCTGTAGACCGTGAGCAGCGGGTCCCCCCTCCTGACGGCGTCGCCCACCTTCGCGTGGAGCTCGACGCCCGCCCCCTTGTCCTTCGGGGCCCCGGCGAGCCTGGCGGCCGTGGCGATGACCGCGTTGTCCACCCAGGCGACCACGCCGTCGCGCTCCGCTCTGACCGTGAACCTCTTGTCGCCGACGGGCACGTCCTCGGGCTTCACGCGCGGGTCCCCGCCCTGCGCCTCGATGATCTCCCTCATCTTGGCCAGAGCCCTCCCGCTCCTGAGCGCTTCGAGAGCCATCTGCTTGCCCCCCTCCACCCCCAGGATCTCGAGCAGGATGCCGACCAGGCTCGCCGCCTTGTCGACCAGGTCCGGCGGCCCCTCGCCCATGAGCGCTCTCAGCGCTTCCCGAGCTTCGAGCGCGGGGCCGGCCGCGCGGCCGACCGGCTGGTCGCCGTGCGTTATCGCGCACGCGACCTTCATCCCCAGCCGCCTGCCGACCTCGATGAGCATCCTAGCCAGCCTCTCGGCCTCCGCCACGGTCCCCACCTTCGCGCCCCTCCCCACCGGGATGTCGATCACGACGTGGGTGGCCCCCACGGCGGCCTTCTTCGCCATGATCGAGGGGACGAGGAGGGGGTCGATGGAGAGGGGGTGCTCCACCCGTATGATCTTGTCGTCCGCGGGGGCTAGGCGGAGCGCGCCGCCCCAGGCTATGCAGCCGCCCACCTTGAGCACGATCTCCCTGATCTCGTCCAGCGTGAGGTTGACGGACATCAGCACCTCGGCGCGGTCGGCCGTGCCCGCCGGGCTCGTGATCGCGCGCGAGCTCGTCTTCGGTATGCGGTAGCCCAGGGACGCGACGATCGGCACGACGAGGAGCGTCGTCTTGTCGCCCGGGACTCCGCCGATGCTGTGCTTATCCGCCACGGGCTCGACCCCCAGCTCGAGGCGCTCGCCGGTCTCCACCATCGCCCGCGCGAAGTAGTAGGCTTCCTCGACGCTCAAGCCCCGCTGGCTGACGGCGGCCACGAGGGCGGCGATCTCCACCTCGTCCAGCATGTCCCTCACGATGTCCTCGACGATCGCCCTCACCTCGCCGGCGCCGAGCCAAGCCCCCCTGAGCAGGTCGCGGATGTAGCGCGCCGACCTCGGCGGGGGGGCGGCCGAGACCTCGACCGCGTCGCCGTCCCTGACGCCGAGCGCTTGGGCGACCTCCTCGTTCACGAGGATGGCGTCAGCCGGCAGGTTCCGCGCGACGTTCACCACCGCCACAGCCTCCCCGCTGCCGAACCTGAGCAGGAGGCGGTCGTGTGCGCGGACCCCCAGCGCCTCCGCGACGCTGCCGTCGATCACGACGAGTGGGCTGCCGCTGGAGAACCCTAGGTGCTTCACCCTCAGCAGCGTGGTCATAGCTCACCGTCGAGCCGGCTGGCTATTAGCTTTTCGCCACACCTTCCAGTGCGGAGCGCGCGCGACCCCCCTTCCCCTGCGGCAAGCGAGGGGACGCGCGCTACAGCTGCTCCTTCAGCGAGTAGACCGCGGTGACGGCGAGGGGGCCCCCGCACTTGGGGCAGGCCCCCTTCGGCTTGAACACGTAGTCGCCCGCTTCGAAGTCCCTCTCCTCCCGGAAGCCGCACGCGTCGCAGGAGACGACCTCGACGAGCCGCGTGCGCGTGATCTTGAGCTTCCTCAAGCGGTCTAGGCCGGTGTACAGGAAGTAGATGGCGAAAGCGGAGAGCAGGGCCAGGTTCGCGTAGCCGGCGTTGCCCGTCAGGAAGTACATGATGACGAAGTGCGCGGCCAGCAGCGCCACCGCGATGAGCAGGACCAGGTACACCGGCAGCCAGCGCGCCTTCATCTCGGCCAACTTCTCGAAGCTCACGCCGGGTAGCGCGCTAGCGCCCCACTTAAACCTACTTCGACACCACGGCCGCGACGACGGCGCGGTGCCTGTTGAGCGCGGGCTGGTTCTCCAGGAAGAACACGCCGCTGCCCCCGAGGGGGACGGCGCCGCCCGCCACCGGCAGGACGAGCGTCGTGCCGATGAGCGTGGAGCGGAGGTGCGCGTAGGCGTTCCCGGGGTGCCGCCAGCCCAGGGTGGGCACGAGGTCCCACAGGTCGCGCTCGAAGGCTTCCACGACCCTCCCGTCGCGGGGCAGCACCACGAGCGCCCCCGTCGAGCCCACCGCCTGGAGCGAGACGAAGCCCTCGTCCACGCCCGACGCCAGCTCGACCACCCGCTCGGTGATATCAAAGAGCTTGTTGGGGCCGTACGTCACGAGCTCGATCCTCGCGACCCTCACGACCCTCATCCGACCACCTCGACCACCACCCTGCGCGCGCCCCCCGCCTCGTTGAGGTCGAGCAGGCAGATCTGCTGGAAAGCGCCCAGGAGCAGGCCGCCCTCGAAGGGCACCACCACGCTGGGCTGGAAGATCGAGGCCACCACGTACGGGTTCCTCGCCTTCAGGTTCGAGATGAGGGTCATCAGGTCCCCGACCAGGTCAGCGTCGTACTCGATGGTGACCAGGCGGCAGAGGGGGTCCACGCTGTAGAGGATCGCGACGCCCCTCTCCAAACCGGAGGCTTTGACGAGCCGCTGCAGCTGGGGGGTGATGTCGTAGAGACCCCTGCCGCCGCTCTCGACCACGATCTCCGCGCGCACAGCGCCCCCGCCGCGGGCCCCCTTTAATCTTCCTCGCGCGCTTGGGCGAGACCCTCCACCGGGCGCGGGGAAGGCCTTTCACGCACTTCTGCGCCCGCAGCGAGCGCGTACAAGCGTGCGGCTGCCGTTGTGCATAAAACACACTTTGAGGTCGCCCGATTCTTTCCCAGTTGCTGCCGAGGTTTTGGCGGTCTCTTCCTTTCCTTCATCAACTTCGAAGTTCGCGAAAACTCTCTCGCAGCCCTTTTGACGCATGCGCGGTTCGCGGAAGCCCTTTCCCGGTTCCCAGCGGAAAGAGGGAATTTGGACGGAGGGAACTAGGTTGAACAGAAATGTTGAACAAAAGAACTTCTGGGCCGAGAGCAGAAAGGTTAGTGGAGGGGGAAGGGTCGGGAACCGCGCAGCCTCCAGCGTGCGCCGCGAGAGTGGGTTCGCCAAGCTTCCGCGGCCTCACGGCCCGCTGCAGCGGGTTGCGCGCAGGGCCGCGATTCGAGCGCAGCGCCGCCCCCGGACCTCTCCCAACCTCCTCCGGTCTCGGTCTTCCGCACGAGGCTGCTGAAGTCGGCCCCTTGCTCCGCATCCCGCACCGCTAAGCGTGCTGCGAGCGCACGGATATTAGGGAGCCCGGGGCTCCTCGCCCGTGACCGAGACCAAGCTAGCCGTTTACGTAACCGCGCACACGGTGAGGAAGCTGGTTGGGGGGGCGCTGGCTCCCGAGAGGGCGCTCGCGCTCTTGGACAGGTTGGGCGTCGAGAAGGTCTACCTGGAGAACTACAGGGACGGGCTCTTCGTCCCGCCCAGCGAGCTGGAGAAGGCTCGGAAGCTCTTCGAGGGGAGGTACGAGGTAGCTGGGGGCAGCTGCATCGGCACGTGGGGCGAGGGCTGGGGCCGCTACGCGGATTACGGCTTCAGGGTCGTCTGCTTGACGGACGAGCGCAACCTGGAGCTCCTCGCGAGAGCCATGCGTGAGCTTGGCAGCGTGTTCGAGGAGGCGCTGATCGACGACTTCTGGGCCCAGTGGTGCACGTGCCCCTACTGCGTCGAGCGCTTCAACAGCGAGTTCGGGCTGCGCGCTACGCCCGAGGCCCTGAGGAGGGAGCTGGCTAGGGGCGACACGCCGACGGCGCGCATGTGGGCGCGCTTCTCGACCGAGCTCCTCTCGCGCGTGTCGAGGGGGTTCGTCGCGAAGCCCTTCAGGGAGGCGGGGGGCAGGAGGCTCGTACTCAAGGTCGCTGAGTGGCGCGAGGACTTCTACGTGAGGGGCCTCTTCCTCCCGGAGGTCGCTAAGGTCTTCGACGGCGTGTACGTCGGCACAGAGTCGAGGGAGAGGGTGAATAGCTACGGCTCCCACTACATCACCCTGCTCGTGAAGGAGCTAGCCGGTAGGGTAGAAGGCGTGTGGTTCGACACGTACGACGGCTTGGGCTGGGCCAGGTCGGTGAGCGTGGAGACCTACGTGGAGCAGCTGCTGGCCAGCCTCACACCTCTACCGCCCGAGCTGACGCTCTTCAACCTCGAGGATCTCCTCCACCCAACGCGCGAGCCGCACGTCTCCGCCCTGGAGAAGCACGCGAAACCCCTCCGCGAGGCGCTCGCCGGGGTGAAGGGCGAGCCGCTGGGCCTGCTGAGGCCGGCGCTGCAGCCGCCCTTCTCCCCCGTTGAGGACCGCTACATCGAGGACTACATAGGCGCGATCGGCATCCCGCTGAAGCCCGCGAGGAGCATCCCAGAGGGTAGCTACGTCCTGGTGACCGCGAAGGAGGTGGGCCTGCTCGACCTCTCGGAGCTCGCCGAGAGGGCGAAGCTGATCCTGCTCACCTCGGGCGCCGTGCGCCGGATCCTGAGGGGCGACGCCGGCGACGCGGGCTACGAGCTGCTGGGCGCCGACGCTAGCGACCTCGTCTACGACCACTTCGCCGCGTCCGAGTTCGAGTACAAGGGGGCCAGGGCTCGGGAGGGGCACAGGAGGGCTTGCGAGCTGCCCGTGGGGCCCGTGCTGAAGGTTCCGGGCGCCGAGGTCGTCGTCGCGGCCAGCGACGGGTGGGAGCGGTGGCCGGCGATCTTCAAGGTGAGGAGGAAGGGGGTCGAGGTCGTCGCCGCCTGCACCACCGACTACCCGTACCTGCTCGGCCAGTACCCCGAGATCGTCAACCAGGCGCTCCGGGACATCGCGGGCGAGTTCCTGGGCGTCACCGCCGCCAGCTCGACGGGGGCGACGCTGTATAACTTCGCGCTCCACGTGTACAGCGACGGGCACCTGGTGGTCGCCAACCACAACCCCCACTGGCTCTCGGCGAGGCTGAGGATCGACGAGGAGAAGACCGGCTTCTCCGGGAGCCCCAAGCTCCTCGCCGGCAGCGCGGATCTGCGCGAAACGGAGACGGGCCTCGCTGTGGGGCTGCCGCCCCGCAGCTACGCTGTAATAAAGATCGGTTAAAACGAAAACAAGGTCAAGTATTTTTTATCTGCTTCAGGCGGAGTATCCCGCGCTCGTCTCTCACCCTCGCCAGCTTAAGGCCCTTAAGCTCGGCTACCACGATCTCGGCGAGGTACAGCACCCTGCACCCTCTCTCCACGTGGCCGCCGTAGGCGCCCCGCGCGTCCGAGACCACCGCGTGCAGGTGGGGCTCGCCGCCCGCGACCACGCCTTTGAGCGAGAGCAGCTCGAGCGGCACGTCCTCCCACGCCAACCGCTGCTCGCGGGGCGGGTAGCCCGTCGTGGTGACCGCGTGCAGGTAGCACCGGTCGAGCGTGCCGATGCCGGAGACCACCACGGCGCTCTCGAAGCCTTCGCTAGCGACCGCCTCCGCCACGCTCTCGAGCAGGAGGTCGCCTGGGTCCAGCCTGAGCACCAGGACCCTCCCGAAGCCTTCGGCGGCGAACACCTCCATTGGGGCTCACCACGGCGCTAGCCCGAGCTTCTCGAGGTAGGGTCTCTGGGAAGCCCTGTCGGCCTCCAGCTGCCTCTCCGCCCTCTCCAGAACCTTTTCCGCGATCTCCCGCGGCACCACGACGACGCCGTCGTAGTCCCCCACCACGACGTCGCCGGGCCTCACGGTGACGCCCCCCACGACCACGGGGACGTCCACGTCCTCGGAGCCGAACTCCAGCCTGCCCACGACCTCCGTTCTGCCGTGGGACCTGAAGAAGGTGGGGAAATCTATCTTCTCGATCTCCCCGGCATCCCTCACACCCCCGTCCACAACCACCCCCTCAACCCCCTTAGCCTTAGCCACGAGAGCGACGGTGGAGCCCCAGAACCCCACGTCCGGGCTGTGCGCGGCTTCGACGACGATCACTGCGCCCGGGCCGGCCCGGCTCAGGAAGAGGTCGTAGTTCGCGCGAAGCCTGTACCACTCCTCCGCGAACCTGTCGTACTCCTCGGGGCTCATCGAGGGGATCTCGGCTTGAGCGCGCCGCGTCCTCACGGTCACCGCGAAGCCGGCAAGCTTGGCCTTCGGGTAAAGCGGCCTGATGTCCCTCGACACGAGCGTGCTGCCGTGGTAGCCGAAGCGGTCCAGCGCGTCGACGACGTCGGCCACGCGCACCCGCTTGAACCTGGCGATAAGCTGGTTCGCGCCCACGCGCCGGCTGGCGCGCGCCGCTACAAATAGCTTGCCGCGGGCGCGGGGCCGGCCGCCCCGCTAACCCGCGCGCGGTGGGAGCTCCCTCAGCCTCGCTAGGGCTTCGTAGAAGCTCCCGGGCTGCAGCTCCTTGAAACCCCCCACCTCGATGGCCAAGTGGAGCCTCGCGTCGAGGCAGAGGTGGCAGGGCGATACGTAGCCGCGCTCCAGCTCCCTGTACCCGTGCTCGCGCGCCAGCTCGAGCAGCGAGCCCAGGCTCTCCGCGAGCGCTGCGAGCACCGGCCGGTCCCCCAGGTCCACCCCGCCTTCGACGAGCTCGCGGAGCCTCCGGGCGTCCCCCAGCGAGATCCCGGCGCAGTAGCCGGGGATGTAGTTGTAGTAGCAGTCCACGTGCACGTGCCAATCCCTCGTCAGCTCCTCGGCGCACGACACCCTGGCGAAGGCCTTCGCAGGCTTCCGCTCGTAGAGGTGCGCGAGCGTGTACACGAGCCTGCCCATCGGGAGCAGGATGCCGGGGTTGAAGCCCGCTAGTAGCAGCGCCGGGTCCAGCTCGAGCAGCCTCCTCTCGTAATCCTCGAACTTCAGCGTGCCCCTGACCCCTAGGGCCCTCAGCGCGCGCAGGTACACGGGGTGGTAGACGAGCGTGCCCCGCTCCCCGAAGACCTCCAGCGCCGCCGCTAAGCCCTTCTCGACCCTGTCGAGCGGCACGTGCTCGACGACGAATGGGTTGGCGCTGACGAGAACCCCCTCGAGCCCAGCCGCCCTCAGCTCCGAGAACCTCTCGCGCGCCACCTCGACGCTCGTGCACCAGAAGCAGTTCGTCTCGACGAAGACCGAGGGGAAGCCGAGCTCCTCCGCCAGCCTGACCGCCTCGAGGAGAAGCGGGTAGTTGAGGAACGGCTCGCCCCCGGTGAAGTGCAGCCCCTCGTTGACGCCTATCCTCCCCCTCGGCGACGCGGGCACCACGCTGGGCGCCAGCTCCTCCAGCACCCTCCTGAGCCCGCCCGGGTCGATCCAGTCGCCGGGGGCGAGCGGGGAGCACGCGTACATGCAGTGCCTGCACTCGCCCGTGCACTTGTACGAGAGCAGCACGCCGGCCGAGACCGGCGCCCTCACGCGGAGGACTTCCATCGCTATTGGAGAAAGGGGCTAGCCTAATGGCTTTTCGGCTGCAAGCGACCTCAAGCTGCTCACCGCCATCGAGGCCAGGATCAGGGCAGCGCCGACCGCTTGGGCAAGCCCCATTTCCTCGCCCAGTGCTACGTGGGAGAAGGCTGCAGCGAACACCGGCTCGAGCAGGTAGATGAGCGCGGCTTCGACGCTGGGCACGTAGCGCTGCCCGTAGAGCTGCAGCGCGTTGGCGCCTATCGTGCACACCGTCGCCAGGTACGCGAGCGGGGGGAGCGCCGCGGCGACCTCGGCGATGGTCGGGCTGCGGGTCGCGGGAAGCACCAGCGAGGCCCCCAAGGCCGTGAAGAGGCTTTCGAGGAAGAGCAGCGAGTAGAGGTCGCCGCGCGCCGCGCGGTCCACCGCGATGATCTGCAGGGCCCAGAAGAAGGAACCTGCCAGTACGATGAGATCCCCCAGCATCGCCCTGTAGGCGCCGCCGCTGAACGACATCAAGTAGAGTCCAGTGAGCGCCAGCGCGATCGCGCCCGCCAACCTAGCGCTCGGCTTCTCCCTGCCGAGCGCCACCTCGAGGGCGAAGACAATCACCACACTCAAGCCCGTCACGAAGGCTGCGTTGGAGGCGGTCGTGTACTCCATACCCCAACCCTGTAGTGTGATGCCGCCGAAGTAGAGGGCGCCGAGCAGCGCGCCCCACCGCAGGTTCCTCCTCAGCCGCTTTCTCCTGGTGAGCGCGAGGGGCAGCAGGATCAGCGTAGCGAGCACATAGCGGAAGGTCACGTAGTAGGCGAAGCCCACCTCGCTCACGACGACCTTTATGGCAGGGAAGGTCGTGCCCCAAACCGCGGTGAGAGCCACCAGCGCCGCGAGCCCCTTCGCGCGCACCAGCCCCCGAAGCGCAAAGGATAAAAAAGCTCAGCCGTACACGCGCTCGTGCTCCAGCTTTCTAAAAAGATCTTGGCGCTGGCAGTTGTCGTTGCGCTGGTAGCGGCCGGCTTGTTCGCGTACTACGCGGTTCTGCGGCTGCGGTCAAGCGAGTGGGAGGTCAGCGTGGTGGTCGACGGACGCCAGAAGACGTTCAAACTTGGCGATCTCGAGGCGCTTGCACAGCGGTACAACATCAGCGGTGTGGGCTCGGTGAAGGCCGCCCCCCTGCTCAAGCTGGTACAGCTGGCTGGCTACGCCGGCAACACCACTTTAATCCGCAACCTCAGCGCGGTGGGGGCCGACGGCTACTCCGTGAAGCTCGATAACGCGTTCCTTTATCTGAACAAAACGTACGTCGTCTTGGCCGAAGGCCGGGAGGCGGAGTGGGGGCCCGCCCGGTTAGTGGTAGAAGGTATGAGTAGGAAGCACTGGGTTAAGCAGCTTGTCCGCGTGGAAGCAGGGACCGGTCCCTGGGTTCTCGTGCTGGAGGTGGACAACGAGACAAGGAGGGTGCTGGGCTTGGACGAGCTGAGGGAGTTGGCTGTAGAGCTCAGCGGCTTGGGTAAAGCGGTCCCCCTCAGCGAGCTGCTCCAGCTCATCGGCGTCAGCGCGCAAGACGTGGTGTCGGTCGAGTTCGTGGGGGCTGACGGCTACAGGGTCGCGTGGGACAGGAGGCACGTCCCCGATGCCTTCGTGCTCCTAGTGGCTGAACCTGAGCTCGAGCGCTACGGCCCGCTGCGGGGCGTGGTCTTGAGCCTTTCGAAAAAGGCTTGGGTTCACCATCTCGTCGCCGTCAACGTGCTGGTGAGAGGTTGAAGCGGGCAGCCGTCAAGGTAGCGGTTCTCTCGATCCTCGCCGCCATCCCGACCGCGGCCGGTTACGTTCTGGGGCCCGTCACGCACGCCGTAAGCCAGCTTTCCTCACTGGCGGGGTTGCCCTTCGCGCCGCGGTTGGGCTTCCTCCCCCTCGTGACTTCGGTCGTGCTGGCGCGCCTCTACCTGGGGAGGG
Source organism: Thermofilales archaeon (assembly GCA_028275925.1). GTDB lineage: Archaea > Thermoproteota > Thermoprotei > Thermofilales > Thermofilaceae > JANXEW01. The sequence goes on from JAPWTS010000014.1 coordinate 12,442, forward strand.
GTGCAGCGCTGAAGGAGGGGATCCTCCTCGCCATCACGGGCGCCGTCTTCCACTCGAGGGACCTGCAGCTCAGGCTCCCGAGGGACATCATGCTGGGGCTCGGCGTCGAGCTGGCGCTCCTGAAGGCCGGTAACCCGGGATCGGCCGAGTGCCTGCTCGCCAGCTTAGCCGGCGGCCTGCTCAGCTACGCGCCGTACCTCCTCTTCGTGCCGCTCGGCGCCCCCAGCACCGTGCTCTACGCTGTTCTCGTGCTCGCCACGGCTAACCACCTGATCACCTGCGCAGCGGGCGGGTACCTAGCGGCTCTGGTGGCTAAGAAGCTCCCCCGGCTGCCGGGTCTCACTCCGAACGTCGATAGGGAGAGCTCAGAGGTAAAGAGATAAGGTTGATATTCGTATTCCGAGACCCTCGGGGGGAGCATGGTTAAGCGCGTGTCCGTGGTGGACGTGGACCTGTGCGTCGGCTGCATGATGTGCGTTTTCGCGTGCACGCGCCGCTTCGGCGAAGGTGGGGTTTCGAAGTCTGCCATAAGGGTCGCTAGCATCGGGGGGATAGAGCGAGGTTTCACTGTGATAGTCTGTAGAGCGTGTCCCGACCCTCCGTGCGCTGCGAGCTGCCCTACCCACGCGCTTAAGCCGAGGAAGGGTGGTGGCATCGTCTTCGATCCTGCGAAGTGCGTTGGATGTGGCAACTGTGTCAAGGCTTGCCCCTACGGGGCGCTGATGTGGGATGAGCAAAGCGGTAAACCAATTGTGTGCACTTACTGCGGTTACTGCGTTAACTACTGCCCGTACGGGGTGATAAAGCTGGAAGAAGTGAAGGAGGTGGTGGCTCATGTTCCCTAGAGACCCTCTTCCTCGCGTTCTGTACATCGACCTCTCCTCAAAGAAGTACTGGGTGGAGGAGCGCAAGGAGCTCTTCGAGGAGTTCATCGGAGGCACGGGCGTCGCGATAAACCTGCTGAGAGAGGAGGTACCCCGCGGCGCCGACCCCCTGAGCCCCGAGAACGCGATTGTTCTAGCTGTAGGCCCGTTCAACGCCCTATACCCGATGGCAAGCAAGACGGTGGCGATGTTCAAGAGCCCTCTCACTGGCAACTTGGGTGAAAGCCATGCTGGTGGAAGGAGCGCGATAGCGATCAGGCTGGCGGGCTATGGTGCCATAGTGGTCAAGGGAGCGAGCGACATCCCGGTTTGGGTTTCGGTGCACGGCTCCAAGGTGTACTTCCGAGACGCGAGGGCTCTTTGGGGCGTTCGGAGCACGCACACGGTCGGCCGAGTGCTGAGGGAGGTGGAGGGAGGGCATGGTTTCCGGACGATAATGAGGATCGGTCGCGCGGGTGAGAAGCTAGTCAGGTACGCGTGCGTCGTTGTCGATACCTTCCGGCACTTCGGGAGGCTTGGCCTAGGCGCGGTTTTCGGGAGCAAGAAACTCAAAGCGCTCGTCGTTGTGGGTAAAGGCAGCGTCCCCGTCGCCGACAAGGCAGGGTACAGGAGGGTTTACGACGATCTCTACAAACGCATTATGGGGACGCCAGCCACTAAGAAGTACCACGAGCTGGGGACCGCGGAGAACGTGCTGCCTCTCAACGAGCTCGGAGCCCTACCGACGATGAACCTGAAAGCTTCACGCTTCGAGCGCGCGGAGGAGATCTCGGGCGAGCGTCTGGCTGAGAGGTACTTGGGCAGGCGCGTCTCATGCGCTCACTGCCCCGTCGCCTGTATACACTTGGCTGTGCTGAGGGAGCCTTACGAGCACGAACCCTACTTCTACAAAACCACGTTCGTCTCCTACGACTACGAGCCCATATACGCTTGTGGTGCAATGCTGGGTATAGGCTCGGCGGAAGGTTTACTGAAAGTCTTAGATGCCATCGAGACTTACGGCTTAGACGCGATGAGCACTGGTGTGGCGCTCGCCTGGATGACTGAAGCTTACGAGAAGGGACTGGTAACGGAGAAAGAGACCATTATGAAACCGACGTGGGGCGACTACGCCAGCTACCTGAAGGCGATCGAGTACGTTGTCGAGCAGCCGAACGAGTTCTACGCCGCGCTCGCCAAGGGCATCGAGCACGCGGCTAAGGTTTACGGGGGTGCGGATTTTGCGCTCGCGTACGGCGGCAACGAGATGCCGGGGTACCACACCGGCCCGGCCACGCACCTAGGATTCGCCCTAGGCGCCAGACACAGCCACTTGGACTCCGCTGGCTACTCGTACGATCAGAAAATGGTGGGAAAGAAGGTGTCTGTCGAGGAGGTTGTCACCTACCTTCTGGAGGAGGAGAGGTGGAGGCAGGTGCTTACGAGCCTCGTGCTCTGCCTCTTCGCTAGGGGCGTTTACACGCCGCAGGTGGTGGTTGAAGCGTTTAAGCCGCTGGGCTGGGAGCTCAGCGAGAACGATCTCAGGGAGATCGGGAAGAGGATTCACCTGCTGAAGCTCAAGTACAAGCTTGACGAAGGTTTCAGCTTCGACCAGCTGCGCTTCCCGAAGCGGATCTTCGAGACCCCAAGCCCCCACGGCGCGCTCGATCCCGCGTTCATGGAGCAGGCGCTGAAGCTGTACAGATCGCGCGTCGAGGAGGATCTTAAGAGCTTGGAGGCGGCGCAGCGCGAGTAGCTCCTACTGCTAGGTACTTCGCCGCCTCAGGTCCCACAACCTTCTCGACCTCCTTTAGGCTCGAGAAGGGCCTCTTCAGGAGGATCCTCGCGACAGCGCTCTTCGGCATTCCCGGCACGAGCGAAAGCGACTCGCGGGAGGCGGTGTTCACGTCGAGGGGGTGGGGTATGCCCTTCACGGAGCGGTACCCGTGCTGAACGACAACAACGTCGAGCTTCGTGCGCACGCTCAGCCTCTCCGGCACGTAGACGAGGAGGGGGTAGGAGCCGGGCTGCCTCGCCAGGCTATACTTGCCTTCGTGCGCCTCAACGTACAAGCCGCGCAGGACCGTGCCGCGCGGCACGATGCGCGCGAGCATCGGCTTGTCGAACTCCCTCCTCACCCTCCGCTTGAACGCGCGGAAGTACTTGGCGTGCTCGCGGGCGATGCTGCCCCCCACGCTCCACATCCTCGTGCCCGGCAGCGCCAGGACCTGCCGTATGTTGACGCGCCTAGCGAGCAGCCCCTCCTCCAGCACCCTCTTGAGGAACTGGAAGTTCAGCTCGTACGTCTCGCGCGTCTCGCCGAGGAGGCCGAGGACGAAGTTTATGCCCGGCAGCAGCTCTGGCATCCCGTTCCACCCCCTCCTCGCGCCGACCTCGTTGACTACGCGGATCGCCTTCAGCGACTCCTCGGGCCCGGCCTTCAGGTTGTTCAGCTTGACGACGCGCGGGTCCGCGCTCTCGATGCCGAGCGCCGCGACGTCGCCCGGCGTGTGGTACTCCACGATCACCTTCAGCGCCTCGCGCGCCCTCTCCTCGTGGTGCGCGATGGTGCCCGGGTTCACGTTGTCGATGTGCAGCACCTCCAGCCCCGGCGCCGCCGCCCTAACACCCCGGAACAGCCTGCGGAGGGCTTCGGGGTTGGGCTCGGGGAACTCGACCTCGTTGACCCCCCGCGCCATGTAGGCCAGGATGTCCGGCTGGCGCCCCAGCCTGAAGCTGCGAACGCCGAACGCGTAGAGCGCCTCCACCTCCCTCGCGACAGCCTCCGGCTCGCGGAACACCACGCGGCCGTACCTCGGCTCGATGCAGAAGCTGCAGCCGCCCACCACCCAGCGCGGGCAGCCGCGGAACGTCTCGATCTCGGCGACCAGGTTCCAGCCCAGGTTCGGGTGCTGCTCGACGATGCGCGCCCCCTTCACAGCGAACCGATCTACAAGCTCGTAGCCTTCCCTGACGACGCTCGGGTCTACCGCTTCAACCCTCAAACCCTCCTTCACTAGCTCGTAGACCGCCACCTCCACGTCCCCCCGCGCGACGAGGTCGAAGTGCTTCTCGAACTCCCTCGGGTGGACCGCTACCCTGCCGCCGGCCACCCCGTAGCCGAAGCGGGCGAGCGGGCCCCCTAGAACCTTCACGGGCTTCTCCATCAGCGCCGGCCAGCGCGTCAGCTCCTCCAGCTTGATCGGCTCGCCCCCCAGGTACTTGCCGGGGACGACGACCCCGCCCACGAAGACCACGAGGTCGCACCCGGCGGCGTACTCCATCACGCGCTCGAAGTTCGCCCTCACGAAGTCGACCGTAACGTACCTGACCTCGGCACCCGGTGCGGCCTCCCAGATGGCCCCCGCCACGTACCTCGGGTACACGTCGATGTAGGGCGGGACCCCCAAGCCCGCCGGCTCGTCCGTGTAGCAGTCTATTATCAGCGCCCGCATCGCCAGCTAGCGTTCAAGCCGAGGAGACCCAATTTAGCGATTGCGCACGTCCTTAGCGCAAGCTCGCCGCCCCCCGTTGGTCGCCACGACACTGATGGCCACGAGCCTGACGCGTAATAGCGCTCTGTCCCTTCCCTTCGGCCTTTTCTTCACTTCTCCGCCACGCTTGGTTTTCGGAGGTTCAAACGGTTCCAGTTCTAGAGGCGTGCCTTTACCGCGCGCGCGTACACGTTCTTCATGGCGCTGAGAGGGCAGGTGTCCCTCCGGCTGCTGGCGGCTAGCGGCTCCAGGCGCTCGTGGGGCACCACCTACTCGGCCTACCTACTGCTGGTCGGCGCGAGCGGCGTGGCTGGCACCTACCTGTCCGGCCCCCTCGTGGAGCGGAGGGGCTTCAACGCCGTCTACCTCGCCAGCGCGGCGCTCTTCCTCCTCACCCTACCCCTTTCCCGCTTCGTCGAGAACGTGCCGGGCAGCAGCGGGCGGAGGGCGGTCGGGAGCGCGAGGGCCCTGCGGGACGGCAGCTTCGCGCGGCTGACAGCTTCCCTAGCCCTGCACGACTTGGCGGTCTTCTCCGCGATGTCGTACGTGCAGATCTTCCAGAGCGAGGTCGTGGGGCTCACGCCCAGCCAGATCAGCCTCCTGGCGGCGCTCGGCTCGGCTGTGTCGCAGGCCGCGCAGCTCGGCGCCGGGTACTTCGCGGACAGGTTCGGGGCCAGGAGTGCTTTGGCGCTCCACTACTTAGGCGTGTCGGCCGGCTACGCGCTGATGGGGGCGGGGAGCAGCTTCGAGGACCTGCTGGCGGCGACGCTCGTGCAAAACCTGCTCCTCCCATTCGACATGCCGGCGCGCCGGAAGCTCCTGTCCTCGATAGCACCGGAGAGCGCCGTAGCCACCGTTAACGGCCTGTCCGACGCGATCGTGGGTCTCGTAGCCCTCCCCTCCCCCCTGCTCGGGGGCTGGCTGTGGTACGGCGTGGGCCCCCGCGCGATGCTCGCCGCCTGCGCCGCCCTCAACCTGACGGCTTTCCTCCCGCTCGCCCTACTCAGAGAGGAACGCGAGTGACGCGCCAGTCTCCCGGGTCGAGCGTCACGACCGAGTTCTCGCCGAGCGGCCTCATCTCGAGCCGCAGCCTCAAGGCCACCGTGCTCGAGGCGGCGGCGAACAACCCGGGCGCGTCCAGCAGGAAAACCTCCCCGTACTCCTCGAGCTCTCTCCTGACGACGTGGCGGACGACCCCGAGCTCCGCTTTCCACTCGCCTCCCTCCCGCTTCACGAGGAGGGCGAACGTGTTCGCCATGCCCCTGACCGCACCCCGCTCCTCGAGCCCCCTGTGGAGCTCGGCGAGCGCTTCGCCCAAGCTCGCTCCCTCCAGCCTCTCCGCCAGCGCGACGGAGTAGACGAACGAGTCGACGCTGTCGAGGAGGGGCTTCGCCTTGACCATCCCCGCCAGCTCCTCCACCGCCACTCCCCCGTTCTGGGCGACGAAGAGCACGCCCCCATCCCCCGTGTCGAGAGGGAACGGGTGGGCCGCCCCAACCCCCCGCGGGGTTCCTCTGCTCGCCTTACGCGCGTGCGCGATCAACACCACCGGCGCCGCGAGTAAGCTAGCTAGGGTTTCCAAAGCTGCATCCTCCCAAATCGGGGCGGCCGACCGGTAGTGAAGCAGCCGGTTGCCTGTCAGGGCGGCTAAGCCCCAACCGTCATTGTGCGAGGCGTCACGGCTAGAAAGCTTCTGCAGAAGAGGGTCATTAGAGGCGGCTTCAGCCAGCGCGCGCAGCCAGACTCGCGCGTCGAAATCGCCTCTAGCGGCTAGCGCCACCATCCTGCACACGCGAGCCACCTAGCGCAGCTCCTCCTCGAACACCCTCCTGAACGTCTCGTAAGCCTCCCTGCCAAAGAGGCACACGATGACCCTCTTCAAGCTCTTGGCGCTGGGCGCGAACTCCTTCAGCACTCCAGCCATGATGCGGGCGCACCGCTCGTACGGGTACCCGAAAGCACCGGTGGAAATGGCCGGCAACGCGATGCTCTCGAGGCCCAGCTCCTCGGCCTTGAGAAGCGAGTTCCTGATTGCCGATGCGAGCTTCTCGTCGCCCTGCGGGTCCCCGTACCGCGGCCCCACCGCGTGTATGACGTACTTTGCCTTCAGCCGGCCGGCCCCGGTGACCGCTACCCCGCCCACGGGGACGGGGCCGTGCTCCCTCACGTAGCGGTCGCTCTCCTCCTGAATCACCCACCCGCCCTTCCTGACGATCGCGGCCGCCACGCCGCCGCCGTGCTTCAAGTACTCGTTGGCCGCATTCACGATCGCGTCGGCTTCGAGCTCCGTGATGTCGCCCTCAACGAGCTCCACCACCAACCGGCCCAGGTTGAACGAGAGAGGCATCAAGCCCGCGTTGCGCGCGCCTATTAAAGCGCTGCGGCGCGCTCAGAGCGGGCCGCGCCGGGGAGGGGCGGCAGCCGCTTCGGAAAGTTTTTCGGGGAAGGGGGTTGAGGGGGGTCAATGGCGCTGCAGCAAACCGCGCTCTCCGAAACCTTGCCCCTGAGCATCGTGATCCCCTCCTACAGAGGGGGCAGCAGGCTGCTGCGGCTGGTCGAGAGCCTGCTCAGCTGCGAGGGCAGACCCCTCGACCTCGTAGTCGTGGTGGACGAGCCGGAGGAGGGCGTCGTGGAGGAGCTGTCGCGGCTGTGCGCGGAGGGGCGGTGCAGGCTGATCGTGAGGCGCTCGCGCTCGGGTAAGGTGAGCGCGCTCAACGAGGCCTTACCGCTGGTGGGCGGCGACGTGGTGCTGTTCCTCGACGACGACGTGGCGGTGGAGGACCCGCTCTTCCTGAAGAGGGTTGCGAAGGAGATGGAGGGCTGCGACATCGCCGACATCAAGAAGGTGGTTGTGGGGAGGGGGCTGCTGGCGGGGCTCGTCTACATGGAGTACGTTGCCTACAACTTCGCCAGCAAGCTGATGGCGAAGCTCGCTGGGAGGACGATCGCGGTCAACGGGGCGGCCTTCGCGATCAGGAGGGAGGCGCTCCGCGCTCTCGGCGGCTTCCGCCGCCGCCTCTCCGAGGACTTCGACTTGGCGCTCAGAGCCTTTCTACTGGGGCTGCGCTTCAAGTACATCGACAGCACCTACGTCCTGAACTACGCGCCGAGCAGCTGGGGGAAGTGGCTGAAGCAGAGGAAGCGCTGGGCCGTGGCCTTGGCTTCGTGGTTGAAAGAGAACTGGCGCGCACTCCTATCAGCTGCCCGCAGGATGCCGCACGTGCTCATACCCGGCTTGATCGCTTCCTTGCCATCGCTCGTGACAACGGGGCTCGCGCTAGCACTCTACAACCAAGCTTACGCGAAAGCGGCTTACGCTATCCTGGTGCCGGTAGCGTCGCTGCTGAGAGAGGCCCTACCCTTCGCAGCCCTCTTCACGGTAACGCTTCACGTGGCTTACGCGGTCACGACGCTCGTGCTCGCACTGGTGGTGGCGCTGCTCGGGCTCCTCCACGTCGCGATCGCCAGGTACGTTCGAATGCGATCCCACGCGCACCTGCTGCCCATCTACCTGCTCTTCTACCAGCCGCTTTGGCTCACCGTGATCCTAGCCGGGCTCGTCAGAGTCCTGCTGCTCGGGAACGAGAAAGTGGACGACTGGGTGGTGTAGGCCGCTGCGGGGGCGCTCAGGCGGACTTTTCCCTTTCTCGGCTAGCGCTGCCGCCGAGCGATCTCAGCTATCAAGCGGGCCGCTTCGGCGAGGTCGCGCACGACGTAGCCGCGCCCGCCGAGGTGCGCCCCCCTCTCAAGCGCGCCCGCCCTGTCCACGAGGACCGCTTTCACCCCCATCGACATCGCGCCCAAGAAGTCCTCGCGGAAGTCGTCGCCGACGTGCGCCGCGTGCTCCGCCTCGACGCCGGCCTCCTTGAGCGCCTCCAGCGCCTTCTCGAAGATCGGCGGGTCGGGCTTCAGTGCGCCGGCCTCGTCCGCGTACACCTGGGCCGCGAGGAGCTCGCCCAGCCCGGCGCGCTCGAGGAGCAGCCTCGTCACGTAGCCGGGCCAGAACGTCACGTTGCTCACGGCGGCGAGAGCGAAGCCCTCGCTCCTCAAGGTCTCGAGCGCTTCCCTCGCCTCCGGGTAAGCGAGCGCGGCGGGGTCGACGGAGAGCGCCGCTTGGGCGAAACCCCTCTTCACCAGCTCCCGCGGGCACCCCAGCTCGGCGGCCAGCAGGCCCACGCAGTGCTCCACGATCCCGCTGATCGGGATCCTGCCGGCCGCCCTCAGCCCCTTGACGCCGCGGTAAGCCCTGCGGAGCGCCTCCTCGACCTCGCCTCTCGGCTTCGAGGTGAGCGCGGCCAGCCGGGCTGCGGCTTCGCTGTAGAAGGCTTGGATGGAGAGCAGGGTGTTCCACACGTCGAGCGTGACCGCCAGCCTCACCCCGGCTCACCTCGCGGGGAAGGGGTTGAGCCAGGCGCCCCTCCCCTCGCCGTCGTAGAGCTCGAGCCTGGCGTACTTCCTCGCCGGCAGCTCGCCCCTCAGCTCGACCCGCACGATGCTTCTGCCGCGCGCCTGGACCTCCGCCACCGTGCCCCCAAACTTGACCCTGTAGAAGCGGGCGCCCCCCTCCTCCCACCTCTCCAGCTCGACGGGCAGCCCCTCGGCGCTCGCCAACCTCTCGAGCAGCTCGACGCTCAGGTAGGCGCCCCGCGTATCGCCCGAGAGCAGCTTAACGTGCGCCGCGCCGCTCGTCTCCACGCGCAGCAGGCCCTCGCCGACCTCGTAGCTCTCGACCGCGACGCCGCTCGACGCGTAGAATCGCCCTTCGAACAGCGCCTTCAGCGCCTCCTCCCCGTCGGCCTCGCCGATGTCCAGGGCGACCCAACCGCCCAGCGCGTCGAGGGAGTAGTTGTGCGAGTCGTCCACCGCCAAGCCGTAGCTCGCGACCCCCCGCGAGAGCGCGTAGTCCCAGTGCGGGCCGGAGTAGCCGCGGCTGATCTCGACCTCGCACCCGTGATTGTACACTTCCACGCCCGCGTAGCCCCGCACCCTGAGCAGGTCCTCGCCGCTCAGCATGCTCCAGTACGGGTGCGCGATGAACGCGAAGTACCCGTTGCCGCGGGACCACTCGAGCAGCTTGTTCGCGTCGCGCCTCACGCTCTCGGGGGGTTCTGCGTCCAACCCCAGGACCACCACGTGGTAGCTCCCGCTCGCTCCCTCGGCCCTCGCTTCAAGCTCGATGCCGGGCACGAAGCCCGGCTGCGCCACCTTCGTCACCTTGTTGTGGTCGGTGAGCGCCACCACCCCGAACCCCGCTCGGCGGTAGAACGCTACCACGTCCTCCGGCTCGAGCCTCCCGTCGGACCGCTTCGAGTGCGCGTGGAGAGCGGCCTTAACCCACCCGCGCGTGGGCAGCTTCACGGCGACCCCCAGCCTCCGCCGGTATTAATGCGTGCTCGCGCGAAACGCTAATACGCGGCCGGCGGCGGGCGCTCGGCGTGGACAGGGGGGAAGCGCTCGAGCTGCTGAAGGCCCACTTGGAGGACGAGAGGATGGTAAAGCACTGCGTCGCCGTGGAGGCGATCATGAGGGCTCTGGCGAGGAGGCTGGGCGAGGACGAGGAGCTGTGGGGTCTCGTCGGCCTCCTGCACGACATCGACTACGACGAGGTGGGGCGGGACCCGAGCAGGCACGGGCTCGAGGCGCTCAGGATCCTGGAGGGCAAGCTGCCGAGGCACGCGCTCGAAGCGATCGCGGCGCACAACGAGCACAACGGCTTCCGAGCCGGCAGCGGGGCCGAGCGGCTGCTCCACGCGCTGCGCGCGGCCGACCACGCGAGCGGGCTTATCGTCGCCACTGCGCTCGTGATGCCGGGGAAGAAGCTGGCCGAGGTCAAGCCCGAAACCCTGCTCAGGAAGTTCAAGCAGAAGGACTTCGCGAGGGGCGTGAGCAGGGACCGGATAAGGGAGGTCGAGGCGCTCGGCCTGAAGCTGGAGGACTTCCTGGCCCTCGCGCTGGACGCGATGAAGAGCGTGGCCGGGGAGCTGGGGCTGTAGCCGGCAGCGGGAGCGGGGTGCGCGGCCCGGAGCCGCAGTAACAGTCGCCGCAGTCGCGGGATGCGCGCGGTATTCGGGTACAGCCGAATCGCGTTTAGCGGCGCGCCCGCAGGCTCCGGCGGCTTGCTAGCACTTGGACAATAGCTCCAGCACGTCGTAGGCGAGCCCCAGCTCATCGACGGAGATTGTTGTAGCAGCCCTGTTGAGCGCTCTCGGCTCCAGCAGCGTTTCGCCGCTCGTGTCGGCGCTCCCGCGAGCTCCAGTGGGAGCTACGCCGTAGCGCTCCCCCAGGAGGTCCGCTAGCAGAGCGCAGCCGCTCGCGTTGCGCGAGCTTCTCACGGCTTTAGGAGCCGGTACAACGGGTGTGGCGTCGACGAGCTTCTCGAGGCCTTTCGTGGCTTGAAGCTTGAGGGCGAAGTACGTGTTGGATGTCGCGTTGCCCAGGATCAGGACGAAGTGCTCGACAGGCTTTTTCGCGACCTCCTCGCAGATCTCCCCCTTCAACACGGTGCCGTTGGGGAGCTTCGTCTCGCTCACCCTGCGGTACACCCTCACCACCAAGCTCACCTGGATCGTGAACTCGCTCAAATCCCGCGCGCTAACGTTGTAGCCGAGGCTCCTGAGGTATCCGGCCGCGTCCTCCACCCTGTACCACGCGTTCCGCGAAAACATGATTACCGCTTCAACTTCGGGCCCGCACCCCTCCCCGACCTTGCTGTACACGGTGATGACCTTGCCTGCAGCTCCGGTTCCCGGCTCGGCGGGTAGGAGGCAGAGCGGGTGGCTCCCGTCCGCCTCAGAGCAGCTAGCGCGCTTCTGCGCGATGTAAAGCACCCTTTGGAAGCTGGGGTCTAAGGCCGCCACAACGACCAGCAGCAAAAGTGCGGTTGCAAGTATCAATAGCAATGCAATGGACGCTTGCGCGAGTGGCTTGGACTCCATCGAGAGAAATAAGCGTCAGAAATAAGCGTCGATACATTCTTTAAGCTTTGCACGGCAGCGCTCACGAGACGTAGGCTTCGGCCAGCTCCACCCGGCCTCCGGTCTTCGGCTCAACCGCGAGCCGGACGAAGGGGGCGCCGACCCTGGCTCGCCACCGGAGCAGCTTGCCCGCGCGCAGCTCGAGCTCCTCGAGCTCGAACCACCTCCCGTCGAGCGAGCAGGCTTCGACGCGCGCCACCCCGCCCGCGTCCGCGGCCAGCGCGACCTCCACCTCGGAGCCGGCCGCCGGAACCGGGTGCGAGACCGCGGGCCCCCTCAGCGGCCCCTCCAGCGTCTCCTCGGAGCCGTAGCGGTAGAGCTTGAGCGCCAGGTTCGGCCGCTCGTCGCCCTCGAGCACCCTGATGCCCCACGGGTGGAGGTCGTCCCACACCCACTCGCGGTCCACCGGCCCGCCGTCGATGTCGATGAGCACGGCGAGCGAGGAGCTCGGCCTGAGCTGGGTGGCCCCCACCGAGTACGGCGCCCCCTCGTGCAGCGCGAGCGGCCGCTCTGAGTCCACGAGCGCCGCGGCGGCAACCAGCTTGTGGTCGATGAACCAGAGCGCTAGGTTGCGGTGGACCTTGACCGTGTACGCGTGCCTCCTCGCCGCGACGTCGCCGGGCGCGGGGAGCTTCAGGCTGAGCGGGCTGGGCCAGGCTCCCGCGAACGCCCTGAGCGCTCCCCCCTGGAGCATGAAGTGGACGACCCCGCCCCCGAACAGGTCCTCGGCTTCGAACCCGAACCAGAGCATCGGCCCCTCGGGCCCCCAGTCGGGCAGCCTCGCGTTGAGCTGGAAGACGCCGTACCTGAAGGTCTCGCGGGACCGGAGCGAGAGGGTGACGAGGCCGGGCGGTCTCGCGTACCTGGCGAGCGCGAACTCCGTGTACCTCCTCTCGTCCCACGAGATCCTCCAGAACTTCTCCGGGTCCTCCAGCCTGAACCGCTCGCCCCCTCCCTCAGTGGGCTCGCGGACCCAGCAGTAGAACGCGCTGCCCACCCCCTTCTCCAGAATTGTGCCGAACCTTACGGCCACGCGCTTCACCGGAGGGGTGGCCACGGGGGCCCGCCGAGCTTCTCGAGCCGCTTCAGCAGCTCGTCGTAGCGGGCTGGGTCGAACGGTATCTCCACGGGCCTGTGCTCGACGGCTGACATGATGATCGCGTTGATGAGCTCCACGCTCTTCAGGCCCTCCTCCCCCGGGACCTCCGGTTCCCTGTCCTCCAGCACGGCCCTCGCGAAGTCGCGCAGCACGGCTTCGTGGCCGGTGAAGGGCTCCTCGGCTTTGACCTCCTCGATGGTGAACGCGGCGCGCGGGGCGCCCGGCTTGAGGGAGGCGTAGACGGCCCGGCGGATGGGCGGCGCGTTCCTGTAGACGAACACCGAGGTCTCGTGCCTCAACCCCTGCTCGCCGCGCTTGGGGCTCGTCTCGACGAGCAGCATCGCCTTGTCGCCCCTCAGCTCGATGTTCGTCATGTCCGGGTAGTCGAGGGTCGAGAACTGCATCACCCCCTGGCACCCGCCCTCGAAGACCGCGACCGCGCTGACGAGGTCCTCCACCTCGATGTCGTGGCCGGCGGTGGCCGCGTAGGCGAAGACCTCCCTCGGCCGCTTGCCGAGCAGCCAGAGGAAGAGGTCGATGTAGTGGACCGCTTGGTTGATGAGGACGCCGCCCCCCTCCGTCGCCCACTTGCCCCTCCACGCGGCGCTCATGAAGTAGGCCATGTCCCTGTACGTCACGTAGCGGAGCAGGGCGCGGTACACGTCGCCCAGCTCCCCCGCTTCGATCATCCTCCTCGCCCTCCGGATCCTGGGCTCGAAGCGGTTCTGGAACACGACGCCGAGCTTCACCCCCCTCTTCCTCGCTTCCCTGATCATCGCCAGGCACTGGCTGACGGTGGCGGCCATCGGCTTCTCCGTCAGCACGTTCACCCCGCGCTTCATCGCCTCGATCGCGACCTCCGCGTGCGTGGGGTGCGGGGTGCAGACGGACACCACGTCCGGCTGCTCCTTCTCGAGCATCTCCACGTAGTTCGCGTAAGCCCTCGCGTTGAAGCGCGAAGCGAGCTCCCTCGCGCGCTCCTCCACAACGTCGGCGACCGCCACGAGCTCGTACTCCTCCAGCCTGCTCGCCACCTCGGCGTGGTGCCTGCCTATGCCCCCCGCGCCCACGACCGCGTACTTGAGCTTCGCCACGGGCGCGCGGGGCGGCTCCGGTAAAAAAGGCTTGCCGCGGCTCACGCTTTTAAGGCGCCGCGCCCCAGCGATCCGTGGGCGAGCGGAGGGCTAAGAGCTGCGGCGAGTGCGCGTACTTCTCGAGGGAGGCGAGCTACTGCGTCCTGCTGGGGGTGCCGGTCGAGGACCCGAGCAACCCCCCGTGCGCGGCGCGCCAGCGGAGGACGTGCGACGCGTGCCCCTACTACATGCCGCGCTCCAGGCTGTGCGCCCTCCTCGGGGTCGGGGTGCTCGACCCGAGCAAGCCCCCCTGCGCGCAGGAGGCGGCCCGGGCGGCCCCCGCTCCGCCAGCCGCGAGGCGCCCGGAGCTGGGGGCGAAGCTGGTCGCCGCCGTGAGGGCCGGGAGGGCGGAGGAGGCGAGGCGCCTCCTCGAGGAGGGGGCGGACCCGAACGCGAGGGACGAGCGCGGCTTCACGCCGCTCCACATCGCGTGCGCGAGGGGCGACGCGGGGATTGCCGAGCTGCTGCTCGAGCGGGGCGCGGACCCCAACGCGGTGGGGGCGGCGGGGGTGACGCCGCTCCACGTGGCGGCCTACGGCGGCCACCGCGGTGTCGTGGAGCTCCTGCTAAGGTGGGGGGCCGACCCCTCGCTCGGCGACAGCAGCGGGAAGACACCGGCAGACGTGGCGAGGGAGAGGGGCTTCTTGGACATCGCGGAGCTCATCGAGGCGTGGCGCGCGCGGCCGGCCGAGCTGGAGCTGGTGGGCGAGAAGATGGGGGAAGCGGGCTCGGGGATCCTCGTGCTGAAGCTCAAGTTCGACAGGGGGAGCGCCGGGGAGATCCTCCGCCACCTGAAGGGCGTGTGGGGGCGCGTGGTGGAGTGGAGAATAGAGGCGGAAAAAGGAGCCGGCGGCTAGAACTCGAGCTTCAGCGTCTCGACCTTGTAGGGCCCCAGCTTCAGCTCCAGGCTCGCGCCGGCTGGCAGCTCCTCGAGCTCGGTCTCGTCGAGGCGCGCCCTCCAGACCCTCGCCGGGGGCTTGCCGAACGCTACCTCGACCTCGGCTTCGCGCGGGGACGGGTTGTAGAGGCGGAGCACCGCGCACCTCCCGTCCTCGCTCCGCTTGAACGCCGAGAAGAGGGCGTCGCCCCGCACCTCGACCAGCGAGAACTCGGGCGGCAGCTCGCCCCTGTGCGGGATGTCCTCGTGGGCGACGGCTGGCACAGCCCACTCGAGCGCCGCCCTGTGCACGCCCGCCTCGCTCCACGAGCCGGCGTGCGGGAAGACGGCCAGCTCGAACCTTTGCGGCCCCAAGCATTGCGCGTCGGGCGTCGGGACCTCCGGCCCGGCGTGGCCGGGCCTCGTCAGCAGGTCGCCCTTGGACAGCCAGCCCACAGCCCTGAGCAGCGTGAAGACGATCTCGCCGCCCGAGCCCCGCACCTCGTACTCGTGGAGCCCCTTTGCGGCGACGCAGAGCCCCCTCCTCCCGTCGCTCACGTCCACCCATAGCCTCGTCGGCCACGTGGGCACGGGGACCCTGCCTTCGCGCCTCACGTAGTAGTGCTGCGGCTCGTTCGGCCTCTCGATCGCCATGTAGTGGGTGCTGGCCGCGTGCTTCCCGCTCCTCACGCCCGTGGGGAAGACGACCCTCAGCCGGTGGTCGCGAGCCCTGTTGTCCACGAGCACCTCCAGGTCGACGCGCGGGATCCCGCTGTACAGCGTGACCAGGAGCTCCACCGGCAGCTCCACCTCCTCCGCGCTCCTCGACTTGCGGTCCGGCGAGGCGGATGCGGGCACGCGCAGCGCGTAGCGGACCCTCGCGCGCACGCGGACAGGTCCCGCCTCGACGACCTCGAAGCTGGCTCTCACACCCTTACTTGCCACAATCCTGTCGCGCTCGGGCGGCGAGTAATCGTACTCGTCCCCTATGTCGCCGCCGTCCTCGAGGACCGCTAACCCCTCGTACCTCTCGCCAGTCCGCTTGTCGATCAGCCTGAGCGCTCCCCCGTTCCCCAAGTCGAACTCGACGCGCAGGTGCTCGTTCTCGACGAACGCTTCGCCCCAAGCCAAACCGCCGCGCTCGGAGCCGCGCGCCCCCTCCACCGCGTACGCCTTGAAGCCGAGCGCCGGCAGCTCGTCCACCCAGACAGCCTCCACCACCCCGCCCTCCAGCTCCCTCACCTGGACGGGGATCACGCGCCCCGAAGAGTCCCTGAGCACCGCCCCCCTTAGGTCGAACCTGATCACCGCGCTCGCGCGCACGAGCTCGGCCGCGGCTTCAGCCACGTTGCGGGGGGCCACGCGCGAGAGCTCGTCCAGCATCGGGGCGACGACCGCGTAGGGCCTGAAGCGGGCTACGACGACGGCCCTCCGCCTCCAGGGGAGCGTGTTGAAGGCGACGACGTAGGGCTTGTCGGAGCCGGCGAAGGAGAGGTCGGCTTTCGATGCGAGGAAGTGCATCGCGTGCCACTCGTACCTGTACCCGGCCCTCCCGCCCAGGAACCACTCCAGCGCGCCGTGCCCCCTCCCCGTGCACTCCAGCAGCTCCGAAGCCAAAGCCTTCGCCTTCTCCAGCCTTGACACAACCTCGCGGTGGACCTCGTCGACGCTGCAGCCGCAGATCGAGTCGTGGGGCTGGCTGAGCAGCACGTACCTCCAGGCGGTCCAGATCTCCCGCTCGGGGTATGGGCCGCCGAGGACCCACGCGAGCGCCCAGAGCGGCTCGACGTAGTAGATGAGGAGCGTCTCGCACTCGAAGTTCAACCTCTTCAAGTACGTCCTCGTCGACCAGACGCCGTAGAGGACCCAGTGGTAGTGGCTGCTCAGCAGCTCCCCGCTCACTTTTCCCAGCCTGCCCCTGGCGGCCAGCGCCTCCTCGAGGACCTCGCGCAGCGACCCCACCTTCGCCGGGACGCCCCTCGCGGCGAGCTCCCTCGCGAGCCTCGGCAGGTAGTCTTTAGGAAGGTGGTGGTCGCAGCCGACCATCCCCGGGACCGAGCCGATCCTCGACCACCTGCTCCAGCGCCTCAGCAGCTCCCTCGCCGCCTCCGCCGCGGCGTCGGGGTCGGGCGGCAGCCAAGCCATGTTGCAGTAGCCGTCGGGGAGGAAGAGCGCGACGACCTCGCTGCCGTCCGGCCCCGCCCAGACGAAGGGGGTCCCCACCTTCTCGAACTCGGGCCCCAGCCCCCTGTGGAAGACGAACGTCTCGATGCCGAAGCCGCGGAGGATCTGCGGGAGCTGGGCCGTGTGCCCGAACGTGTCGGGCAGGTAACCGATGCGCGCCACCCCGCCGTACTCGAGCCCCCTCTTCCTGCCGTAGAGCAGGTTGCGGACGAGCGACTCCTCGTGGACGAGGAACTCGTCGGGCTGCACGTACCACGGCCCCACGACGAGGCGCCTGCTCCTCACCAGCTCCTTCACGAGCTCGGCGTTCTCCGGCCTCACCTCCAGGTAGTCGTCGAGCGGGGCCACCTGGCCGTCCAGCAGGAACTCGCGGAAGCCGGGATCCCGCTTCAAGATGCAGACG
>JAPWTS010000091.1 GCA_028275925.1 Thermofilales archaeon
GGGTTGGAAGGCGAGGCGGGGGTTTATAAACCTTGCCCAGAGTAGACCGAAAGTAAAATTTTCTAATCGAAAAGTTAAAGAAAAGAATAGAGAATACGCAGGAACGCTATAGAGAAGCGCCTTCCAGCGCGCGCATTACCGCGTTCAGAGAACGCGTTGAGACAAAAGGCTTTCGAGCCAGCGTAGCGCGTTAACGCTTAATAGGAGCGTCCTCGTCCTTCGCGAAGAAGCGGCCTATGCCGTGGGTCGGTTTCGCGGTAGAGGTGCCTGAGGACGCGGGAAGGGAAGCGCTTGAGAGCCTTGCGCGCGCGCTGAGGAGGGCCTTTTTCTACCTGGACGCCACGCTG
Organism: Thermofilales archaeon; assembly: GCA_028275925.1. GTDB lineage: Archaea > Thermoproteota > Thermoprotei > Thermofilales > Thermofilaceae > JANXEW01. The sequence continues at coordinate 348 of JAPWTS010000091.1, forward strand.
CTGGCCCAGCTGCTGGTATCGGCCGCTCTGCTCCTCTTCCTCCTCGTCGCCCCCCTCGCCACCGTCGCCTACGTGGCGGCCCAGTACAACCCGCTCCTCCTCTTCAGCGACCCCACCTACTTCAGCTTGAAGCCGCAGGGCGAGCTCCTCTTCGCCGTGAAGACCAGCTTCAGGGGGCGCGAGGTGACGATCGTGAGGCTGGTGGGCGCCAGCTACGGCGTGATCGCCAACTCGCTCATCGTGGCGGCGGTGGTGACCCTCTTCGCCAGCGCGCTCGGGGTGCTCGCCGCCTTCGTGATGGCCCGCTACGCCTTCCCCGGAAGGACCGCGCTGAGGATCCTCGCCACCGTCCCCCTGCTGCAGACGCCCTTCATCAACTCCTTCGTCATCAAGAAGCTGTTCGACTGGAGGGACGGTCTCATCTCCTGGCTCCTCTGCGACGTGCTCGGCCTCCCCGTCAGGGTCGGCTTGGAGGGGCTCGCGGGCGTCGCGGCGGCGCAGATCATGACCTTCTTCCCCATCGTCTACCTCAACGTTTACGCGAGCATGGTGGGCATCGACCCCAGCTTGGAGGAGCAGGCGGAGAACCTGGGGGCGAGGGGCTTCAGGCTGTTCAGGACCGTCACCCTCCCCCTCTCGCTGCCCGGCTTGGCGGCGGGGGCGGCGCTCGTCTTCATCTTCTCCCTCGAGGACGTGGGGGCGCCTATCGTCTTCAACGAGCAGAGGCTGATGTCGTACCAGATCTTCACGCGTTTCGTCGAGGCCACGACGGGGAGGCTGTCGCCGGCGGCGGCGAGCCTCGCCCTCCTCCTGCTCGCGCTGGCGCTCGCGGTGTTCGCCGGCATCAGGAGGTACGTGTCGCTGAAGCAGTACGCGATGCTGAGCAGGGGCGGCAGGTGGAAGCCGCGCGCGAGGAGGCTGGGCCCCCTCGGGCTCGCGGCCGTGTACTTGGGGCTCCTGCCCCTCCTCCTCTTCCTAGCGTTCCCGCAGATCGCCGTCTTCGCCTACGCTCTCGCGGAGCGCTGGGCGGGGCCGCTGCCGGAGGGCTTCACCCTCGAGCACCTGCGCTCGATCGTGGCCGATCCCCTCGTCTCCCGGGCTGTCTACAACAGCCTGATCTACTCGGCAGCGGCGCTCGCGCTGATCCTTGTGCTGGGCGTCTCCGCCCCCTACGTGATCGCTAGGGCGAGGCTCAAGGGGCTCGAGCTTCTGGACCTCCTCGTCACGTCGCCGGTCGCGATACCGGGGTTGGCCGTAGCCGTGGGCTACTTCTACTTCTTCTCCACGTTCTTCAGGGGGACGCCGCTCGACCCCATCTCGGCCGGCCCCAGCCTCCTGCTCATCCTAGCCTACAGCGTCCGCAGGCTCCCCTTCACCGCGAGAGCCGTGTTCGCGGGCCTCCAGCAGGTTCACGTGGCGCTCGAGGAGGCTTCGATGAACCTGGGCGCGGGGAGGCTGAGGACCCTCGCGAGCGTCGTGCTCCCCCTGATCGGCTTGAGCGTGCTGAGCGGCCTCCTCGTCAGCTTCGTCTACTGCGTCGGCGAAACGAGCACGAGCGTCACGCTCGGCGGCTTAGGCGGGGTCGGCGAGGGCCACAGGGCCCCCATCACGTTCATCATGATGGACTACCTCAGCAGGATCGGCGGACCGCACATCGTCGCCGCGCTCGGCGTCCTCCTGATAACGCTCCAGCTCACCGCCATCGTAATAGTCAACGTGGTGCTCAAGCAGAGGTACGCGTACATAGGCGTGTGACCGCGCCGCCAGCTCCCGAGCCGAGCCCCCAGGGACGAGCGGCCGTGTGCTGGGTTTAAATAACGGCGCGCGCGGTAACCGCGCATGGCTCTCACGGCTGAGGAGAAGGAAAGGTTCCTGAAAGCGCTTGAGGAGGATAAGGAGTTCAGGTACGCGGTAGCCGGCTACCTGGGGGTGCTTGAGGTGCTGAAGAGGCTCGACGGCCTAGAGGAGAGGATGGTGAAGCTCGAAAGGGCGATGGTGAAGCTGTGGAGGGAGCAAGTTAAGCTCCGAGAGGGGGTGGCAGCGATAAGGAGCGGCGTCAACGCGTTGAAAAAGGATACGGGTGCGATCAACACCACCCTCGAGAGGTTGGCGCTGACGATCGAGGAGGAGGCGAGGAGCGTGGTGAGGCACAGGGTGAGGGAGAGGCTGAACGTCGACGTCGAGCTCGACAGGATCTTCGTGGACTCGGTGGGAGTGAACATCTACGGCGCGGCGGGCGATCTCTGCGTAATCGGGGAAGCCACGGTGAGGCTCGGCCCGACACTCGTAAGCGAGCTCCTGAGCAAGATCGAGGCGATCAAGAGGAGCCGGCCCGACCTCCTCAGGGGGAGGATCGTCAAGGTGATCTACGCGGACTACGCGACCCCGGAAGCCCTGGAAGCCGCGAAGAAAGCCAAAGTGTGGGTGCTAAAGTGGGACAAGGACCTTACGCCGCTCGCCGTCGAGGAGAGCTGGTAGGTCCCCAGCGCCTCACGCGGAGAGCTCGAGCTGCCGCTGCCTGATCCGCTTGCCGTCGCGTACGAGTTCGCCCTCGAGCGCGCGAATGGGGTCGTAGCGGTCAATGAGGAGTAGAGCGGTAGCCCTGCGTTAAGGGTGGGGTAACAGGGTGCCGCGCGCTACGTGCACGGCTGGGCGCAGAGCTCCTCAAGGTTGATGAGCTGCACGTTCTCTTCCGCTTCGAACGTGAACCCGCTCCTGGAGTAAAGAAAGTAGACTTCCCTCCGCTCTCCGATCTTCCACTCGAACGCTTCAGCTTTCCTTTCCAGCTCCCGGAGCACGCGCTTGTCCAGGGGGTTCTTCGACCACTTCGCTTCCATGAAATAGGCGACCTTGCTCTTCTCGTCGATCGCCACTCCGTCGATCTCCACGTCGCCTCTCCACCACCGGCCGACTCTCAGCGCTGGTACCGCGCGGGAGAAGTGCTCGAGCGCTACGTCTTCGAAGACTGTGGAAACGTACTCGTCTAGCTGCTCCGCGATCCTCGACGCAACGCGCTCGACCTCGCCGAGCTCCAGCAAGTACAGGTTGGGTCTCACGAACCTGAACCAGAAGCGGAGGAAGTTGTCCTTTATCCTGTACCTCGCCCGACCGCGTCTCCCCTCCTCCAGCAGCGGGTAGCTCCTCTCCACGATGTCGAGCATCGCCTCCAAGACCCTCATGTACCTGGGCAGCTCGCTCGAGGATAACCCGCTCTTCGACGCGATCTCGCCGAGAGTCGTCGCGCCGGACGCCATAGCCTCCAGTATCGCCATGTACTTCAAGGGCTCTCTCGTCTCAGCCGCCAGCAGGAAGTAGGGTTCCTCGCGTAAAGGTCCTCCAGGCTCTAGAACAAGGCTCACGATGTTCTCCAGTAGGCTCTTAGAGCCGTCGAGGAGAGACAGGTAAGCGGGGGTGCCCCCGAACACCGCGTAAGCCCTGACCTTATCCTCGCAAGACCACCTGGGGGTAAACTCCTTCGCGCACGAGAAAGCGAAGGGTTTCACCTTAAGCTGCCCCGTGCGCCTGCCGAAAATGGGGGACGACGACGAGAGAGCTGTTCGCTCGACTACGCCGACCGAGGAGCCGCTGAGAACCAGGAACACCTTTGTGTCGCGCAGGAACTCGTCCCAAGCCGCCTGGAGCTCCATCAGGAAAGCTGGATCGTGCTCCGCCAACCGCTGGAACTCGTCGATCACGAGGACCAGCCTGCTTTCCCTGCACTGCTCGGCTACGTACTTGAAGAGCTCCCTGTAGCTGCGCAGAAGGGGAGGGTGCACGCCCAGCTGCTCGCCTATAGCCTCCGACAGCTCCCGGAGGATGTCGCCCAGCTTGGTTACCACAAAGTACACTCCCCTCTTTCCGGCAAGAAACCTCCTCAGCAAAAACGTTTTACCAACCCTCCTACGCCCGTAAACCACCACGAGCTCGGCCCTACCCGACTGGAACCTCTTCTCCAGGAAGGCCAGCTCCCTGCCCCTATCTATGAACGCGTTCATCATGAATATGATCATGATGAGCGTGTTCATAAGCATTACCCCAACTGCACGAGGGCACAGGAACCCCCTAGTGCACTGCTCCAGGAAAGGGTTCAGGACGCGCCGGCCGACCAAGGGGCTCAGCCAGCGCGCGGCGCACCCCGACGGCTGAAAGCGCCAGCGGGCTTTCCCCGCGCGCTGCCCGGCTTCTAGCTTCTCGACTCGGGTGGGCTTTCTCGCTGGAGGAGCCACCGCCAAAGGGGTTCTGCCCTGATCCGCTTACCGTCGCGTACGAGCTCGTCCTCGAGGTCCCAGGTTAAGAGGAGGAGGTCGCCGCAGCGGAGAGCTTCAGAGACTTTCACGAGGCTTTCGAGCTCCCTCCTCTCCAGCTCGTCGGGGGAGCTCGCGTAGGTGACCTGGATGAGCTGGGTTACGCGGGCCCCCTCCTTGACCACGAAGTCAACTTCCCTCTGGCGCTGGTCCCTGTAATAGTAGATGTCCCACAGCGGGTTCTCGTTGCTCCTCCTCAGTAGCTCGAGGAATACAACGTTCTCCAAAAGCCTCCCCACCTCCTCCCCCCTCCTGAACAGCCTCGTCAAGCCGGTGTCGCAAACGTAAACCTTCTTAGGCCAAGACTCCCTCAAACTCACCTTCTCGCTGTACCTCCTCAGGAAGAACACCGCCATCGTGTCCTGGAGGCCGGCGACGTACTCGTAGACCTTGTTCCTATCGAAGCGCAAACCCTGCGACTTAACCCACTCGACGATCCTCCTCACGCTGAGCTCGCGCGCGAAGTTCTGGAGGACGAAGTGGTAAACGTACCTGGCGAGGCCGAAGTCCCTGACGCCGTGCCTCTCGACGAAATCCTTGTAGAAGACCGCTTCCGCGCACTCGCGCAGCAGCCGGTCCGCGAGCTCCGGCATCAGCACCACCTCCGGGTAACCCCCGTAGTCCACGTACCTCTGCAGCTCGCGCCTGAGCAGCGCCTTCTCCTCCTGGCTGAGCACGCCCGGCAGGCGGAAGCCGCGCGCCCTCAAGTACTCGCGGAAGCTGAAGGGCAGCAGGTAGTAGGTGAGCGTCCGCCCCCGCAGCTGGGTGGCAACCTCGCGGGGCAGCAGCCTCGAGGAGGAGCCCGTCAGGAAGACGCTGTACCCCCTGTCCAGGAGCCC
>JAPWTS010000092.1 GCA_028275925.1 Thermofilales archaeon
TGGTCGAGGTCGGGGGGCGGAGGATCCTCTTCGACACGGGCGGGGACCCGGCGAGGCTCTTCTACAACATGGGCGCGCTCGGGGTAGACCCCCGCACCATCGAGGCGGTGGTGATCTCGCACAACCACTGGGACCACACCGGCGCGCTGTCCGCGCTCCTCTCGGTGAAGCCCGACGCGGTCGTGCACGCGCCGTCGGAGCCCAAGCCCGAGCCCGTGGCGCCCGGGGCCCGCATCGTGGGCCCGCTCCAGGCGGCGTACAAGGGCTACAGGCTCGCCGAGCAGGCGCTCGCGGTCGAGGCGGGGGAGGGCTTCGTGCTCCTCGTCGGCTGCGCGCACCCCGGGGCCCCCGCGCTCGTGAGGGAGGCGGTGAGGCTGCTGCCGGGGCGGAGGCCGCTGGCGGTCGTCGGCGGGCTGCACCTGATCGAAGCGGGCGAGCGGCAGATCGAAGCGACCGTGGACGAGCTGGCCCGGCTCGGCGTCGAGGCGGTGGCGCCCTGCCACTGCACGGGGGCGAAAGCCGCTAACGCGCTGGCGCGCAGGCTCAAAACGCTCCAGTGCGGTGCTGGGGCGAGGCTCGAGTTCTAATTGAGCCACAGATAAGGAAGTTTTCCGCGAAAGCTTTCCGCGCAGCGCTCCGCGGCGCACGGTTTTCTGGAGCGATTAGCCGGGTGGAGCGTCAGCACGGGGTTGAACAGCGTCACCGCTCGGTTGCTCTCCCCGAGACCTCATCACCGAATCGAGGTAGCAGGCGAAGGCTAATAACCATGTTGGTGCACTGCAGCTTGGCTCTCCTCGCACTGAAAGCGGCTCGCTATTCCGACGCTCTTTTCCAGTTTGACCCCCTGTTTTACTTATCCTAAGGAGGTCCGAACAACTTGGAAGGAGATCAATAGATGGTCGAAAACCGGGTCATCAGCACGAGTTCCCCATTGGCGGCTCAGCGCGTCAGCGTTTTTTGGTTCGTCACAACGCGAGCGCGTGAAGCGCGCGGCGGTCGGGGTGCTGGGCAGGTTCGACGGCTACGCCGAGGTCGTGTACGAGGTCGAGGGTAGGGAGTACCGCGGCCGCCTCCTGCCGCTGGCCTTAGCGGCGGGCGGCGCGGAGGCGGTCCTCGTGGCGCCGGAGAGCCTCGCCGTCCTCGCTTTCGGCAGCGCGGAGGAGGCCGCCGAAGCTCTGGAGCGCGGCGAGCTGGGCAAGGTCTTCTCCGAGAGGGTTGAGAGCGCTTTCGGAGCCCGCGCGAGGGTCGTCGTCGCGCAGGCGCTGGGGGGCTACCGCGGGGCCTTCGAGGCGAGCTTCGAGAACCACTTCGACAACGTCGTCGCTCACCTCTTCCTCGACTTCCTCGGCGCGCTGGAGGGCTGCGGGGAGCTGGTGCTGGACGTCTCCACGGGGCTCAACGTCTACGCGGCGGCTCTGCTGGAGGCGGCGCGCGCTTTCGTCGTCCACAGCAAGCTCCGCCGCATCCTCCAGGGCGGCGCGGGCGTCAAGGCGTGGATCGCCGCGGTCCCGCCCGTGCTGGGCGGCGGCCGATACAGCGTCGGCCTCTACGACTTCACCTCGAAGGCCTTCTTCGAGTTCCCGCTCCGGAGCCTCGAGTTCAAGCCGGTGGACTTCGTCCTCTCGCCGCTCAGCGGCGAGGAGAAGGGGGAGCTGGGGGAGAGGCTGAGGGGGCCGGTGGAGCGCCTCAAGAGGATCCTCGCCGAAGCGCGCGTGGCCTTCAACGCGCTCAAGTACAACGCGCCGCTCGCCCTCTACCACGAGGAGATCGTGAACCTGAAGGCGGCTGACCCCGCCGCCGGCCTTGAAGCCCTCCGCTTGATCGTCGCGGAGGTCGAGCGGAGGAGGCGGGTCGCGGTGGAGGGCGGGAAGCTTTCTGTGCGCAGGTTGAGGTTGAACAGGGCGCTGGTTGTCAACGCGGCCCTCGCGCTTGCGCTGCTGGAGAGCCTGCGCGAGTTCCACAGCGCCGGGGTGGTGGGCGCGGAGGCGACGCCGAGCGGCTTGCTCGAGGTCTTCGGCAAAGTCTACGGGCTCCTGGGGCTGGGCCTTAACGCCCGCTTCCTCGCGAGGGACGTGGCAGAGCTAACGGGCGGCGAAGGCTTCCTCGGGGACGCGAAGAGGAACTTCTTCGCGCACAGCGGGCTCCTCTCCACGATGATCGAGGTGCGGCCTGGCGGGAGCGTAGCGTACAGGTGCGGCGCCGCGCCGCTCGTGCGCAAGTGGCTTTACGACCCGGAAGCCTAGCTCCGCGCGGGCACTACGCTTATGATCCACTTCGAGGGATAACGCTGAGATGGTCGAAGTCGTCGCGCTGCCGGTTTTGGGCGAGGTGCTTAGGCGGGTTTCGGAGAGGATCGCGAAGAAGTTGATGGAGGGGAAGAAGCTCACGGACACCCAAGTCATCATACTACTCTCGGACCAGATAAACAGGGCTCTAGACCAGGTGAGCAGGAGGATTGATGGTCTCGGAGATTCACTGAACAAAAGGATAGACGACGTAAGGGATTCGCTAGGTAAAAGGATTGACGAAACAAATAAGAGAATTGACGATACGAACGCTAAGATGGAGACTGTCCGCCAAGACTTGAAGAATGATATCAGATTGCTCTACCAGGAGGTTTCGTCGGTGAAATCGGTTGTGATAAACCTCTTGAAGGAGATACTGGAGAAGCGATAGCAAGCCGCGCCATCGCATCTCGCTTGAAGCTAGCATCGCGCTTTATCCTCTTCCCCTCTCCGCGCCAAACGAAATGATCGCCTCTTCACTTAAGGTGTAGGGCTGAGGGGCTACTGTGAAAAGATGAAGTTTAGGTTCTCGCTGGGCTGAGGGGCAACAATATCGATAATAAAGAAGTAAAATATAGATAAGGGTAAAAGGTCCGCCTAGTGAAGGCACCGATGCGCAGCATTTCGACCAGAGAGTTTGAGGGGATGAAAATCGAGGAGGCTTTCAAGGCTCTCGGGTCGAGCCCCGAGGGCTTGAGCGAGGAGGAGGCGCGCAAGAGGCTCGCCGTGTACGGGTTCAACGAGGTTCCCGAGAAGAAAGAGAACCCCGCGCTCGCTTACCTGCGGAGGTACTGGGGGCCGCTGCCGTGGCTGATGGAAGCTGCGATCGCGGTCTCCTACGCGGCGGGGCGTCTCTTCGAAACTGAGGTGATGCTCTTCCTCCTCGTGCTCAACGCGACGCTGGGTTTCGCGCACGAGAGGTCCAGCAAGCGCGTAGTTGAGCTGCTAAGGAAGCAGCTGAGGGTGGAGGTTAGTGTGAGGAGGGACGGGAAGTGGAGGGTTGTGGACGCGAGGGAGCTCGTGCCCGGCGACGTGGTCCTCCTCCGCCTCGGCAGCGCCGTGCCGGCGGACGTCAAGGTGTTCGAGGGCAGGCTGCTCGTCGACCAGTCGGCGCTCACCGGCGAGTCGCTGCCCGTGGAAGTAGGGGAAGGCGGCGTCGCGTACGCCGGCTCCATCGTGAGGGGCGGCGAGGCGAAGTGCCTGGTGGTCAACACGGGGGCTAGGACCTTCTTCGGGCGGACGGTCGAGCTTGTGAAGCAGGCGAAAGCGCGGTCCCAGCAGGAGCGCGTGATCCTCGCCTTCACGAGGTACATGATGGTGGCTGGGATCGCCGCGCTGCTGATCGCTTTACCCGTGGCCCTCGCGGAGGGGTGGCCCCCCGCCAGAATGCTAGACCTCGCGGTGACGATCCTCATGGGCGCCGTGCCGGTGGCGCTGCCGGCCGTCTTGACGATCATGCAGGCTTACGCGGCGCTCGAGCTGTCGAGGAGGGGCGTGCTCGTGACGAGGCTCAGCGCGGCTGAGGATGCCGGCACGGTCAGCGTCGCGTGCTTCGACAAGACCGGAACGCTGACCGAGAACAAGCTGCAGGTGGTGGAGGTCAAACCGTTCGGGTTCAGCGAGCGCGACGTGCTGCTCTTCGCCTCCCTAGCGGCGAGCGAGGGGGCCCCCGACCCGATCGACGAAGCCGTCCTCAGGCGCGCGAGGGAGGCGGGGGTGGACAGGGGCAGCTGCAGGATCGAGAGCTACACGCCGTTCGACCCGCACATCAAGAGGTCGGAAGCCGTCGCCGTGTGCGGCGGGAAGAGGGTCAGGGTGGCTATGGGCGAGCCGAGGACGATCGTCGGGCTCTGCGGCGCAGGCGGGGAAGAAGCGGGCAAGGTGCTCAAGGAGGTGGAGGAAGCTTCCCGCAGGGGGTTGAGGACTCTGGCCGTAGCCGTCGGGGAGGATGAAGGCGGGATGCGGGTGGCAGGGCTCCTCCACCTGCTCGACCCGCCGCGCCGGGATTCAGCGGAGCTCCTAGCCAAGCTGAGGGAGCTTGGGGTGCGCCCCGTGATGCTGACCGGCGACAACGCCCTAGTGGCGAGGGAGGTGGCGAGGATGGCGGGAGTGGGGGAGAGGGTCGTCTCGGTCAAGGAGCTTCGTGAGCGCGGCGCGAGCTTGGAGGAGGTCGTCGACGGCGTGGACGGCTTGGCCGAGGTTTTCCCGGAGGACAAGTTCAACGTGGTTAAAGCGTTCCAGAGCCGGGGCCACGTCGTGGCGATGACCGGCGACGGGGTCAACGACGCGCCGGCGCTGAGCCAGGCGGAGGTGGGGATCGCGGTGGCCGGCGCCACGGACGCGGCGAAGGCGGCGGCTAGCATGGTGCTCCTCGAAGAGGGGTTGAAGCCGATCGTGGACGCCGTGACGGTGGGCAGGGTCATGCACGAGAGGGCGCTCACCTGGGTGCTGAACAAGGCGGCGAAGACGCTCCAAACGGTGGTGGTCGTGCTCGCCGGGATGCTGTGGCTGCGCCGGCTGGCGCTCGAGCCCTACCAGATGGCCCTCCTGCTCGCCGCCAACGACTTCCTCACCATGTCGATATCCACGGACAACGCCAGGCCGTCAAAGAGGCCCGCGAGGTGGGATATGAAGCCGGTTGCAGCTCTCTCGGCCGTGCTGGCGGCCGCCATGAGCGTGCCCCCGCTCCTCGCGCTCGCGGTGAGCTTGGGCTCGGGGATGGGGTGGGAGCGAGCGACGGCGGCCGTCCTGCTCTCCCTGATATACACGAGCCAGTTCAGGCTGCTGATGGTCCGGGAGAGGGGGTGGCTCTGGAGCTCGAAGCCCAGCAGGGCCGTGCTCCTCTCGATTGCCGGGACCTTCGCGGCCTTCACAGCGCTCGCGCTAGCGGGCGTGCTGATGCCGAGGTTCAGCGCGAAGGATGTCCTCGAAATCCTCGGCATCTCCTCCACCTGCTTGCTCGCCGAGCCGGTCAAAGTGCGCCTCGCGGCGAAGCTGGGGCTGCGGGCGTAACGCGCGCCATCACGGTTCAGGACCCCGGTTCCTCCTCACGGATCAGCAGCGGCAGGTGAAAGCGCGGGGAGGGGTATATCAGCCTGCCGCCCAGCGGGTCCGGCAGCGCGTTTCGTGAGAAGCTTCTGTGCCTTGCTCGC
>JAPWTS010000093.1 GCA_028275925.1 Thermofilales archaeon
CTTGCGGTTGACCTACGTGTACCAGGGTTACCCGTACGGGATCGCGCACGCCGTGTACACGGTGAGGGACTTCGTGGGCGACGAGCCCTTCGTCGTCTACCTGGGCGACAACGTGATCCTCGAAGGGATCTCCCGCTTCGCGAAGGAGTTCGCCGAGGGCGATTACGACGTTTACGTCCTCTTCGCCAGGGTGGAGAGGCCGGAGCGGTTCGGTGTGGGAGTGTTCGACGAGCGCGGCAGGCTGAAGGGGTTCGTGGAGAAGCCGAAAGTCCCCCCCAGCAACTGCGCGCTGGTCGGCGTGTACTTCTTCAGGCCTCCGCACGTATTCCGAGCGATCGAGAGGCTGAAACCCAGCTGGAGGGGTGAGCTTGAGATCACTGAAGCTCTCCAGCTGCTGCTGGACTGGGGGCTCAGGGTGGGCTACAGCTTCGTGGAGGGGTGGTGGAAGGACACGGGGACGCCCGAGGACGTGCTTGAGGCGAACCGCATGCTGCTGGACTACAAGCTGAGATCTAAGGTCGCGGGCGTGGTGGAGGAGTCTTCGATCGAGGGCAGGGTGGTCGTGGAGGAGGGGGCGGTGGTGAGGAAGAGCGTGGTGCGGGGGCCGAGCTACATCGGGAGGGGCTCCGTGGTCGAGGAGTCCTACGTGGGGCCCTACACGAGCGTTGGGGAGGGCTGCAAGCTCGTGCGGGTGGAGGTGGAGAACAGCGTTCTGATGGACCGGGTGGAGCTGTCGAACCTCAACGTGAGGGTCTTCAACTCGCTAATCGGCTCCGACGCGGTGGTTTCGGGTGGGGAGGGGAGGCCGAGGGGGCTGAGGCTGATCCTAGGCGAGAGGAGCAGGCTGGACTTGCTGGCTTAGCCGCAGGGCCTCGAACTCGGCCTTCAAGGTCTCGAGGGCTTTTTCCGTGCTGTAGAAGCTGCAGGAGAGCTTGCTGCGGGTTTCTTCGAAGGCGAGGCTGGAGTCTCTCGGCCTCCTCGCGAACCACTTGAACTCCTCCATCTTCGCGGGCGATATCAGGTTCTCGTCGAAGCCGAGCGCTTTGGCTACCTTCAGAGCGAACTCGTACCGGCTCATCCTCTCCCCCACCACGTGTAAGACCCCCACCATCTGCCGCTCTACGATCTCCATCATCGCTTCAGCCAGCAGCGCCGCCTGGGAGGGTGAAGTGTACTGGTCGACGAGGGCTCTAACGCGCTCGCCTCGCGAAAGCCTCTCGACGAGGAATTTGGCGAAGTTCGTGCGGCCGGGCCCCAGCCCGTAGATGCTGCTGGCCCTGACGACGCTCCACCGGCTGCACCGGGCTTGCACAGCGACCTCCCCCATGAGCTTCGTGAGCCCGTAGTAGTTGACGGGGTTGGGCGGCTCCCGCTCGCTGTACATCCCGCGCTCGCCGTCGAAGACATAGTCGGTGGACAGGTAGAGCATGTAGGCGTTCACGACTTCTGCGGCCTGCGCTAGAGCGATCGTGGAAGCCACGTTTACGCGCCAAGCTAGCTCGCGGTTGCGCTCGCACTCGTCGACGTCCCCTAGCGCTGCCGCGTGGATCACGGCCTCCGGCCTCTCCTTCAGCACCAGGTCCTGGAGCCTGACGGTGTCCGTTATGTCCAGCTTGACCTTCTTCAGCTTCGGGTGCTCGATGGGCACGTCGTGCGAGAAGTGCAACGCCACCACCTCGTGGCCCCGCTGCAAGGCGGCGAGCGCAGCCCTGTAGCCCGGCAGGCTGCTGGCCCCGGTAATGAGCACCTTCATAGCGGACTCACTTATGGGGCGGGTAGAACCAGTCCCAGGGCTTCCCGCACCTCGGGTCGTCCCTCCTCCCGTTGATCGCGACCGGCACGACTGCGGGGTCGTTCCAGGGTCTCCGCTCCTCATCCGGGTTCTTGTAGTCGTAGAGCTTGTTCACGAAGTAGAGCAGGAGGACGGGCTCGTCCCCCACCACCTTGTAGCCGTGCCAGTACTTGCCGGGCACTCTGAGGATCTGCGGTCTCTTCGAAGAGAGCACGACCTCCACCAGGTGCCCCTTCGTCGGCGACCCCTCCTCGTCGTCGTAAGCGCATATCTTCGCCGCCCCCTGCACGACCAGGAAGTAGTCGACCTGCCCCCTCACGTGCCTGTGCCAGGCCCTGACGATGCCGGGGTAGCTGAAGGAGAGGTTCGCCTGCACGATCTCGTCCTCGAGTATTGCGCTCCAATCCCTCCTCATGATCTCGGCGAAGAAGCCACGCTCGTCGGGGAGCACGGCCACGTCGACCAGCTTGACCCCCGGGAGCGCCAGCTCCCGGACCTCCCCTAGCAGGGGCATACGGTTCGCGCGACCCCGGTGAGCATATAAATGGGTTTCGACCGGAAGCGCGGGGAAGCATGGTCGTCCTGGTTACGGGGGGCTCGGGTTACATCGGGTCCTTGCTCATAAGGCGGTTGCCGTTCGAGAGGGGCTTTGAGGGGGAGGTGATCCGCGTGTTCGACAACATGGCTGGCGACAAGTACTTTTCGCTTTTCGACCTCCCTGAGGGAGCCAAGTACGAGTTCGTGCTCGGCGACCTGACGAAGGCTGAAGACCTGAGGAGGGCTCTGGTGGACGTCGACCTCGTGTTCGATCTGGCTGGGATCACGAGCGTGCCGCTATCCTTCAAGATGAGCGAGGAGACGAAGAAGGTGAACGTGGAAGGCGCTAGGAATCTCCTCGAGGTGGCGATGTCCTCTGGAGTTGAGAAGGTCGTTTACTCTTCCTCTGCCGCAGTGTACGGGGATGTCAACGGTCTCGTCGACGAAAGCCACCCCTGCAAGCCGGCTAGCCCCTATGCCGAGTCGAAGCTGCTCGCCGAGCAGCTGTACTTGGAAGCTCACAGGGAGAGGGGGTTGGGCGTTGCGGTGTTGAGGTTCGGGACCGTTTACGGCTTCGCGCCGGGCATGCGCTTCGACACTGTGGTCAACAGGTTCGCTTTCCTAGCTGCGATCGGCTCGCCGCTGACCGTGTGGAGGGGGGCCGAGTCCGCGCTGAGACCCTACCTGTACGTGGGGGACGCCGTCAGCGCGCTAATCCTCGCTGCGCGACGCGAGGAGGCGAACGGGGGCGTGTTCAACGTTGTGACCGAGAACGCGACGCTGAGCGACGTTATAGCCGCGGTGAAGGAGGTCGTCCCTGACTGCGTGGTTCAGTACGTGGAGCCGCCCTACCAGCAGCAGGTCTCCTACGGCTTGATCGACGCAAAGATCAGAAGCTTAGGGTACAGACCTCAAGGCTCGCTGAAGCTCGGCGTGGAAGAGGTCGTTGACAAGTTCAGGGCGTTTCTGCGCGGCCGGTTGGCAGGGAGCGCCGAGCGCCGGCCTTAGCCAGCCCGCGAGTAGAGCGCGTTCGAGGAGCGCACCGCTGCGCTACGCATCGTTTTCGCGCGGCAGAGCTTCGCAGCGCATCCCGGCTCCTCTCGCTCGAGGGCGGTCGAGCGCGCACCCCCCTCTCCCAGAGAGCAAAGTGGGCGTCCGCTTCAGGGGGGTGCTTGAACCCTCCCGCCCATCTTCGCGTGCGACTTAGGAGCAGGAGCGGGGCCCGTGACGCGGAGCGGTCTCGTTGCGCGGCGTCGCTTGGACGGAAAGCGCCGCGCGCTTTATTAACCGCCCCTCCCGCGGGGCTCGGTGGCTCAGCGCAGTGGGCTCGCGGACGCGGCCGCCGACAGCGCTGTCGGTGCCGTATCGCTCTTCGGGGGTCAGGCGCTCGCGGCCTTCGTGGCCGGCCTCTCCTCGATCGCGCTAGCGCGCCTGCTCGGGCCGAGCGGCTACGGCCGGTACTCGCTCTCGACGACGGTGGCGGGCTTCCTCGCGCTGGCGACGGACTTCGGCGTCTCGGCGGCGCTCGCGCGGGAGGCCGCGCGGCTCTCCGAGGACAGGAGGGCGCTGGCTCCCGCGGCGGGGGCGGCACTCCGCTTCGCGCTGCTCACCTCGCTCTGCGCCGCCTCGCTCGGCCTAGCCCTCTCCGGCGCGCTGACCCTCGCGCTCCTGCGGAGGCCCGACATGGTGGGTCTCGTCGAGCTGACGCTGCCGCTCGTCGTGTTCTCCGCCCTCTTCAACCTCTCGCTCTCCGCCCTGCTGGGCTTGGGGGACGCGAGGGCTGTGGCGCTGCTGCCCGTGGCGCGCGACTCGGTCCGAGGCCTGCTCTCGCCGCTGCTCGCGCTGCCCTTCGGCTGCGAGGGGGCCGTTGCCGGCTTCGTGGCAGGCTACGGCGTAGCCGCGGCGCTGGGGGTGCTGCTGCTCAGGAGGAGGGTCGGCGGCTTCGGGCGCGGCGGGTGGGGGGAGCTGAGGCCCATGCTCGCCTACGGCCTGCCCCTCTACCTCTCCTCGGCGCTGGGCACGGCGCTGGGCGTGTACCAGAACTCGCTCCTCGCCTGGGTTGCGGCGGACGAGGAGGTGGGGAACCTGAAGGCGGCGGCGAACTTCGCCGCCCTGATGCAGCTGGCCTCCGCCTCCATCGCCTCGGCGCTCTTCCCCGCCTTCTCCAAGCTCGAGAGGGGGGAGGCGGCGCGCGCCCTCCGCTACGCCGCCGCCTACTCGTCGCTGGTCATGGCCCCCGTTGGGGCTTACGCGATCGCTGAAGCGGGGGCGCTCGTCGGCGCAGTCTACGGCCGCGCTTACCGCCTAGCCCCGGGCTACCTGGCCCTCCAGGCGGTCGCCTACCTGTGGTCGGGCCTCGGCAGCGTCGCGCTCGGCAGCTTCTTCCAGGGGATCGGCGAGACCCGCGTGAACTTCAGGGCCTCGCTCACCTACGCGGCAGTGTTCGTGCCGCTCTCGCTCGCCCTAGCCCCCCTCGCCCGCGCCTACGGCGTGTTGGCCTCGGCGCTGGCGGCCTCGCTGGCGTCGACGCTCTACAGCCTCCGCGAGGCGGCGAGGAGAGGGGCCAGCGTCGACCTGGGCGCCGCGGCCCGGGTGTGCACCGCCGCGCTGCTGGCCGCGCCGCCGGCTGTCGCCGCCGGCCTGCCTCTCACCAGCCACTGGGCCCGCCTGGCGGTCACCGCGCCCGTCTACGCGCTAGCCTACAGCGTGCTAGCCCCGCTCCTCGGCTGCTTAAGCGAGGGGGACCTCGAAGCCATCGGCGGTGCCCTGTCGAGGACCCCGGTGGCCCCGCTGGCCGGCGCAGCCCTGAGGTACGAGAGGGCCGTGCTGGGGCTGGTGAAGCCGGCCGCCGGCTTCAAGCGACGACGGGGATCCTCGCGGCCCTGAGCAGCTCCCTGAACTCCTCCAGGCTCAAGCCGGCGACCGCCGAGGAGAGCCGGATGTCCCCCGTCTCCACGTACAGCTTCAGGGCCGCCTTCAGCCTCGGGGGTTGGGATTCGATGAAGCTCCAATCCGCCTCCCTCCTCCTGATCTCCCTCGCCTCCT